>JAPKAM010000105.1 GCA_028825265.1 Planctomycetota bacterium
CTGGATGCCGAACACCTCGGTGCCCTGATGTTGACCTGGGAGATGGCGACGCTGATGGCGGCGGCCGTACTACAGGTGAATCCGTTTGACCAGCCCGGTGTCGAGGCGGGGAAAGCGGTCGCTTTCTCCAAGATGGGAAGAAGTAACTGGGACGAGCAGGCCGCCTCGATCACCTCAGGAGCACCGAGGATCACGCCTGCAGCACCGATTCCTTGCGTTCCATCCGACTAGCCCGCGTGTCAGCGTTGGGTCGAGATTCGCCTGGACACCAGGCGCACCCTCGCATTCCACTCATCCGCACTGATCACACCCTTCTGGATGAGCAGTTCGATCAACGCCTGCTGAAGTACTGCCGTTCCCGGAGGCGCCACCTTCGATTTCTCGGCGGTTTTAGCATCGGCCGCTCCCCCCGGCTTCGGGGTGCGAGAAGTTCTTTCTCGGGTGGCCGCAGTAGATGCCGCAGTAGATGCCGCAGTGGTGCTCGATCCGGCGCCCTTGGAACGACTCTGAGCGGTCGGTTTCTTGGCAATGGTCTGGCGCGTCCGAGGGGTGCCCTTTCCCGAGCGGCTTGATTTCGGCTCGGAGATGCTTCCGACCTCGGCACTAAAAAATTCCATCGGTAACGAGAAACGATCCGCGATGCGGCGCACCAGAGCACGACTGGGAAAGGCCTGTCCGTCGAGAACATCCTGAATGGTATTGGGTAACACTCCGATGCCACGAGCCAGTCCCGGCACCGTCTCGTGGTGGGCATCGATCAGGAAGCGGAGTTTTCGGATCACCACTGCTGGGGACAGGGGCTCATCGACACCAGAAGTTTGCAGATTTTTCTCATGTGGGTTCATCGATCCTCCGAGGGCTGGGGTCATCCGCTCTCATCTGCCCTATCGACCCTCGGAGTCACGATCTGAAGTGAAATCTCAGGATTCTTCTGCCAGCAGTAATAAACCGTTCAGAAACAGGTCTGCAGTGCCACGCCAGAACGATCGAAACAGTGGATCTCCGGCAAAAAGTACCACCCGACCGCGCCCCACACTCTGCTCGACTAGCCACACACCGCCACCGAGTGCTTGCTGGTTTTCGTCGGAGATGAAACCACTCACCACTGGATCCGTATCACCCAGCACCCCCACGTCACTCGCCTCTCCCGACAGTTCGAAGATTCTCGCGCTGCCGATGAATCCGTAGATCCGCCGTGGCTGACCAAAGGAGAGTGGATGGTCTGGATCTAGATCGACCGAGACGATATTGCCAGGCACCTGTTGCTGGCGGCGCTCTTCCCGTAGATCGGCTCGGGTTCTGCGCTGCTTCGGTTTCTCTTCCGGCTCCTCTGCCTTGCGCACTTCCTGTGACACGAGGCCGAGACCCGATTCGCCCATCTGGAAGGCACTACTACCGAGCGCCAGTACGACCCCCCCGCCCCGAACCCACGGCTCCAGCGCCTGTCGTGCCCGGTCCCCCAGCGACGACCCTCTCGCTCCGGAGGGGATTACCAATACATCAAATCGATCGAGAGATCGAGCCAGTCGCGCCGCAGAGACGGTCGTGAACTCGATGCCCATCTCCTGTTCGAGAAAACTCCAAACTGCACCATAAGAAAGACTCGAGACTGAATCTGGACCCAGTACCGCAATTCTAGCGTGGGCCAGTTCGGGGAAGGAGCCGGAGCCGAGGTCGGGCCCCAGGTCGGTCCAACCACTGGCGGTGCCATGGAACACGGTCCCAGTCTCTATTGCGACCTGCTCGACCAGTCGATGGGTGTCTGGCGAAGAGACTCTCACCACCAGCGTCCCAGCCGGATAATCCTGGCCCTGGATCTGGATCGCCTCGGTGACCAGATCGACTCGCTCTCCACCCTTCTGGATCGCTCTCAGTGCCTTGGCAGAGGGCACCCCCTGCCAGCGATGGAGGTAGGCGACCCCCGCTTGCTCCTCGACCCTCCCCACCGGATCTTCGAGCGGTCCCAGCGGGATCAGGATGCCGGAGAGTGGTTCGCTTGCCAGCAGCGTCTCGACCCCGAAAGCCATCGGAAGAGACCATGCCGCGACATCGTAGAAGTACGCTTCACCGGCGCTGGCCTGCGGCTCCAACAAAGTTCTGGCCAGTCGTCCCTGAGGTTGATCGAGCGGGACCACTACCGTTCCTGGAGCCAGTTTGAGAATCTCCTGAGCGGTTCCATCGTGATGAACCAACCCCTCCACTACCACCTCTTCGATGGTCTGTACCATCTCAATCCCCTGCGCCCGGAGTAATCGCAGTAACGACAAGCGCCGATCTCCGACAGCGGGTGGAATGATAAATTGCGTGACCTCAGAATCTCGCCCCGCATAGATGGTGTCCTGCCGGAACTGATGGAAATCGGTCAGCAGACGAGTTCGATTTTTTGCCGCACATTCCGCCGATGCCAGGCCAGCAACATGGTGATGGTGGAGGCGATCCTTGAGTGTCAGCAAGGTGCCATTTCGACGCCGATACACCAGACCTGCAGATCCCCCTCCGGCTTGCTCGTAAGTCATCCCGATGGCGCCATTGAGAGTCGGCCAGGAATCCCCGTAGGCGGGGTAAAACAGATCGAACCGTTCAGCGGTGTAGTACCTCCAGGTGAATCGATCGAACGCCTTTGCGTTGGCCAGTCCAAAAACCCGGCTCCACTCGACTCGCTCCTCCGGAATATTGGAGTTGATCGGTTCCTCTGGAGGAAAGAAGAAGTAGGTCGACTCGGGGGACATCTCGTGAAAATCGACATGAACCTGTGGCTGCCAGCGCAGGTACTGGCGAATTCTGGCACGCGTTTCCGGCTGACTCTGCCAGGCCCAGTCTCGATTGAGATCGAACAGATAGTGATTACTTCGTCCCGAAGGAGATGAAGGAGAATGCTCTCGTGAAGCGGGATCGGGATCAGGAGGGTGAGCGCCATTTTGCTGGTACCAGTGGAGGTACCTCTCCCTGCCGTCTGGATTGAGCAGGGGGTCGACAATCACCAGGCAATTCTCGCGGATGCTCCGAATCGCCGCATCCGAACCATCGGCTAGTTGATGGATGGTGGCCAGAGCGGCCTCGGTGCCGGAAGACTCATCTCCGTGAACATTGTAGGAGAGCCACACCACCGCTGGCAGGTCAGCCACCAGCGATTCCAGTGACAGGTCCTCCCGCTCCGACAATTCCCGGGGATCCGCTAGCAATCGATGGGCGGATTCGATCTGCTCGAGTCTGGAAATATTTTCCTGATCGGAGATCATCAACAGGACCAGTTCACGCCCTTCAACGGAGTGACCGTATCTTTCGATCGAAACCCGCGGAGACAATTTCGCGACCTCACGGCAGTACGCCATCACTTCGTGATGAGGAGTAAATCGATCTCCCAGCGCCACGCCGAAGAATTGATCGGGAGTCGGGATCTTGCCCTCGAAGGTATCACTGCCAGAATACGGAAATCGCGTCGTCGGCTCCGCCGTGCCTGATTCTTGTTCGATCGAAGCGGCCGCATCCAGTAGTCGTCCGTCGAGTGTCCAAGGAGCCCACAAGAACAGCGCCAATAAGAACAGCACAGCGGTGGTCAGTTTCATCATCGATCCTCCTGGATCTTGAGGTGTATTTGCAGCAAGGTAGTCGCCGGTGACCACGCCATTCTGCCTCGCTGCTGTTGCTGAGGCTAGGTGGACGATGGCCGTCACCGCAACCCGATTGGACTCGATTGTTGTCCCGATCCGAAATCTCCCCACTGATTTCGCTGGCACTGCCGATCGTCTTCACCCAGGTCGGGATGATGGTGATGGGACTGGTCGACATGTGGATGGTCGGCCGGCTGGGCACCTCCTCACTGGCCTCGGTAGCCCTGGGAGATAGCTGGGTCTTCGGCACGCTGGTCATCGCACAGGGACTGATCCAGGGAATGGACCCGCTGGTCACCCAGGCCCACGGCGCACGCGATTCCGTGGCGCTGGGCCGCACCCTTCAACGAGGAATCTTGCTCGCAGCGGGGCTTCTGCCACTGCTCATCCTGAGTTGGCAGTTCTCTGAGGATACCTTGCTGATCCTCGGTCAGACCCAATCCCTGAGTCTGAACGCAGCCCAGTACGCACATGCCCAGATTTTCAGTATCCCGGCATTTCTCGGTTACATCGTCTTGAGGCAATACCTCCAGGGACGGGGCCACCTCGCACCGATGGTCGTAACCGTGATCGCCGCTAACATCTTCAATGTCGTGATCAACGAACTGTTCATCTTCGGTGGATGGGGTATTCCTGCCATGGGAATCGAGGGCGCTGGCTATGCCACCGGTGCCAGTCGCTGGCTGATGCTGCTGATCCTGTTGGCCCTCACTGCCAGAGGGAATTATTTCTCAGCGGGCTGGGTACGATGGAGTCGTCGGAGCTTTTCTCCCCGGGCGATGGGAGCACTGCTGGCCCTGGGTATCCCTGTGGCGATTCATTTCGGCGTCGAGGTGTGGACCTTTCAGGCCACCACCTTGATGGCCGGCTGGATCGGTGAAAGCCAGATCGCCGCCCACATCGTTGTCCTGAAAATCATCTCCTTCACCTTCATGTTCCCCTGGGGCATCAGTGGTGCCGCGACCACCCGGGTCGGCAATTTGCTGGGTGAGGCTGATCCGATTCGTGCAAGACTTGCAGGGGTCACATCGCTCTGGCTATGCGTACTGGTGATGACCATCCTGGGAATGTTGATCGTGTTCTTTGACTCGACCTTACCGGAAATATTTTCAAAGGATCCACTGGTCCTCACCAGTGCGATGGCGCTGCTTCCCATCGCAGCAGCATTTCAGATCTTCGACGGAGTGCAGGCGGTCGCGGCTGGAATTCTGCGCGGGGCTGGACAGACGATTCCAGCGGCAGCGATCGGCGTGATCGGATTCCCCTGCACTACGCTGCCGCTGGCGTATCACCTGACCTTTACCAAAGAGATGGGACTACCCGGGATCTGGTGGGCCTTCTTCAGCGGGCTACTGATCGCGGCCTTCCTGCTGGTCAGCTACTTCCTGATCACTTCCCCTGCATGGAAGCCGATCAAGCGACGAATCGCCGACTGACCCGCGATGGTCACCTGTGCGAGCGAAACATCATGGGTTCGGCGCAAGCAGGAAATGATATTCCCCCGATAGGTTGCGAACGATCAGCACCACTCCCCCCTGTTGTTGCTCAAGGGTGACCTGTAATCTCGCCTGACCGGAACCCGCAGCACCGGTCGGAGTCAAAATCTTGACTGCCCCAACTTCATCCAACTGCTGAATTTTATTCTCAAGATTTTCCCGCTGCTGCTGCGCCGTACGGATCCGACGTTGCCACTGGGCTTTTTCTTGCGGATCCGATCCGACTTCTCCTTCAAGACGACGCAGTTTCTTCTGTGAACGATAGAGTGCTCGGGTGATCTCTTCGCTGGCCGCAGCGATCCGCTCACGAGAGGGATCCTCAAGCCGAAGAACCGGAACAGCCCCGGGAGTCGAGATCAGCACGGCTCGAACCAGCGGTAGATCTCCGACCGGATCCTCGATGGTGCCAAGGACGCAGTGGGCTGAAATCGAAGACAACTGCGGGAACTGAAAAGTCTGTAACTTCCAGTCGTTCACCTGCTGGGAAATGGCTTTCGCTGGAACACCGTTACAGGTCAGAGCCAGGACTCCCCACTCCAGTCGCAAGAACAGTTGACTCGATTCTTGGCGAGTGATGACTGCAACGGTCGCCACGATGGTGCTGGCCGGACGGTCGAGAACACTTCGGACCACGGGGATCACAATCTCGGGTCCACCGCCGAGAGATCGTGCCAGTAATTGGACTTGCGAAGAGGGACCGACCTGGATCGACAACTGGTGCTTTCCCGGCGGTAACAGTACGCCCGACCAGAGGATCGGCAGTGGTGTCTCGAGCCGACAACCACCGGGGATCTCTGAAACGCCGGGTCGAGTCAGATCGGGGAGAGCCGGGACCACTTCCGGGCAGTCTGGAAGTTGAACAGACACCGCGACCGTTCCGATTCGTACCGTCGAGGTGAGTCGGTTGGGTGTGGCCTGTGGCTGCCCCAGCAGTGCTCCGGGTGCCACGAGTGCGATCAGTAGCCATGCCCCCCCGCGGTAGGCCCACTTCATGATGAGACCCATCCTGGAAGTGGCTGCAGCGGCCAAGAGCTGCCAGAGATGGAGAAGCCAACAGGAAGTGAAGTGAGCAGCGGTATGGAATGGAGGAAGCGGCGCAGGGTATTGATGAACCTCAGGGAATAGACGAAAACCCGGGTTTCCTTTTCCCGTCGGGAAGAGGAAACCCGGGTCCTGAACTCCACGGTCTTCAGACCGTGACTAGAAACTGAAATCGATTCCGACGAAGGCATTGAGTCCGCCATAATCTAGATCGCCGGCCGAATCGCCGTCAGTCTCGATATCGATTCGGACCTCACTACTGGCAATATCGTACTGAGCTTCCGCCAATAACGAGAGCGCACCGTCCCACATCTCCCAACGCATCGAGGCGGAAGGCCTCAAGAGGAATATGAACTGATCCGAGACGGCGACCCTAAGGCCACCCGGATTGTCGACGGCCACCTCTGCCAGGAACGCTTCACTGGTTTGAGCCTGCGACATCAATCCACCGATTCCGATTCCATAGCGAAGCAACGGCAAATTGCCTTCTTTGGACAGGGGTACATCCCAGTCGAGTCCGATCACGAACTCACGTCGATCGATGCTTTCGATCGCACGCTCCCCCACGGAACGGATGTTATCAAAGTCGGAGAAGTACCCGACCCCGGTCTCACCAGCGGTCCTTGAAAACGCAAGACCCTCGACGTTATCGATGGTGTCGAATTCAAAACCGAAGTGCATTCCGTAGTCGTACTCGTAGTTGACTTTCACTCCGAAGCCACTACCTCCACTGAAGTGATCGCTATTCGGGGTGAATCCACCCGTCTTGAACTCGGTATGGATTCGGTCCTCGAACAGCATCGCTTCGCGCTCGTTGTAACCGGGCACAGCACAGCCACTGGTCACGACCAGGACCATGAGTACGACTGCCATCGAAAGGTAGACTGTATGAATCCGTCGCCGTCTCTGCATGCTTCATCTCCTTCATTCCGCCATCGGGCAGTATCTCGACGATTGTGATCGGAAAGGTGTGATTCCGTCACAAGGCTCCGGGGGGGCCCGAAACACCCCCTCATTCCCCTATTCCCCTCATTCCTCACGTCCTCCACGGCTCATGTGGAGGGCGCCTCAGACTGTGATCTCACGCTGACAGATCAACTGCTCAGCCAGATCACACCGGGGAAGTTGGGAAGGTACCCGCACTTCACTCACCGATGCAAGGGTGCCTTGAGGCTTCATTTAGGGGAATCGACCATATCCTGCGCAAGCGGCGGCCGAACGGATCACGGTCGAGAGCGAGAATGGGGCCGATCCCGCGAGACTCACCCCTCGGAAGGGCCGGAGGATCTTTTACGGTGGCGACGACGGCGTCTTTTGGGTGGTCCGGAAGCGTCGCTCTCAGCGGTGGAGGAAGTCGATGGCGATTCAGGGCCATCCTGGCGTGCTTCCGCAGATCGACCCGGACGGCGGCGGCGAACCCGAGCAGGAGGCAACTGGGCCTCAGGAAAAGAGCGGGCCTGCTCCAACAATTCTGCCCGTCGATTTTCCGGTCCCAGCAGGATGTAAAGAATTTCGATCGAATCCCGCGCCCAAGGGCTATTTTTGGCATTGCTGGACCATTGGCCCTGTTCCGTGCAGCGATGCACCGCGGCGAGGCCTCTCAGGCCATTGATCAGCCGATCTTCGTCGCGACGGTAAACCTTCAGTTGGCGCAACACTCGGTTGATCCCATCTCGCACCGACTTGGGCAGTTGGGAAGATGGGGATTTCGGGTGGATCAGAGGATTGAGCCGGGACAATAACTCGGGAGCGATCAAGGCGGCGATTCCCATCGCCTGATGAACCCGTTGTCCAGCCGCAACCAGACCATCGAGCCGATCGAGGGCATCGAGCCACTGATCAAAGACCTTCGAATCTTCGATCCACTCGGAAACGGCCGGCATCAGAAGATCGAGCAATCGATGGCGCTGAAGTGTCTGGAAGTAATTGCGTGCGTGGCCCGACCCCAGGTCCTTGTAGAACTCCTCCAGCAGCCTCGCTGGATTGGCCTTCAAGATCTGCTCTCGACACCGTTCGATGGCCGCCACCGTTTCATCGGCCAACCTGAATCCGGTCCTTCCGGCATGACGGATCGCCCTCAGCATCCGCACCGGATCCTCGTGGAAGGATCGGTCGGGATCTCCGATCATTCGCACCACGCCATCTCGCAAGTCTTTCACACCACCGACATAATCGATGACGGTGAAGTTCGAAATATCATAGAAGAGTCCGTTGATGGTCAGATCCCTGCGAAGCGAATCCTCAACGGGAGTTCCGTAGACATTGTCGCGGTGAATCATCTCACCTTCGCGAACCACTTCATCCGCTTCACCCGAGGAACGAAATGTAGCGACCTCGAGAATCTTGCCACCGTGGTAATAGAGATGAGCGAGGCGGAATCGGCGACCGATGAGACGGCAATTACGGAAGATCCGTTTGATCTTGCGCGGAGTGGCATCGGTGGCGATATCGAAGTCTTTGGGAGTCTTGCCGATCATCAGATCTCTGACGGCCCCACCGACCAGGTAAGCGACATGCCCCTGCTCGATCATCCGATACAGGGCATTGATCGCATCGCGGTCGATCTTGCGCCGAGAGATGCCATGATCTCCTCGTTCCAGGATCACCGGCTCCTGAACCCCTTCGGAATCGCTCGACATCAGACTGCCTAAATTCGGATCCGATTCCGCGGGGTCGACCGTAGATTCCGAGTGTCGGGCCGACTTCTCATCGGAAGGATCGTGCGCAGGCTCCGGGTCCGGTTCGCCAGATCGCTGGGGAGCTGGATCCAACCCGTCGAGAAAATCATTGCTCGGTAATTGTGGTTTTTTTTGTTCGGAACCCTCGGAATGCGAATGCTGCAACTGGGATCCATTCCACTTCAGTGTGACGCGGGCTCGCGTTCGAACTCCCGCTTCGCCAGTCGAACTGAGCCGCCGGCAGTCATGGAGCACGATGAGGATCGCAGCTAGGGAAGCAGATCTTCTCCAGTCATGAACCTGGATTCAGGATACCTCAAGCAGCCCA
>JAPKAM010000016.1 GCA_028825265.1 Planctomycetota bacterium
TGATCGAGAAGACGATGATCGAGAAGACGATAATCGAGAAGGGATCGCCTGGAGAGATCGGTGCTGGACTCCCGGCGGAAGCAGTTTCAAAGAGCTTTCCCCACTCAGGATCTTAACGATCCGTACTGCACTTTTTGCGAAACCGCACTGTTTGCAAAATCGTACTGTTTGCAAAATCGCACTGCTGGGACGATACCCTCGTCCCGCTGAGTACGGTAGTCCCATCTCGACAGGGAGTCAACTTGAGCAGCCGGCCCGGCCGGATTTCACTGAACAGGAATCGATCGACGAGGTTATCGCATTCCGCCGGCGCGGATCCTCACCTGTAAGAGGAAGTTGACGAGGATATTCTCGATGGTCGCTTCATTGTCAGAACTACTCTGCTTGCCAAAATGAGAGAGGACGTGGAGAACCCGACCTCGCTTGACCGGGAATGTGATCGCCACCGCACCTTCCCCACACAGTTGTCTCAGATCTTCAGAATCGACCAGCACCTGGACCTTCTTCGATTGAATGTCGAGGGAAGGACTCTCCTTGTCGATTTTCCACCGGTGGGCGACCAGGCGAATGTCGGGATCTTCGATCTCAGAACCCGATTCAGATCCGCTCTCACCGACGGCAGTTTTCCCGCGACGGCGATCCAAATCCCCCTCATCGTCCTCGACGGTAGGATCATAGTTCTCTTCATCGTCATCGTCGTCTTCATCATCGTACCCGGCCCAGCGTTCGCGACGGAGCGCTTCGAGATCCACCGGAGGAATGAAGACTCCTCTCAGCAGCGGATGAGCGGTCATGCCCCGTTCGGGACTGATCGTCACATCTCCCCCCTCGAGAGGAACTCCAGATCGGACGAAACGACTAAAGCCGATCTCCAGAAGTTCGACCAGAACCCAGTCCTCGGTGAACAAGTAGCCGCCATTTTCAACCCACTTCACCAATTTGTCGACGGCGGCCTGTTTCATCTTGAACTGGACGGTGTCGTGGGGAGCGGGCCCCTCGCACTTGTGTAACCTTTTGCCGGTATAGGCCCCAGCAGTATGACCCGGGCTCTGACAAAACTTGTGGATCTGCGAACAGTTGATGAAGATCGCCGCCACCTTGTCGAGGGAGAAGGAGGGGTCCTCCAACTCGCCCTTTTCGACCACGGTGTTGGCCACCTTGATTCGGTCGAGCACATGCTCGATGTGATCGAAGTTGGTGTCATTGCCATTGGCGGCGGTAGGCCCCTTCACCACCAGCACCGACCCTGCAGGCATCTCTTCCAGTCCCAGGAATTGACGCGCCCGAACCGGGTCGAGGGGGCGAGCGAGACCGGTCGATGCGACATGATCTTCCGCTTCATCGCGGATCACCTTCAAGCCACGCTCTCGTTCCTTACTCCACCACCCCTCCCAGTTGATGAGGCTATCTCCCAATTGCTGGCGAGTGAGGGATTCTAGGGCTGCAATGATGGCGCGTTTGAGTGCGGTCGAAGGCTTCTTGCCACCCTTTTCCTTGGCGTCTTCACGAGCCAGGATCGGCAACAGTATATCGATGGTTCTTCGTACCGGGACATTGGCGGCGATGTCGACCGCCATCATCTGCATGTCTTGGCCACCCTGGTGAAAGACTCTTCGGATCACGCGGTTAACATACTTGGAACGACACTTGCGCAAGGCATTGAGTAAATCTCTGGAGATCGCCTTGGACTTGTATCGAATCACGAACTCACCCATCTCGGTGAAGGCATCGGGACCCTTGAAACCTGCGACTCCCTGGAGCAGAAACCAGTAGATGTCATCGGGCCCCTGGTCGAGTGCCGCCGCGGTGGCGAGCACCGAAGCGGCACCGTCTGGACCGGGCATCTTGCCGACGGTTCGGAGAACCTCGGCCAGCGCCGATGCATCTCCCGACATCGCCGCCTGCTGGACCAGTTTGCGAATCTCCTTGGCGGAAAGACCTTCCTCCTGGCCATCATCTCCGATCAGAGAATCCGTCGCAGCGGCACTCTCGGTGCAGTGTTCACGACTGAATTCAGAGGCAGATAAGGGAGGCGTCAGTCCCGCTGAGATCCACAAGATCACACTCAGGGCCACGGTAAGAACTCTGGACAATGGGCACATAAACTGATTCCTTCGACGTACAGATCCGACGATGTGGATCCTGACCGGGATTGCCGAGGACTGTCGGGACCGGAGCACTTTCACCGGCGACATCGAATCACATTGTATCCCCTGAACCGGGGTCGGATACATGCCCTATTTTGAGCCAGAATCCGATTCTAGCAGTCGCCGCGCGACGATCGAGATGATCGACTCATCCCGAAAGGTCGGATCCATCTTGTACCAGGACAGATTGCCGGCACGATCGATCGCGACCAGAGTTCCTCCCCCAACGGCAGAATTGTAGGACTTGTAATTGGCGTACTCCCGGTCCATTTCCATTCCGACGGGAAATGCGAGGCCCATCGATGAGGCCTCGACGGCCAACGTATCCAACTGTCCGGACAAATCATTACGTCCCTTGGGAATCGCAATCCAACCGACTCGAAGGCCTTCATGCCAGTGGGTGACATAGAGTTTCTGCAAGTTTTCAATCGTATCGCGATAGCGAGCATTTTTGTAGGGCGCAAAGAGCAGCAACACCACGTTGCCCTGCTCCTGCACCGGGTCGAGAGAGACATTGGAAATCCAGCCATCTCCCAGATCGAGTGACGGAGTAGGCTTGCCGACCAGGCGAACCAATGTGTCATAGACTCGCTCGGTCCGGTTGATATAAACCTGACCGACATTGGTGATCCGATTCTCTCCCTGCCGTGAGATCAGCAGTTCCTGTTCCTCACGAAAACTTTGCTCTGCAGCGCGGTAATCGCCCATCGCAAACGCGATGAAGCCGAGGGTGAAATTGATCTCCTCATGGTAGCGCTGGAAATCACCACGTGTCTTGAGACTGAGCTTGACCGGTTTGGTACCGAACACGACCGGGTCGCCTACGGCAGCCGAGTGAATCACATCTTCAATCGATCTCCACCAGTAGAGTGCATCCGGCAATCGACCCGCCTCGAGCAAAGCCTTGCCCCGCAGGTGCAACACATGGGGTAACAATTCGGACTCGAGGTGGTGAGTCAGAAAGGCATCGGCGGTAGAGACCGCACCGGAATGATCGTGATCTCGCAACTGCGAGTTGAGAAGGGCGCAGCGAACCACATCCAGATCCTCAAGATCGCCGCACTGGTCGACCAGGATTCGATACTGACCAATCGCCTTGGCGTACTGCTGGGAGTGCCAGAAGGTATCCGCTTTCAATCGAACCAGCCGGCAATTGATCGACTCTCCCTCGGGAATGACCGACATCGCTTCATCCAGATGGGCCAGGATCCTGACGAAGTAGTTCTTTCGCAAGAGTTGGATCCAGCTCTTGTCCGGATCGTTACCATTTCGTTCCTTGTAGAGTCGAGTCGTGTCGATGAAGGTTCGGCTCGAATTCAGCAAGTACAGGCGACAGAGCACCGTGATCACTTGGGTACGATATTCACTGACCGGAAATTCGGCGAGAAAAGATTCGCCTTGCACGATGGTCTGATCCGTCAACTGCTGCAACTCCGCCAGGGTCATGCCGATCGGCTTGCGCACGTCATCAGGAATTCGGGCCTCGACCCCGATGATGGCGAGAGCTTGCTCTTTTTCACTGGCTTTACCGGCTTCAGTCGAGTCATCGTCCCCGCTCGAAGCGGGGTCTACCGGAGCGGAATCCACGAAGATCAATTCCATCTTCTCGGAAGGTGGTTTGAGGCCTAAGGCTGAGACCCCCGGCCCTGCGATGAAGAGATGAATGGTACAGACGGCAGAAAAGAGGAACACGGCGATCAGCAATCGCATCAACCCCTTGAGATGGGATCGAAAGCGCGGCCGATCGTAAGAGAAATTGTCCATTCAGATCGATCCTTCCGAAGTCCCTGGCGCAGGAAAGTTTGCAACTCTGCGACTTCCAACTCACATCGTGAGCCAAGGCAGTACTGCAACGGAGGTTGCGCCTACAGAAGCATAACGAAATTGGTCGAAAAACGCCAATCAAGGGGAAGTACCAAGGTAGTCGAGCGATTCGGAAAGGCACTTCAGGGGCGTAGGTCGAGGATTCTCTGTCCGGTCCCACTGACTTCGATCTCGCCGCGGGGAGGCGGATCCAGCGGCATTTTGCGACTTTCATAGACCACCTGATACAACCCGGGGGCGAGGCCAGAGATGGAGTAGTTGCCGGATTCATCGATCTCAACTCTGCGTCGGGAAACCCCGGGACTACGAGCCGACACTCGACCGCCGTGGAGCAGAGTTCCGCTGCTGTCTCGTACCTGTCCGCGGATCGTTGCGCCTCGTACCAGTACCACCCGCAGCCGTGTGCTGCCGTGCAACTTCTTCACCACCGCCACCGATTGGGTCGGAAGATACATGTCATGCTGGATGGATATGCGGTAGAAACCATCGATGAGGCCGCCGAGAATTCCTCTCCCTGTACCATCGGTGGACGTGCTGGCCACCGAGCGATTGGAGCGATTGTAGCCCCTCGAGTTCGAAGGTGAAGATCCTGCCCCCCCCTCCTCCAGCAAATAGGCGCGCAAGCTCGCCCCCTCCACCATCGATCCCGCTTCGTCCACCACATCGACGAGGACTCGCCCTCCAGAATTGAGTTCGATGACGATCGTCTCATCCGGAATCGCAAAAGGAAGTTCGATGGGAAAGGTCGCTGTGAAAAATCCTTCGGCAGTAGTGGAGACTTGGTACCGTTGGGCTCTCAGACCCCTGACTTTAAATTGGCCCTGTTGATTCGATCGATCTGAAAACCCTCGTCCGGTGGGCCCGGATCGCCGGTTAGAGGACACAACGGAGACATTCACCCGAGCCCGTGCAATCGGATCTCCCGTCTCGAGATCGACCACCACACCCATCAGCAAATGCTCCTGGTTCAGTACAATCTCGATCGGACCGAGCCGCGGATCGACTTCCGCCAAACGGGTCCGCAGGAAACCATCGGCTTCGGCCGACAGTTGGACCAGACCCGGAGCCAGTTGATCGATGGAAAAGTAGCCATCGAGCCTCGAGACCGCGATCCGCCGGGCACCGGTTGAATCACCCACCGAAACCTGGACTCCATTCACCGGCCCCCCTCTCTCATCGATGACGATGCCGGAGAGAGTCGATTCCCTGAGCAACTGCAAATCGATGCGCAACTGCTCATCGGTGCGTATCATCTGATCGGCGAGCAGGACATCGCCAAATCCATCGGCACTGGCACGAATCGAATACAGTCCATCGATCAGCCCGCTGACCTGGAATTGACCATTCTCATCGGTTCGTATGCTGCGGTTATTCTGATTCCTGCTCCAGCCGCGGCCTCCGGCCCGAAAGAAGACGGTCGCGCCTGCAACTGGCACTCCCTCACCCGTCACCGTTCCGCTCACCTCTGCCCCCCACCGCAGCATCAACTTCACCCCGAAGGTATTGTGCCCCTGGGGATCGACCAGGACGGCTTCACTCGCCAGTAGTAACGGGAATGAAGCGGTCAGATTCCACTGCAAATCGGGATCGAGCAGCGAGATCCGAAAGCTCCCATCCGACTTCGACCAGGCGCTACTGGAATCGCGGCGCGTCGGATCACGAGGCCCTTGATGCACCTGCTTGGCAGTGATCCGTGCCCCTGAAACCGGCTGACCCGCAGGAGAGAAGACGAGACCCTCGACCATCTCCGCAGCGGCCAGCACTACATCACCCAGATCTCCACCGATGGCGGGGTCGATCTGCTGGCTCCACTGCTGGTAGCCGCGGGCGAGAATCTCCAGCATGTCCTGATTGCGGTACAGGAGGAGACGAAATCTACCGGCCGCATCGGTGGTGGTGGTCTCTTGCGGGTCCCCGCCTTGCCCCATTGCTACGCGAGCCCTCGAGATCGGATTCCCTTTCGGGTCGATCACTCGCCCGGTCAGGATCGGCACCTTGGTGAGTACCACCTCGAACCGATCGAGACCGGCGCCGATCCCCATGTGCTGTCGTTTCCAGCCTGTACCCGTGAAGGTGAGGAGATAATGGCCAGGGGCCACCGTATCGATCACGAACTCGCCGTGCTCATCGGTGAGGACCATCTCAGGGTTCAACTGATTCTTAACATTCCTCGCTTCCACCTCGATCCCCTCGAGGGGGTCCCCCGATTCATTACGGACGATGCCCTGGATCACCGCTCCAGGTTCCATCGTCACGACCAACGGAAGTGGCGAATCCCGATCGGGTTCGATTCCCATCATTCGTCCAGCGACAAAACCCGGCGCTTCGCTGTGGATCTGGTAGATGCCGGGGGGAATCCCCAGTAACTGAAATCGACCGGCCGCATCGCTGACCGCATGGGGAAGGGGTCTCGGCAACTCTGCCCAGCGCCCCTGCTGCGGATCTCTCAAATGGACCATCGCCCCTTCGATCTCGACTCCCGAGGTCGACACCACGACTCCATCGATGCGGGCCCCATCATCGAGTTCCAGGGTGATCTCGCGCGATGTACTCACGGTCATCCGCTGGCTCGCCTGAGCCAGCGGAGCTTTGATGGCGTAGACCTGATAATCGAGCTGGGGCAAACGATTAAACTGGACCCGTCCATCCGCATCGGTGCGCCCCGCCTGCATCGGAGGATTGAGCATGTACAACAACAGTTCTTCACTGGAAAAGTACCACGCTTCACTACCGGCAGCCGGGTCGACCAAATTGCCACGCACGATCACTCTTGCGTCCTCGACTGCACCTCGCGAATCGATGGTCCGGACCGTCAATCGAGAGCCCGCCAGCAGCCACAGATCCCGGCGGATAGGTTCATCCTCCAGTTCGATCAACTCATCCGAAGGAGTCAGTAGTGTTTCTTCGGTCGCCGCTGCCACCAGATAAAATCCCCGTTCCAGATCCCGAAACTTGTAGTTCCCTCGACTGTCCGCCAGCGTTTCGGAGAAGAGGGTCAAGGATCGCGCCAGATCTTTCCGCAGTGGTAGAGTGGCCAGTTCGGATCCCCCCGAATCGCGAAGTTGATCCCAGTCCAGCACCTCCCACAACGAAACTCCTCCCCGAGCGTAGAACTGATCAGGGAATTGAACCCGATAGAGGAAGACTTGTGCCAACGGGGCCACCGATCCCTCGAAGGAAGAGATGATTCCGGAGATCTGCACCGGTCCCAACTCTGGATCGACACGATTCGCCATCAATTCCGAGCCGCTCGGCTCGAGCGGCAGCGAATCTTGGCGGGCCTCCACCGCCACCGAAGGATTCCCGAGAGGCCCGGAGTCGAACCACTGATCCCGTAGCCACCCGCCGATCAGGAGTGTCAGACCCAGCACCAGTCCCAGCGCAATCAGTGTATTCCTCGACATGCGGATCTCCTTCCTGCGAGCGGGCAAGCGTCTGTCTCCTATTCGACCCGATCCGGACCATCGATGCACCTCTCGACTGGCTTCCCGCACCACCGGGACCACCCTGAATCCCTCGATCGATCGGACAGCGATCAGGTCAGGGGCGGGAGTCGACGAAACAGCGATGGCGATCACAGAAATTGACTCCAAACCAATCGTGGACGCGGTACCCAGTGCCGGACTGGGGAAGGCGACGGCCCACCGGTCCCCTCTTTGGAGGCCGGCACTGTTTCTCTGGATGGGCACAGTGGTGCCGTTGCAGTGGCCCCTGCCGAGCGGATTTCCCGCTCCCATTTTGCTGCTGGTGATCGGCGCCATCGGGTACTTCCCCGGTCCACGGGCACTCTTCCTTCGGACTTTTTTGCCCCTCGTGATTGGGTTCTTCATCGGGCCGGGCCCGCCATCTCTGGAAGCGCACCTCCCCGCCGGGCCGGTCGAACTGGAAGCGGTGGTCTGCTCGCCGCCGCGCCAGGGTCAAGATCATCGAAAGTGGCATGGAGGAAGACGCTGGACCACCATCCGCGTCGATCAGATCCACCAAAATGACCGGCCCATCGTGGGGCACCTGTGGGTGACCTTGCCGGGATCTGCCCGACTCGGTCGTGGCGATCGGGTGCAACTATTGCTGCGGGCGGGTTCAGGAAATCGCCGCAAGGTTCACTCGCCGGAGCAGTGGCACATCCTCGAAGCCGGTGGCTGGATGTCCCACGCCGATCACTGGCGTCAGGCGGCGATCGACCGATTGCTGGCCGCCGATGGCTGGTGGGGTTGTGCCCTGCTGCTGGGAGAAAGGGGACTGCTCGACGCCAGGACCCGCTCGACGATGCAGAAGACGGGCCTCGGACACCTGCTGGCGGTGAGTGGATTACATATCGGCATCGTGCTGGGGCTGTTTCTCTTTCTGGCCAAGCGACTTCGACCTCCCTGGTCCTCCCTGCTTCGCTGCAGCGGTGCGTTGGTGGTACTGGGTCAGGCGTTTCTTTCGGGCGCCGATCCACCGGCCATCCGAGCCGCCATGACCGGTGCAATGCTCGCCATCGGATTACTGGGAGGACGCATCCCTTCTCCTCTTCATGCCCTCTCCTTCTCGATGCTGATCTGGTGCGCGATGGGGTTGGCGCCTCCCGCTCCGGCAGCGACCATCTCGTTGTGTGCGGTGGCGGGGATTCACCTAGTTGGCGCCGGACGAACTGATTCTCGCTCGATCCTGGCTGCCGGATTGGGAGCCTTCTTCGGGGCCCACGTGGCGCTCGCTTGGTATAGTCCTGAACTGTCGCCTCTGTCGCCGTTGTGGACGCTGGTGATGCTCCCTCCCATCTCGATCGGAATCGTGCTGGCGATGGTCCAGGTACTGTTTCTTGATCTGCTTCCCACACCACTGTTTCGCTCCGGATGGGAAGGGATCGGTGCACTGCTGGAAGCGATCACCCAACTGGCTGATCAAATGCCGTGGAGTCCCTGGATCGCGCCGGTGATCGGAGTGCCCGCCTTGTCGCTAGCGATGTTGGCACTGCTGCTGATCAGTGCCGGGCGGCTCCGTTTCGCCGTTGCGGCGCTGCTGGTCGCGCTGCTCTGCGTTGCCATCCAGGACTCGCTACCCGACCATGGCACGATGCGTCTGCTGCCCAGTGGCCGAGGTCAGTGCCTGCTGCTCGACTCGCCGGAGGCGACCCTGCTCTACGATGCAGGATCCCTCGATGCTCCCGATGGAGGAGCCGCACGGATCCGCCGAGCACTGTGGAGAGTGGGCCGCTCCCGCGTCGACTGGATCATTATCTCCCATCCCCATCTCGATCATTACTCGGCAGTGCCAGAGTTGATGGCGACCGGATCGGTCGGAGGCTTGCTGGTCTCGAGAAACTTATCTCTCTCTGCGGTGGGTCGGGCGTTGGAAAAGCAGGCTCAGCAGCATGGCGTGACGGTGAAACACCTCAGCACCGGCGACCGGATCAAGATCGGTCGCTGGCAACTTCGAATCGTGGTCAGCCCCGATCCACGAGTTCCCGGTCCCGCCATCTCGACCAACGATCGATCGATGGTGATCGAAGTGGAGGGCCCCCACGGTTCCATCTTGCTCCCGGGAGACGCCGAGGCACCGCTGCTGAGCCGCGCCTCCCTCTCCGGCCCCATCGACCTCTTGCTGCTCCCTCATCACGGCTCACACAGTGTTCCGCTGGCGCAGTGGATCGCACATCTGGCTCCACGTCAGGTGATCGTGTCGCGGCGCGGGCCGTTACCCCTAGAAACCCGTCAGGCACTCGCATCGGTGGGGATCACCTCGGTGGGAATCGCTGGAGAGCCGATTCTTAGCCACAGCAAGTTCAGTGACTCCGCTTCAGACCCCTTGCCCGATCCGCAACCGCTGTCGATGATATCGCTGCAGCCGGCGATCCTCTGTCGGCGCAAGAAAGGATTTCCAAGATGCCCGGTGGCCCCCAGGAATCGACATCCCAAGATCCCTGGAGTCTCTCCTTCATGACGCTGGAGTGGGTCGGAGACATCGATGGCTGCCTTCATATCATCGACCAGACACGGCTCCCCCAGCACAACCAGCAGCGAATCCTCAAGCACCCCGCCGATGTGATCGAGGCGATCCAGCAACTGGCGGTACGTGGAGCTCCGGCCATCGGAGTGGCCGCCGCCTACGGCTTATGCCTCGCGTTGCGTGGTTGTGACCAGATCGATCAGGTGCGAGCACTCTGGCAGGTCGCCATCGCTCCGATGCGCCAGGCTCGTCCCACCGCAGTCAATCTTCAACACATGGTCGATCGAATGAATCGCGTCGCCACCTCTCCGTCGTGCACCGATCTAGACGGAGTGAGCCTGAGGAATCGATTACTGGAGGAAGCGCGAGCCATCGAGGCGCAAGATCAACACTTTTGCCGAGCCATCGGCGCTGCGGGAGCGGAACTGATTCAGGATGGCGCTACCATCCTGACCCACTGCAATGCCGGAGCACTCGCCACCGCCGGTCAAGGGACGGCGCTGTCGGTGCTCTACCATGCGTGGCAAAACGGCAAACGGTTCAGGGTGCTCGCCGATGAGACCCGTCCTTTGCTGCAAGGCTCACGACTGACCGCCTGGGAATTGCAACAATCAGGAATCCCGGTGGATGTCATCTGCGACGGTGCTTCCGGGAGTTTCTTCCAGTCGGGAGAGATCGACCTGGTCATCACTGGATCGGACCGAGTCGCAGCCAACGGCGACGCCGCCAACAAGATCGGGACCTACACCATCGCCTCGCTCGCTCGAGCCCACGATGTACCCTTCTACATCGCAGCCCCTTCATCGACCTTTGATTTCTCGCTGGAGAATGGGGCTCAAATCCCCATCGAACAGCGATCCGAGCAGGAAATCTGGTCCATCGCTGGCGGTCAGCGCCCGCCGAAGGGGATCGGTTACAAGAATCCCGCCTTCGACATCACTCCAGCGTCTCACATCCGCGGCTGGATCACCGAGGCCGGAGTGCTGCAGCCACCCTTCGAGGCCATCCGCTGAGCGGATCATCGACCGCCACAAGGAAACTGATGGCGATCAACTCTCATTCAATTCCAGATCAATTCCCTGCGACCTTGCTGCGCAGTGCGTCATCCTTGGCCGCGACCTTGCTGGCCATCGTCGCCTTGTGATCTTCTAGTCTGGCACGCATCGTGGCATCGCTGGAGCCGACGATCTGGGCGGTCAAGATCGCCGCGTTGACCGCACCCGGTTTCCCGATGGCGACGGTGGCCACCGGAACTCCAGGAGGCATCTGGACCGTCGCCAGCAGTGCATCCAGACCGTCGAGAGCGCTGGAATCGATGGGGACTCCGATCACCGGAAGGGTGGTCGAGGCCGCCATCACACCGGCCAGATGAGCGGCATGACCGGCCGCAGCGATGATGGCACAATACCCCTCATCACAGGCGCCCCGGCTGAGGGCCTGGGCCACTTCCGGTGTACGGTGGGCAGAGCAGACTCGAACTTCGGCCTCGATCTCGAACTTCTGCAACTGGTCCACACACGATTCCATCACGGACCAGTCGCTGTCACTTCCCATCACTACCAATACCTTGGCACTCATGATTGCTGTTCCTTCCAGGTTTCCCAATCGACCCCAGTGACACGCTGAAACAGTTCCCGGTAACGAGCGGTCGTTCCCTCGACCACATCCGCAGGAAGGTCAGGGGGCGGACCATCGCCAGTCCAGCCACAAGAAGCGAGATGGTCGCGAACATATTGCTTGTCGAAGGAAGGAGGGCTGATTCCCACTTGATACTGATCGGCAGGCCAGTAGCGAGATGAATCGGCGGTCAGCACCTCATCGGCGAGGACTGGTCCATCGCCATCGAGTCCAAACTCGAATTTGGTGTCGGCCAAGATCAGCCCGCAGTCATCTGCGTGAGCACGACCATGGTTGAACACTTCGACCGAGAGATTGCGCAAGGTGCTCATCAACTCGTGACCGACCCTATCTCCGGCAGCCTCGAATGAGATGTTCTCATCGTGGCCCTGGTGATTCTTCGCAGCCGGCGTGAAGATGGGATCGTCGAGGCGCTGTGCCTGACGCAAGCCTTCCGCCAACGGGATTCCACAGATGGAACCAGTCGCTTGGTAATCTTTCCAGCCGCTCCCGACCACGAATCCGCGAACCACACATTCGACTGGGATCATCTGAAGTTTCTGGACCAACATCGCTCGCGGCCCCCACTGACGGGCAGCGGTGCGAAACGGTTCCGGGAACTGCTCCGGATCGGTCGAGATCATGTGATGTCTAACACTCGATGGCAGTCGTTCGAGCCACCAACGAGTCAGTTGAGTGAGGATCGCTCCCTTATCAGGGATCCCCTGGGGGAGAACCACATCGTAGGCGCTGACTCGATCGCTGGTGACCAGAAGTAGTTGATCTCCCAGGTCAAAAATGTCGCGGACTTTTCCGCGCAAGATCGGTTCCACACCGTCCACGCTGATGTCTCGGATCGCAGTTGGATTCATCGTGAGCCCCTCCAGTTCATCGCCAGGATACACCTGAGCATCGCCGCTGTCACCGAAGCCAGTAATTTCAGATCAAGATCTCACGAGTTCCATCGGGGCGAACCTTCCAGCGCTGGTGGAGCCATAGCCCATCCGCCGGCGTTTCTCGGATCATCGACTCGATCCTGGTCGTGGTTGCAGCGGTGACCTGGAGCACGTGAGAACGAATATCCTCCCCCCAGGGCAAATCGGCGATCTCGCAGTGTATCCGGTAGCGCTTCCCCGCTTCCAGGCGACGAGCCTGGAGGTAGATCACCGGCACCTGGTAACGTCGGGTCAGTACCCCGATGGAAGGGGTCGTCGCCGCGGCTCGACCGAAGAAATTGACAAAAACACCGTCCCGGGTGTTCTGGTCGATGAGCAGCGCCAGGGAGGTTCCGGAGCGCAGCGCCCTCCCCATCTCGGGTAGCGCTCCGGCGGGATCGAGAATCGAAGCCACCGTCGCTCCTCTTAACCATTTCATGATCCCATCGATATAGGCGTTCTTGACCGGGCGTGAGAGCAGCCCCAGCCGCCAGCCGCGCTGCACCAACAGCGGCAAGATCACCTCGAAGGGCCCTTGATGCCCACTGACCAACAGGAAGGCTTCGCCCTGTTTCTGACGCTGATCCAATTGATCCCAGGGGCCGGACCAGATCACCGAATCGACAAATCGAGGATCCTGCAGCCAGTGCTGGATCTGGATCGCCTCGACCGCAGAGACCGCCACTCGACGCCAAGATTCGAGGCCGACGGAGTGGATCTTTCTCTCGGACCAGGTTGATCCAAACGCATGACGGAGGTTACTGAGAGTCACCTTTCTGCGGCGCCGGGCGAGGAACCAGGCGGGAACCGCCAGCATTCGCGCAAATCCGCAGGCCAGCGAGGCCGGTAGCCACGCCAGCGGCAACACCACCAGCAAGGTTCCCAACGCCGAGATCCACGCCAACAAGCCATGCCGCTGGCGCGGTTTCGACCGACTCTGATCGCTTCGAGGACGCTGTTGCTCTTCTGTGATCACCGCTGGATTTGTCCTTGCTCTTTGGCGACTCTGTTCGAGATCCTCACCACCGAAGACGAGCCAAAAGGCCCGATTGATTTCCAGTAGTGTGGGATGCGTCGAGGCCTTATTCTCCCCCTCCTCGCCTGAAAGGAAAGTTCATCATGATCTATTCTCTGATCCTGTTCACGGTTCTGGGGGCGAATCCACAAGATGGGCCTCCGAAAGCCATGGATCGACTGGAGTTGGCCGATGGCACTGTGATCATCGGCACTCTGACTCAACTGGAGAACGGGATTTACACTATCGAGGTGGAAGCGGTGGGATCGATCCACATCCCCTTGGCTCGGGTCAGTGGCGCCCTGGTCGCCAATAACGCATCTCTGGTGACCGATGCCGGAGAGACTCTCACCGGCCCGTTGCAGTTCATCGATGGATCCTGGCTGGTGCGCAACGCTCTCGGTGAGCGGAACATTGCCGATGCCCATGTGGTCGCCATCAATCCGACACCGGTCGCCCCCCCCGCCTCGACTCAGAAAGCGACGATTACCCTCAACGGCACTCGAACCACGGGCAACACCAGCACCACATCGGCATCGCTAAACATGGATTACACCTTTCGTTATCTCACACATCGATTCAACTCCAAACTGCACTGGGCCTACGGTGAAGATGAGGAGGTGATCAGCAAGAGAACCACTGGAGCCGAAATCAAGTATGATTTCTTTCCTCGGGACAGTTGGTATTTCTACACCAATTTCTCCGCTCGAAATGACCGATTTGCCGACCTCTCCCTGAGAACCACAGCAGGAATCGGCGCTGGAATTCAAATCCTCGATACCGATGCCATCACCTGGTCTCAGGAGTCGGGAATCTCTGCACTCAATGAGGATTTCATCACCGCCATCGATGAATCGACCAATACTCTGCGAGTGGCAGGGGATGTCCAGTGGAGCTTCGGCGATGGACGGATGGAGGCTTTCCACGACCACACGCTGTTCATCTCGCTCGAAGATCCGTCCAATCTCCTGGCAGAGGGCCGTCTCGGCCTGCGAACCCGGATCATTGGGGGGCTCTCTCTCAACTCGCAGATCAACATTCGACATGACAGTTCCCCTCCGATCGGCGTCGAACAAGACGATCTCGAGTTCTTGCTGGGGATGGGATACAGCACCAGTTTTTGACGGTATTGGGTGACCTTGATGTCTTGTGGCCCCTGACCGGGACTGCCATCATCCCCGATTGAGCGGTGGACCACAGGTCCACGAGGAAATCCTTGAAGGGAGACACTGGATGAATTCGCTTTCCACCCGGCAGGATCCGCAACCGCAACAGGTCGCAGCGGATCGGCTTCACTGGGCCGACCAGCAGCTCGCCGAGATCCAGCGCCTGTCCCGGCTGTTTCCTGATCTGCCGGTCGAAGCACTGGTCAAGGAAGACCTGCTGAGGATCGGCGTTTCCTTCACTCGTGAATCTCTTCACTACTGTTCGAACTACAAGAGCAAATCCTACTTCATCTTCAGTTTCGACATGGTGCCCATCGAATCGATGGATCAGCAGGAAAATCTCCGAGCCCCGGAAGAAATCCAGTTGGTGGCAGGCCCCTGGAAGTTCAACCGAACCACCGTCTCCGTTCGGGTCAATCCTCACTCTCCCTGGCGCATCGATGTGGCCGGAGATTCCCTGGCCCTGTTCTGTGGTGAGGAAGAAATTTCCACCGTCCAACTACAGAAGATTCCGGATTACTACCAGCAAAATTTGGAATCCGGGCAACCGGTAAATGAGGTGGCTCCCACCATCGAATGGGGCTACCTGATCTATCTGACCGTCTACCGGAAGTGCCAGTACTTCGGCTTCAAGGAAGAGTGCCGCTTCTGCGACATCAATGAGAACTATCGGCAACAGGTCGCAGCCGGACGGCCCTATCGAACCGTCAAGCCGATGGACGAGGTGCTGGAAGCTCTCTCCATCATCGATCACCTCGATGACGTTTCGCATGCCTACACCTTGACCGGTGGGTCGATCATCAGAAAATTGCGCGGACAGGGCGAGGCTGAATTCTATGCGGCCTATGCCAGGGCCATTGAAGAGCGCTTCCCAGGTCGCTGGATTCCCAAGGCGGTGACCCAGGCGCTACCAGTATCCGAGCAACAGATCCTCAAGGATGCAGGAATCCAGATCTATCACCCCAACTACGAGATCTGGGATGAGCGTCTGTTCCCGTTGTTGTGCCCAGGCAAGGAGACCTACGTTGGAAGATCAGAATGGCACCGCCGCATCATCGATGCCGTCGATGTCTTTGGTGCAGCCAATGTCATCCCGAACTTTGTCGCCGGGATCGAGATGTCACGTCCTCACGGCTACACCGATCCAGAGGCCGCGGTGGAATCGACCCGTGAGGGACTCGACTTCTTCATGAGCCAGGGAGTGTGCCCGAGATTCACCGTTTGGTGCCCCGAACCCCTTTCTCCGCTGGTCAAAGAACAGGGTGCTGTGGGAGAGGCTCAACCCCCGGCTCCGCTCGAGTACCATGCTCGATTACTGGTCGCCTGGCGGGATACTCATCAGAAGCATCAGTTACCGGTGCCGCCTGGATACGGTCCTCCTGGAACGGGGAATGCGATTTTCAGTGTTTCCAGTTTCATGGATGTGATCCGGATCCCACAAGAGTAGACACCGGTCACGCTGCGGTCACGGACTCGCTACCGGCACGGTCGAAGACTGGGGAAACCGGTCTCCTGATCGAACCCCAGTTGGAACTCTCCGTTGAGAAATCCGACCACCTTGGTGCCGAACATCTCTCCGCGCCAACCCCTCAACAGGGAGTGATCGGCTTCGACCAGGTTGCCGGCGAAATGATCACGAACCAGGTTCTCCACATCCACGCCTCGAGCGACCAGTGGAGGAGCGATTCGCGCGGCTCGGCAGAGAGCACGCAGAGCAGAGGTCGAGAGTTCCAGAGCGGCTTCTTCCTGAGGCTCCAGTCTTCGCCTCTTGTCGAGAATCGGTAGATCTTCCTCGGCGACATCACGACCTCGCTGGACCGATGCCAGCAATGCGGAGCAATGACGTCGCAGATCCCTTGGATCGAGCCCCCGTATTTTCTCCAGTCCTTCTTCATCTCGAGGGGCACGACGTGCCACTTCGACCAGGATTTCATCGGGCAGTATTCGACGCCGAGGTCGATCCTTCGTCTGCGCTTCCGTTTCACGCCAGTGGAATAGTTCCATCAGGATCGCCATGCCGCGCTCTTTCAGTGTTCCGGCACGTTTCACCTTCCGAACACTCGTTTCAAGCAACGGACGATAGGTGGTCTCCTGGTCATATTTCTTCATCTCTTCGAGAGCCCACTTGATCCTCCCCTCCGACTCCAGCATCTCGGTCAGGCGATCATGAATCGGCAGCAGGTGCCTGACATCATCGATGGCGTAGATCTCCTGTTCTCGGGTCAGGGGACGCCGGAGCCAATCGGTCCAAGATTCGCCCTTCTCCACCACCACATCGAGCAATTGCCCACAGGTCGCGGCATAGGACGGCTGGAGTCCGAGTCCTAGAAAAGCTGCGGCGATCTGAGTATCGAAAATCGCCCTGGGAATCTGATCGGAGAGTTGCTCGAGGATTTCTAGATCCTGGGAACCCGCATGGACCACCTTGATCACGGAAGGGTCGGAGATGGTCTCGATCAAAGGAGTCAGATCGACATCGCCGAGTGGGTCGATGAGAGCGAGGTCAGTCCCCACCGCAATCTGGATCAACGCCAACTGTGGGTAATAAGTTCGCTCCCGGATGAACTCGAGATCGATGCCGTATCGACCATCGGTCGTCGCTTTCTGCATCCATTGAGCCAGTATTTCAGATTCCTGGATATACACCCTGGTGCTCCTCATCACTGCCTTCATCGGCGAATGCTCGTTCGATTAGATGGGCTTGTTCCGCTTCGTGAACCGCCTTCGATCCGCTGGCAGGGCTGGCGCTCCAAGCTCTCCCGATGAATCTTACCCGACGCCCCCCCCCGAGGAATCCCCCGTCACGATCTCTCAGGAATGACCATGCGCCCATATTTCTCGGCTCGTCCTGGATCCATCTCACGTCGCAACTTTTTGGCAAGTCAGCCAGTACCGCCTGAATATCATTGCGGGGAAATGGGTACAACTGTTCCAGCCGCAGGATCAAAACATCATTTGCAGACCGTTTCTCACGCTCCACCAGTAGATCGTAGATGACCCTACCAGAAGCGATCAGGAGCGTACGGATTCCATCTCCTGGAACACCATCGACGATCGTTTCTTGGAATTTATCAGCGGTAAAGTTGGCGCGAGTACTCCTCGCAGCAGGGAGTCGAAGCAAACTCTTGGGTGTCAGAACCACCAGCGGCTTCCTCTTTGGCTCATGAACCTGGCGTCGCAGGATGTGGAAGTACTGAGCAGGGGTACTGGGTTGCACCACTCTCATATTGCCTTCGGCACAAAGTTGCAGGAATCGCTCCAGGCGGGAACTGGAGTGTTCGGGCCCCTGTCCCTCATATCCGTGCGGCAGCAACATCGTCAGACCAGAGCTCTGATTCCACTTTTCCTCGGAACTGGAGATGAACTGATCGATGATGACCTGCGCACCATTGCAAAAATCTCCGAATTGAGCCTCCCAAATGGTCAATGTTGAGGGCCTCTGGAGGCTATAGCCGAATTCGAAGCCGAGCACTCCGAACTCGGAAAGAAGACTATCGTAGACTTGGTAACTTCCCTCTGAATCGGGAAGGTGCTGCAGCGGAACATGCAGGGTACCGCGATTGCCATCCCTCAGCACGCTGTGGCGCTGACTGAAAGTTCCCCTGCCACAATCCTCTCCGGAGAGTCGAATCGACGTTCCCTCGCGCACCAGAGAACCAAAGGCGCACAACTCAGCGAGACCCCAATCGATGGCGCCTCCGCGAGCCAGTTCCAACCTACGCTCGAATTGCTTCTGTAACTTCGGGTGCAAATTAAATTGGTCGGGAGTTCGAGTCACCTCTGCCAGCAACAGATCCAGTTCTGGAATCGGAATCGAGGTATCCACAGAGGGTACCGCAATGCCCTCCGTCTCCTCCAGATCTGGACGAACCTGCGCAGAGGTTCTTTCGGTCAGACTCGCCTTCACCTTCTGAAGTGAGCCATCGAGTATCGACTGAAACTCTCCCAGCATCTGCTCGGCGGTTTCGATGTCGATCTCACCTCTGGCCAGAAGACGCTCGGTCGTGAGTTTGCGGACCGATCGATGCTCCTCGATGCTCCGGGTGATCATTGGTTGCGTGAACGAGGGTTCATCTCCCTCATTGTGCCCCCAGCGCCGATACCCGATCAGATCGATGAAAACATCCTTGCCAAAACGAGTTCTGTACTCGAATGCCAGCCCGATCATCCGGACCGCCATCTGTGGGTGATCGGCATTGACGTGGAAGACTGGAGCCTCGACCGTCTTCGCCACATCGGTACAGTATCGAGAGGAACGACCATCCTCGGGCGAAGTGGTGAATCCGATCTGATTGTTGATGACGACATGGATGGTGCCCTGGGTGGTGTAGCCCGGCAGTTGTGACATGTTGAGGGTCTCGTAAGTGACACCCTGCCCAGCCAGCGCCGCATCCCCATGGATCAGCAAGGGAACCACCGATCCGCAGCGTCCACGATCATCCTGAAGCGCTCTGACCATTCCCTCGACCACCGGTCCCACCGATTCCAGATGACTGGGATTGGAAGCCAAAGTCACCTTCACCGGGTTTCCACTACGACCCCGATGGAAACCCTGGGCTCCGAGGTGATACTTCACATCGCCTGAGCCTTCCGGGTTTTCCATGTCAAAATCTTCAAACTCTTCGAAAACCTGCTCGAGAGGTTTGCCGAGTATGTTGACCAGAACATTGAGTCGCCCCCGATGAGCCATGCCGATCATCACATCCTCGACACCCACGGTAGAACACGCGTCGAGTAAGGCATCGAGGGCTGGAATCAGAGACTCACAACCTTCGAGACTGAATCTCTTGTGTCCCACGTAGCTGGTATGAAGAAACTTCTCGAATGCTTCTGCTTCGTTCAACTTTCGCAGGATGTGCAACTTTTCTTCGAGATCAAGAGGAGCCGAATTCTCGTTCGCCTCCATCTTCTGCTGGAGCCAATCGCGCTCGACTGAATCCGAAATGTAGGAAACTTCCACACCGACATATCGAGTGTATGTCCGTCGTAAAATGTCCAGTATTTCACGCAATTTCCTCGGTTGTTCCTGGCCGCCAACTCCGCCGCAAATGAATGAACGATCCAGATCCCAGATGCTCAGACCATAACTAGACAGTTCCAGTTCCGGGTCTGGAGCGGGGCTGTTTCCGAGGGGATCCAGATGTGCCATACGGTGCCCTCGCGAACGGTAAGCCTCGACCAGTTGTAGCACCTTGGCCTGGCGATATTCCGGTGAGTTTCCGTCGACGTTAGGCTCATCCTCATTCGATTCTTGCGACCAACGATAGGGTTCGTGTGGAACGTCGAGTTGTTCAAAGACCAGCTCGTAGAATCGATCATTCCCCAGCAAGAGTTGTTCGACGGTCGCCAGGAACGCGCCCGACTCAGCACCCTGAATGACCCTGTGGTCATAACTACTGGTCAAGGTCATGACCTTGGATAGACCCAGTCGGCTCACGACGTCATCCGCCATTCCGGCACAGGAAGGGGGGTAATCGATGGCGCCGATCCCGATGATGGCCCCTTGGCCCGTCATCAGTCGAGGCACCGACATGCTGGTCCCGAGCATTCCAGGATTGGTGATGGAGACCGATGTATCCTCGAAGTCGGCGAGAATCAGTTTGCCGCTACGTGCTCGGCTGACGACATCATTGAAGGCCGCCAGGAACTCACGGAAATCTAGTTGACCAGTATCCCGCAGGTTAGGAACCACCAAGGAGCGGGCGCCTCTTCGCTCCACATCGACTGCAATCCCCAGACGAGTCAACGACCGCACGATCCGATGGGGTTCACCAGAAATCCGTTGAAATCCATGATTCATTCCGGGGTGACTTCTCAAAGCCTTGACGATAGCCCAGGCGATGAGATGGGTGAACGAAACCTTGCTACGAGCCCAGGCCACCTGGTGTTCATTGACAATTTTGCGGTTCTCTTCGAGTAGTCGCACCGCAAGGGTTCGAACCGTGGTCGCAGTGGGAACTTCGAGACTCTGTTCCATGTTCTCGACGATGCGTCCGGCGATCCCCTTCAGCGGAACCGATGATTCGTGTTTCTGAACATCCGGCTTCTCGGTCTTGGGGATTTCCCGGGTGGTGGTCGGAGGTGTGGATGTCAGTTCCGGAGTGGAGTGTGTCTCCGCAGGAAGCCGCGAAAAGGAACCGGTGCCCACCTGAGACCCTGGTGACGGATCCTTAGTCGATGGACCACGATGGGTGAGACCCTGCTGAGGTTGATAGTCGACGAAGAACTCCTGCCAAGCTGTGCTGACACTGGTAGGGTCCTTCTTGAACTGCTCGAAGAGCGCATCGACATATCCTGAATTTGATCCGAAGCGGTCCACCAGGACCTCCCCCCGAGGCAGAGTGCCGGCGATGATCGAGCCGGCTGCGTCAAGTTCGCCTTGCGAACCTGAGATGGGATGCTAGGTCTCCAGATGAATCGGTCAAGGAGACCTGCAGCATGACGCCCAAAAATAATCCAGGAACTCTCCTACGGAGCCTCGTTCGGTCCGGAATTTCCAGTTCGCATCGTCTCGGCCAACTTTTTTAGACGTGCGATCGCTCTGCTGTGGCGGCGGCGAGTCGTATCGACATTGATGCTGAGACGCCTGGCGACCTCCTCGTATCCCATGTCTTCCTCATCGATCCATCGCAATAGATCTCGATCGTCATCTCCGAGCATGTCCAAGCAGTTCTGAAGTAAGTTCAACGCTTCCTGCCTGTGGAGTCCTGCAGAAGGAGACGAAATTGATGCGGCCAGGTTGCCGAGAGGATCCAATGACTGACTGGCTCCAGCCAGCATCGCTCTTCGTTTTTCACGCCGAGGATCTCGTTTCTGGGCGAGTTCCTTCTCGATCAATCGATTGAGGTTATTGAAGGTGACCGTCTTGAGCCAAGCACGAAACGCAGGCAGTCCTCGAACCTCGAACCCGTCGCGAAGTTGGTACACGTCGAGAGCGGCTTGTTGCAATACATCGCTCGGATCGATTCTGCGTCGTAGGTCGACTCCCAATCGATCCTCGACTCGACGCCGCAATTTCGGAAGTTCCTCCGCCAGCAGGCGTTCGAATGCCGCTTCGTCACCATCTGCAAATTGCTGAAGCCATTCGACGGAACTGACCTCGAGATCCTCTGCTGCTGCAGAGCCTTGGTTCCCCTCATTCGGAACCGGTTTCTCAGCACCGTCTGAATCTACTGGATCTTGGGCTGTCATGAGCACCTCCGGTGCGTCATGATATCGCAGGCTTGATCAAATTTCACACTCTCCTCCCGGAGAGTCGCACGTGACCCTTTGGAGCAGCCATTTGTCCCATAACAGTGATTCTGACCCCGAACCGGAACTGGATCCTCTGTCCCCAGCGGAGATTCTTTTCGCCCGACTGCTCGGCGGAACGCAATCGATCGGAGCTGCGGTCGATCATGCAGCACGGGAGAACCCGGCCATTGCGGGAGAGTTACAGCACCATCTACAAGAATACCAACGGCGCAGAAACGAGCGGTTGGCCCGAACCGAGATGCCAGCCAATCCAAACTCGGATGCGTTGGCAGAGCGATTGCTCGATCGATACAGCGAAGATCTCGATCTCAGCAACCCCCTCGAATCTGGCGACTCCGTACCACTGATCCCTGAGTTGGAAGGGAGATACGATTTCCTCGAGGAAATCGCCCGTGGAGGAATGGGAGCCGTGCTCAAGATTTCAGATCCGGTGTTGCAGCGAGAACTGGCGATGAAGGTAGTACTGGGAAACAAGGCGGGCGATGCACCTCCGCAGCGATTGAGAAGATTTCTTCGTGAGGCTCGTGTGACCGCCCAACTTTCTCATCCGGGCGTCGTTTCGGTTCACGAGCTCAACAGCGATGCCGATGGCCGATTCTACTTCACCATGGATCGAGTGCTGGGACAGGAGTTGCGAGACTTCATCCGATACGCACGAGATGGCACTGCCGGCTGGGACCGCAATCGCTTGCTGGAAGTTCTGCTGAAAGTGTGCGATACGCTGGAATATGCTCACTCGCGTGGGATTGTTCATCGCGATGTCAAACCAGCCAACATCATGGTGGGACAATTCGGTGAGGTTTATGTGATGGACTGGGGACTGGCGAGGATTCTCGCCGACATCGAAGATGAGCCTCTGGAAGATGTCATCTCCGATTCTCTCGCCACATCCCAGGGAGGATCGACGGTCATCACCCGAGATGGTTCGGTGGTGGGCACCCCTTCCTACATGTCTCCAGAGCAAGCCAGCCCGGAAGATGGTACGATCGGCCCTTGGACCGATGTCTACTCCATCGGTGCATTGTTCTACGAGATTCTCTCGGGCAGCCCCCCCTACCGTAGCGGCGATCTCGCCCTACCCGGGCACAAGGTCCTGAGGCTACTGCAAAAAGGACCCCCGATAGATATTCAGGAAAAATCTCCGGAGACCCCGGATGATTTGGCCAACATCTGTCGACTGGCGATGCAACGTAACCCAGCGGATCGCCCTGCCAGTGCTGGTCAGATCTCGACCCTACTACGCGATGTACTTCGTGCTCGTGCCGCTGTAGCCGAAAACGTCGAGAAGGCACAGGTACTGGCGAAAAGATCGAGAGAAATGACCCAGTTCTTGACCGACCTGTTCTTGAGTGAATCGGGCGAAAACCCATCACTGCATCGCATCAGTGCTCATTCACTACTCGACCAGGGCGCTCAAGATCTTCTTTCCGGAATGGATGAGCAACCGCAGACCCGAGCGTCGCTGCTCAGTTCGCTCGCCTCCATCCTGCTCGAAACTGGTGCAGCAGAACGAGCCACCGAGTTGCTGCAAGCAGAAACAAAACTACGAGACGATCACCCCTTCTGGACCTCCCAGGAGCGTGTCGATGCGTATCGGAAACTGGCCAGGGCCCACCAACGACTGCGGCGTCTTTCCGAGGCGGAGGAGGCGCTGCAGAAGGCGCTCGAATCGGTTTCACCCGAGTCTCCCGCTGCCAACGTCGAGGAAATTCAGCACGAACTGGCAGAGTTACTCAATGTCAGAGGAGATCATCCCCAGGCTGAAGAAATTTGTCGGGATCTGCTGGTGAGCATTGCGGCACAACCAAAGATCAACCAGGTGCCCTACATGATCACGTTGGCACAGGCGATCACATTGCAGGGATACCCTGAAGAAGCTCGAGATCTTCTCAACCAGATCATCGAACTGGTAGGAGATGAGCATCCCGAACAACTGGCGACCGTCCTGCTCCACCGTGCAGGAACCATTCTTGAACTGGCTACCGGGGAAGCCACCCAACAAGATCTCGAAATGGCACTGGTGGATCTGACTCGATCGGTCCAGTTGCAGACCCAATTGCGGGGGGCACGCTCTGACCACACTTCACGACACTTGCGAGCGCTGGCGTGCTGCCAGCAACGCTGCGGCGATCTGCAAGCAGCGGAACAAAGCGCACGAAGCGCTCTGATGTCGATCCGGCAGTTGCACGTGATCCACCACCCACTCTGTGCACGATCCTATGCACGGCTAGCCTCGATCCTGCTCTGCTCTGGCCAGACCATGGAAGCACAAAAACTAATCGAAGAGGCGGACATGACCCTCCGAACCGGCCAAATCACAGCCGATTTTCAGTTTAGCACTCTGGAAGCAAGAGTCCGGATCCATGCTCTCGCGGGGCGGCAAAAAGAGGCGTTTCAACTACTGGAAGAACTGGACCGTAGAGGTGGCGAACTGCCCGCCGCACGTCTGAAGCGTCGCAAAGATCTCGATCAGATCTGCTCCGAGAGTGGGATGACATCGAGTTACGAGGAGTAATCGGTCAGCGAAGCAACCGTTTCTGCATCCAGTGTCCTGACCAGCGCCACCACCAGATCCACTGCATGGCGATAATCGGCGATATCGATGACACTCGAATGAGTATGAATCGACCGGGCTGGAACACCGATCACGATCGTCGGCACACCCTCTCGATGCAGATGAGTGGTCGAAGCATCGGTACCGCCACTGCGTCGAACAGCCACTTGCAGCGGCACCTTTTGGGCAGTGGCCACTGCTTGACACAGTCGAACCAATCGGCGATTCGAAATCGCAGTGGGATCGAGGAACCGAAGTTGAGGCCCACCCCCAAGAATCGCCTGTCGAGAGGTCATTCCTGGCAAATCATCGGCGGGAGTCCCCTCGAGCATGATGCCGACATCGGGACGGCTGATGAAACTGGCCGTTCGAGCGCCACGACAACCCACCTCCTCCTGGACTGCGGCCACCGCCACCGGCTGACACGGCAATGACGAATCAGTTCCAAGGCGCTGGAAAGTTTCGATCAGCACGCCGACGCCAACCCGATCATCGAAGGCCTTGCAACAGAAACGCCCGGGAGACGCCAGTTCATCGAAGTGACCACGAGGACAGATGGGATCGCCCACCATCACTCCCCACTCCTCCACTTCTGCTCGATTTCGTGCACCCACATCGATGTACATACTTTCGATCTTGAGTACTTTTTCCCGTTCAGACGGCTTGAGAAAGTGTGGTGGCTTACAACCGATGGAACCCGGAATTTTCCGTCCGCTGGTGGCCAGCAGATCGACTCTCTGTGCCAGTAGCACATGGCCCCACCAGCCGCCGAGGGGAACGAAGTAAACTCGCCCCTCGTCGTCGATCGATTGGACGGCAAATCCAACTTCGTCCATGTGAGCATCGAGAACCACTCGAGGACCATCTCCGGCCCCCTCTACGATGACACTTCCATGGGCGTCATGCTGCACCCGACCCAAACCTGCCAGTTCTCGATGAACGATGGTTCGGACCTCGTCCTCGGCTCCGGGTGGAGCGGAGGCCAGGCTCAATTCACGCAATAGATCGACGGACTGGTCGCAATTACGGTCACTCATCTATGCCTCCAGATCGAGAAGAGCGATGAGAATAAGCCAGGATGGGCTTCTCTGCCAAGAGTCTTGTCTGGCGAAGAGTCAGGGGAGCTGGACCGGGACCTCAGCGCCCAGGTCGATCTGCCCCGGATCGATCCGGATCTGGTGGGAAATCACCTCGACCCCGGCGGCCACGGCCCGCTCCAGAGCCTGACAGTAGGCGGGGTCGATCTCGCAGGCAAACCCGACTCGCCGGGCGTCGGTACGCCCCAGCAACAGGAACAGCACCGCTCTTCGACCCGATGATGCCAATTTTGTCAGCACCTCAAGGTGCTTTTTCCCCCGGGTGGTGACCGAATCAGGGAAATCGCAACGATCATCGAAGTGGGCCGACTTCATGGTGACATTCTTGACCTCGATGAAGGTGTGCCCCGTCTCCTCATCTGGATCCTCTTCTTCTCCCAGCACCATGTCGAGACGGGTTCCCTGACCGATCGCCACCTCCCGCCGCAAATGTGAATACTTTCCCAGTCGGGGCACCTGTCCGGCCACGATGGCGTCTGCCACGATGGCATTGGGCAGAGATGTATCGACCAGCGCATGATCCCCTTCCCCGACCTCTAGCAGGGTCAGGGTCCACTGGAGTTTCCGCTTCGGATGATCGACATATTTCAACCAGGCTCTCGGAGTGCCCTCGATGAGAGTCTTCATGCTTCCCGGATTGGGGCAGTGGGCCACCACCTCACCCTGATCGGGAATCTCGCAATCGGCCAGAAAACGCTTATAACGGCGAACCAATCGCGCCTCGATCAACTCCAGTTGGACCATCAGAATCCTCCAAAGATCCAAATAGGATCGAGAAAATCGGTCACGATACGCTCCTCTGGTGGCATTCCTGACATCTTGAGCCTCCTCATTTCCTCTGCGGTGGTGCGATTCGGTTGCTCCGGAGCACCGATTTCGGAGAATCGTCACTGTAAAGATCGAACCACTGGATGGCCACCATGGCACTCCTCGGGAGCCGGTCGCCAGCGCAAGGGAGCCCAGGATGAGTCAGCCCGCAGAGCAGAATTCCGGCGCGGATTCAAGAGCGGTCGACCCGAATCTTCTGTCCTTGCTTCGGTGCCCTTGCCAGGAGCACAGCAAACTGCAACAGACTGCAGCGGGCCTCGCTTGCCAGCACTGTGACCGGGTGTTTCCGGTAGTCGACGGCATCCCGGTGATCCTGCCCGAACCGGAACCGAATGTGGAATAATAAACCGCTGGAGAGGACCGGTGCTCGGATGGGAAATCTTGCGGAAGATCCAGACCCTGAAGAAACCTCGGAATGGCTCGAATCGATCGATTCGGTCAGCGAGGTGGCTGGAGCCGAGCGTGCCGGAGGGCTGCTCGATGATGTAATCTGGCATGCCCAGTCGCATCATCTACCCCTTCGTTCACACGGGATCACTCCTTACCAAAACACCATTCCTGTGGCGGCAGAACAGCCGTACCCAGGGGATGAGGCGATGGACGACCGCATCGAAAGAATCGTTCGATGGAATGCCATGGCGATGGTGGTTCGGGCCAACACTCTGCACGATGGCCTCGGCGGCCACATGTCGACCTTCTCCTCCGCCGCCACCCTCTACGAAGTGGGCCAACAGCATTTCTTTCGCGGAATCGATGCGGCAGGGGGCGGTGACCAGATCTTCTTCCAGGGACACGCCAGCCCGGGAATGTATGCACGTGCCTTTCTCGAGGGTCAGTTACAGGCGACCCAACTCGACCAATTTCGTCAAGAGGTGAACGGTTCTGGACTCTCCAGTTACCCGCACCCTCGATTGATGCCCGAGTTCTGGCAGTTCCCCACCGTCTCGATGGGACTGGGACCGATCAATGCCATCTATCAGGCTCGATTCAATCGCTACCTCACCGCTCGCTCCATCAAGGACACCAGCGAACAGCGCGTCTGGGGATTCATCGGCGACGGTGAATGTGATGAGCCGGAAACCCTCGGAGCGCTACGCATCGCTGCGCGCGAGCAACTCGACAACCTCACCTTCGTGATCAACTGTAACCTGCAACGACTCGATGGACCGGTCTCCGGCAATTCAAAGGTGATCCAGGACCTCGAAGGCGTCTTCAGTGGAGCCGGCTGGCGTGTGATCAAGGTGGTCTGGGATCGACTCTGGGATCCTCTATTGGCTCAAGACACTTCTGGCAGACTACTGAAGAGACTGGGAATGATCGTCGACGGAGTATGGCAACGAACGGTCGCAGAAGATGGTGCCTGGCTCAGACAGCAGTTAGTCGATGGAGATGCTGAACTCGGCACCCTGCTCCAGTCCTGGAGCGATGATCAGCTGCAACAACTGGGTCGCGGCGGGCATGACCGACGAAAAGTCGCCGCAGCTTACGATCTGGCGTGCCGTCCCGATGGGCGTCCCACGGTGATCCTGACCAAGACCATCAAGGGACACCACCTGGGCCCCCAGGCAGCGGCCCGCAATATCAGTCACCAGATCAAGAAACTCAAGGGAGATGAAGTACGAGCGGTCCGTGACCTGCTCGAGATCCCGGTGCCAGATTCCGAAGTGGAATCAGCTCCCTATTACCATCCCGGTACAGATTCAGCAGAAGTTCGATACATGTTGGAGCGAAGAGCCGCACTGGGCGGATCGATCCCGCGACGTCGCTCACAAGCCGCAGTACCCGAGCTCCCCTCATCGATGGTTTTCGAAAAACTTCATGGAGGCACCAAGGGATCGATGCCAGCCTCGACCACCATGGCGTTCGCCCGGCTCTTTCGTGATCTCCTCAAGGTCGAGGGGATCGGAAAGCGAATCGTGCCGGTGCTGGCCGACGAGGCGCGTACCTTTGGTATGGAAGCACTGTTCAAGCAAGTCGGGATCTATGCTCCCGGTGGACAGAAGTACCAACCGGTCGACCACGCCCTGCTCTTCTCTTACACCGAGAAGTCCGATGGGCAGATCTTGCAGGAGGGGCTCACCGAGTGTGGATCACTCGCCACCACCATCGCATCCGCGACCAGTTACTCGACCCATGGCGAGGTGACACTACCCTTCTACATCTTCTACTCGATGTTTGGATTCCAGCGAGTCGGAGATCAGATCTGGGCCCTGGGAGACGGACGAGGCCGAGGCTTCTTGCTCGGCGCCACTGCTGGACGCACGACACTCAACGGTGAAGGACTCCAGCATCAAGATGGCCACAGTCCGCTGTCCGCCTCAGCATTCCCTTCCTGTGTCACCTACGACCCGTCTTTTGCCTACGAACTGGCGGTGGTGATCGAAGAGGGAATGCGAAGGATGGTGAAAGAACAACAGGACGTGTTCTTCTACATCACTCTTTACAACGAGAATCTCGACATGCCAGCGATGCCCCAGGGATGCAAGCAGGGAATCCTGGACGGCCTCTATCGCCTCGATGAGGCGCCAGCCGGGGATGGTCCGGTGGTGAGATTGCTCGGCAGTGGTCCGATGCTACCGCTGGCGCGGGCTGCATCCGTATCCCTGCTGAAACACCATCAGGTTCGTGCCGAGGTCTGGTCCGCCACTTCCTACCCTGAATTACGCAAGCAGGCGCTGGAAGTCGATCGCTGGAATCTGCTGCACCCCGATCAAGATCCGAGAATTCCACGGGTCACCGAACTGCTCGGCACCCGCGATGATCCGATCATTGCAGTGACCGATTACATGAGAGCACTACCCGATCTGGTCCGTCCGTGGGTCCAGGCTCCCTGGTCCAGTCTCGGAACCGACGGCTTCGGAAGATCGGACACTCGAGAGCAGCTGCGACGATTCTTCGAGATCGACCAGGCGGCCATCGAAGTGGCGGCGATCTCCTCACTGATCCGCTCTGGAGCGCTCGATGCCAAGCATATTCAATCCGCATATCAACGACTCGACATCGATCCGGAAGCCACCGCTCCCTGGAACTGCTAGTTCTCGCTGTGGCGGAGAAAAATAGGCTCCCGAGGCTGACGGCCTCGAACCGGACATAAAAAAACAGGATCCGGTGGCCAGTGACTGACGACCGGATCCTGTGACTCAATCCGCCTGATATCTCATCCCGCCCGAAGCCCTCATCCGCTTGAAGCGAGGTCCCCCTGATGCAGAGTGGATCAATAGCGGTAGTGGTCGGCCTTGTAGGGCCCCTCTTTCGGAATCCCAAGGTACTTCGACTGAACATCCGACAACTCCGTCAATCGCACTCCGAGTTTATCCAAGTGCAGACGGGCGACCTTTTCATCGAGAGTTTTGGGCAGTACGTAGACTTGGTTCTTGTACTTGTCATTAAACAGAAACAGTTCGATTTGCGCCATCACCTGGTTGGTGAAGGAAGCGCTCATGACGAAGGAAGGATGGCCGGTGGCGCATCCGAGATTCATCAGGCGACCTTCGGCCAGGACGATGATCGAGTGTCCATCCGGGAAGTTCCAAAGATCGACCTGATTCTGATGCTCCTCGGGATTCTTCAGATTCTCACAAACGATGCCATCGATCGAGGCCAAGCCAGCCATGTCGATCTCATTATCAAAGTGGCCGATGTTTGAGACGATGGCATTGTTCTTCATCTTCTTCATGTCTTCGACACCGATGATGTCTCGATTTCCGGTGGTGGTGACGAAGATATCGCCGTCTTCCACCACGTCCTCCAACCGAAGCACCTGGTATCCATCCATGGCGGCTTGCAGCGCACAGATCGGATCAATCTCGGTGATCACCACCCGCGCTCCCTGGCCTCTGAGGGCCTGGGCACAGCCCTTTCCGACGTCACCAAATCCAAGCACGACACAGGTCTTTCCACTGATCATCACGTCGGTGGCGCGGCATAACCCATCGACCAATGAGTGGCGACAACCGTAGAGATTGTCGAACTTGCTCTTGGTCACTGAATCATTGACATTCATCGCAGGGAAGAGCAGCGACCCCGCCTCCTGCAATTGGTAGAGACGGTGGACTCCGGTGGTGGTCTCCTCGGTCACTCCTCTGATGCTATCGGCGATCTCAGTCCACTTCCCCGGCGATTCGCTGAGACTGACTTTCATCATCTCGAGCACATATTTCCATTCTTCGGGATCCGTCTCCTGGAACTCAGGGACTCGTCCTGCTTGCTCGAATTCTCTCCCCTTGAGAACCAGCATTGTGGCATCTCCGCCATCGTCGAGAATCATATTGGGCGGGCCATCCGGCCAGACCATCGCGGACACCGTGCATTCCCAGTACTCCTGAAGAGTCTCCCCCATCCAGGCAAACACCGGCACTCCCTTGGGCTCATCGATGGTGCCCTCGGGCCCCACCACTGCCGCAGCAGCGGCATGATCCTGGGTCGAGAAGATGTTGCACGACGCCCAGCGAACTTCGGCCCCTAGGTCGACCAGAGTCTCGATGAGCACTGCAGTCTGAATGGTCATGTGGAGCGAACCCGAGATGCGTGCTCCGGCAAGGGGCTGCTTCCCCTTGTACTGCTGGCGAAGACTCATCAGGCCGGGCATCTCTTCCTCGGCGAGACGAATCTCCTGACGGCCAAAATTGGCCAGCGCCAGATCCTTGACGCGATAGTCGATTCCCTGACGGGTCTCCTGAGTGGGCATGCTGGCCCCTTTCCTGATGTTCGGTTGATCGTCATTCCCCGAGTGCCTTACAGGCCGCGGGATCGGTCGAATCCACATGTCAGTGACATTGCAGATCACAGAGGGAGGATAACTGGAGGAAAAGACCTCATCGAGCCACTCTGAAAACATCGGACCCACATCTGAAGGATCCCCGAGAACTACGGGTTACAGCCGCGACTCGACCCAACTGCGGATCTTCTCGATCTGGGGTTGCTGCGATCCCGCCGACTCATCGGGATCGAAATCGGGTGGAGAATCGGAGAAGAGCGAGCGAATTCCCTGATAGCCGAGCATTCTCAGATCGAAGTGCTCGGATGCAAGATCCTGGACCATCAGACGAGCGGACTTCTGCAACCCCAGTTGAAGTGCTGCGCGAATAGCGGTCTCCCTCAGGACCGGATCTCCAGCCGCCGCTTCGGCAATTCCGATCAACTCATCCCCCGCCTCCGGCAACTGATCCTCGCCAATTTGCCGGGCCCTGCGCCAGATCTGATACCAGCCCGCCATCTCATCGGGATCGGCAAAACCGGTCGGTCGGATCGACTCCTCACATCTTTCGAGGATTTTCCGGACTCCTCGGCTGTTGACCCTCTCACGAACCAGGGCCAGATAGGGAACCATGGTGGGACGCCTCCAACTGGGAAGAGCTTCGACCATCTCCTCCAGCATCCGAAGCATCTGGGGCTTGGGCCGAAGCCTCAAGGTTCGAACCAAACTGGGGAGGTGTACCGAGGTTCCGAGGCGCGGGATCAGAACCCAATCGTCGCCGAGTCCTTGCCCCGCCCGGATGCCCCCCGTGTAGATCACCACGTCTCGGGGGCCACGGGTCAGCAAGGCACTGGCACGCTTCAGGATCAGCAGAGCCAAAGAGGTATTGAGGCGATCTGATTCGCCGTGGTAAGTCGCCTTGCCTGGACCCCAGTTCCCCTCATTCTGTTGTCGGTCGAGCAGGTAATTACTCATCTCCAGGTACCAGTCATGCTCACCAAAGGTATGAACTTCTCCGAGATCTCCAACCTTCTCAAGGCTGTACATTCCGTAGAAATTATCATGCGGTTTCCAGTCCGCCTCGATCCAGGCCACTCCATCACGAAGCGATTCTCGCACCTTCTGCCGCAGTTCAGGAGTGAAGGATTCCTTGCCGTAGCGGTAAGACACCAGCAACGAGGAGACCCCCGCACAGGACATGTTCCAGTTGCCCGACTTCGGAGCCTTATCCGCGTAATGGAAGCCCCTCTTCCAGGCCTGCTGCATCTCCGGAGCACTGAGTGGCCGCACCTCTTCATCCACCACACCGGTGCGACCCCGACTCTCTTCCTCCCCAGTTTCGCGCTCCGGTTCCAGAACGATGAGTGGAGCGACCTCTTCTCCTGTGGGCATCTGCACCGATAGACAGTAGTTGGTCATCCCCACCCAGCACTCGTCAGGGATCTCGATGCCTCGCCTGGCAAAGACCCCAACAGCGAGGGACGCAAACTGAGTTACCGAGGTGTCTGCATCCTGGGCGCTGTGAAGATAGCGCCAGCCGCCAGTGGCATTTTGACCGCCCAAGATGATTTCTGCTGCGACTTGCAGATCCTTGCGATGCTTCCTGGCCAGCTTCAACAAATGGATATCTTCCAGTTCAGGCTCCAGCAGAAGCGCATCTTGTTCCGCCTGGGTAATCGCAGCATCGAGCGCGAAAGCCCAGCAGGAGACATCGTAGATGCGACGCTGTGATGGCATCGCCTGGCTACAGGCTTCCAGATGGGAACGGACCACCGGATGACCGACATCGATCCCCGCGACGATGAGCGCATAGGCTTCCACCGCTCGAGCACCAGGGACTGCTTCCGGGCGCGAGGGACTGACTCCAGCGGGATCTGCCAGTGCCATGTCGAGGATGAAATCGATCCCCCCCTCGATGCTACGGGTGATTCTCTCATCTCGATCGAGTGACTTGAGGGCCACTCGATCGATCCGCTGCTTGCGTCCACTGGATCGCAAATTTCCAGATGCACGGAACGACTCCACCTCGGTGGGACCGTCTCCTGCAATGATACCGAATTCACCGATGGGTCCAGAAATGCCCTGTTCAGAGTGAATTCGTTTTCCATCGAGGAATAGTAATAACTGGCTTCCACGACGGCGGATGCGCACCTGAATCGCTTTGCCCTGAGTCACACGATCGGCCAGTGAACCGATTTCAACTCGGCGATCCTTCTTGGGATAACCCCGGAAGATCAGTTTCCCTCCGTCGCCACCGAGAACCAAACGCCCCTGGCCAAACTGAACACCTGCGTAATTGGCACCCACCTTGTTCAAGGTCATTTTGATCTCGATGTCAAAGTTGCCCGCTTCTAGCGTGTGGTCGGCGATCACCATCTTGTTTTTGCCAGCACCGACGTACTTCTTACCCTCAATTTCCCAGCCGCCATCGATCACGAACACTCCCTGAGGAACGCCCTTGCGGATGAACTGCTTGGCACCTCTAGCCACTGGACCCTCAGCGACTGGACCCTCATTAGAGGAGTACGACGCAGGGCTGCCCACCGCCATTTCCTTCGCATCTGCGAAGGAAACCAACACGATGACCGGCAGCAGCATGAGGACGATGGCGCGGGTGACGCATCCTGAGACACGACCCATCAGAACCTCTCTCTCGGAATCGATGGAAGAAAAAGCCCCGTGACCAAAGTGACGGAGTGCAATGATTCTAACAGGATCTGTCGAGGGAGTCAGTAACCCCCTCGATCCGGTGGTGGAGGCCCGGTATCCTCTCCAACGGAAGCTCGGAGTCGTTGTAGCCAAAGGGGTCTAGATGTCGGAAACGATCGAAAACTTGTTCCAGGAGGGGCGCTCATTCCCGCCACCAGAAGCTTTTTCCAGGGATGCCAATGCCAGCCACGAGATCTATTCTCGGGCTGCTGCAGACCCCCAGGGATTCTGGGTCGAGGAAGCGAAAAAGTTGCAATGGAGTCGCCCCTGGGAGCAGGTTCTCGACGACAGCGATGCCCCTTTTTACCGCTGGTTTGTCGGTGGCACGCTCAATGTGACCGAGTCGTGCCTCGACCGACATGTCGCCACCAACCCCGATCGGACCGCCTTCCACTGGGAGGGCGAAGCGGGCGATTCTCGATCCCTCAGTTACCAGCAACTACTGGCTGAGGTGTGCCGCTGCTCCAACGGTCTCAAGCAGATGGGAGTCGGCAAGGGTGACACCGTCGCCATCTACATGGGAATGGTCCCGGAGATCGTCGTGGCGATGCTCGCCTGTGCCCGTATTGGAGCGGCCCATTCGGTGATCTTCGGTGGATTCAGCGCCGACAGTCTGCGCGATAGGATCGACGACTGTTCCTGCAAGGCGGTCATCACCCAGGACGGCTCCTGGCGGCGCGGCAAGGTGGTTGCGCTCAAGAAGAATGTCGACGATGCGCTGATCGGACAGCAAACGGTTGAAAACGTGCTGGTTCTGAAACGTGCTGGGAATGATGTGGATTGGCAGCAGGATCGAGATCATTGGTGGCACGATGTCATTCCACAACAAGAGGACCGTTGTGCCGCAGAAGTGATGGATGCAGAAGACCTGCTGTTCATTCTCTACACATCTGGCAGCACTGGAAAACCGAAGGGGATCGTCCATACCTGCGGTGGATACCTAACAGGAGTCAGTTCCACGTTTCGTAATGTTTTTGACATCAAGCAGGACGATCTGTTCTGGTGCACCGCCGACTGCGGCTGGATCACCGGTCACTCCTACATCGTCTACGGCCCACTGGCCAACAACGCCACCAGCCTGATCTACGAGGGAACACCGGACCATCCGGAGCAGGATCGATGGTGGAAATTAATCGAGAAGTACAAGGTCTCGATCCTCTATACCGCCCCCACCGCAATCCGAACCTTCATGAAGTGGGGAGAGTCATTCCCTGCCGGCTGCGATCTCACCAGTCTGCGCCTGCTCGGTTCGGTCGGTGAACCGATCAATCCCGAGGCCTGGATGTGGTACCACGAACACATCGGTCAAAAACAATGCCCCATCGTCGACACCTGGTGGCAGACAGAGACCGGTTCCATCATGATCACGCCACTGCCCGGTGTCACCACGACCAAGCCGGGTTCAGCAGCGACCGCCTACCCCGGAATCGATGCCCGGGTGGTCGATGACGATGGAATTGAAGTGCAACGAGGACACGGTGGAATTCTCGTCATCGACTCGCCCTGGCCATCGATGCTGCGCGGAATTCACGGCGATCCTGAGCGCTACCGAGAGGTCTACTGGAGTCGATACGATGGTCTCTATTTCCCAGGGGATGGCTGCAAGGTCGATGAGGATGGGTATTTGTGGCTCATGGGACGAGTCGACGATGTGATGCTGATCTCCGGTCATAACATCTCCACCACCGAAGTCGAAAGTGCTCTGGTCGACCACCCTGCAGTGGCCGAGGCAGCGGTGGTCGGGCGCACCGACGATCGTACTGGACAGGCGATTGCTGCCTTCGTGGTGCTTCGCTCCTCGGTCGAGGGACACGATAACTTGATCGGCGAATTACGCTCTCACGTCGCCAACAAAATCGGCCCGATCGCAAAGCCATCCAGTATCGTTTTCACTGCCGATCTACCCAAGACCAGGTCGGGTAAAATCATGAGGCGCTTGCTGAGAGACATCTCAGAAAAGCGCAAGCTCGGCGATGTGACCACACTGGCCAATGTAGACATCGTCGAGGCGATCCGAGATGGAGTTCAAGATTCAGGCAGCGAAGAGTAAGGTTTTCAGAAACCCGAACAAAGCCACACAAAACCCACAGTGAACCCACAGTGAATCAGTCACTGTCCGCTTCTGTATCCCCTCGGGCAGGGTCTGCATCTTGAGCCTGAGCCAGCCCCCAGGATGTCAGAAATGCGAGCCTCGCAACATTCTGCAACTTGGCGGGAATCACATCTTCGACATCATCCGAAGGGGTGTGATAGTCCTCGTGAAAACCTCCGAAGAAGAAGACGGAGGGGATCCCTTGCTGAAGAAAGGGCGCCTGGTCCGATCGCTGGAGCACTGAGTCCATGCCAGTTTCATCGATCTGGAGTTCCAGCAACTTGGCCATTTCATAGATGATCTGGCCGAGAGACTCATCCGATGCTCGACGCCCGACCTTGACCACCCGCTCCTGATTGCGGGAGATCATATCCATGTTGACCATTCCTGCGATGGAGCCCGCGTCATACCCCCCATCGGCCACGAATGCATTGGAACCATGCAAACCCAGTTCTTCCGCATCGAAAGCCACAAACAGAAGAGTCCTTCTGGTTTTCAAACGATTGAGGGCGTACGCCTCTGCCACTTCCAATAACGCGGCAACCCCCGAGGCGTTGTCATCCGCACCATTGTGAATCTCACCTACGGTTCCACCGCGCGACAGTCCCGGTGACACGCCTCGACCGACATGGTCGTAATGCGCTCCGATGACGATGTATTCATCCCGGAGATCTGGGTCGGTGCCCGGCATGCGTCCCACGACGTTTCGCCCCAGACTCAAATCTCTCCCATCCCGGCGCACTTCCAGCACCAGATGAGGTCTACCCATCACGACGGCCCCCTCTTCCGAGGATTGCCGCATCCAGGACGAGAGTGGTCGTCCCGAGATCTTCCACATCTTGTCGATTCCAGCGCCGTGAATTCGGATCACCGGCAGTACAAAAAGTTGCTGGGAATCGGCGGGCGGCCACACCTCGGAGGGCCC
>JAPKAM010000106.1 GCA_028825265.1 Planctomycetota bacterium
TAGATCTGTCTCGGAGTTCGGGGAGGAACTGCTGAGCAGTTCCTCCCCTTCTTCTCCATCCGGGGGCTCCGTGAAGATGGATCCTCGAGCTGGAGTTTTGTCACTTCTCAAGTCTGTCAGTTCGTTTCACCTGTGGTTGTGTGGAGGAAATCATGAAAAATCCCGTCTCAGGATTCACTCTGATCGAACTGATGATCGTCTTGGCGATCATTTCGATCATCGCAGCGATCGCGATTCCTAATCTGCTGGTGAGCCTGGCCAGTGGCCGAGAGGCCGCTGCGATCGGTTCGCTGAGGACCATCAGTACTGCTGCCGAGCAGTATCGAATGCGCACGAGCCAGTATCCGGTCGTCCTCGACGACCTCTCCTCTGAGTTTCCGGCGCTGATCGATGAGGCCCTGGGATCCGGCCAACGAAATGGTTACAACTTTGATCTCGGTGGCATTCCCGGCGGGTTCGCCTGTAATGCGGATCCGGAAACGAACCCCAGTGCTCGCTCCTTCTACATCGATCACAGTGGCGTCATCCGCCAGGCCAGCGGCTCCCAGGCAGGACCGAATAGCCCCCCGATCCAGTGATCGGTCACCGTTGACTCGCAGTCGCTGGCATCTACCATGCCCGGACGGCTCCCCCATCGTTGTGAGGGGGTCCGGAAAGGGCACCCTCGATGACTTTACCGACTTTACCTGTGCGTCTGGCACCGAGTATTCTCTCCAGTGACTTCAGCCGTCTCGCAGACCAGGTCGCTCTGGTGATGGAGGCGGGAGCGGACTGGATCCATGTCGATGTGATGGATGGCCACTTCGTTCCCAACCTGTCGATCGGTGCGCCAGTGGTGAAGTCGCTGCGGGCCGCCACTCGTGCTTATCTCGATGTTCATCTGATGATTTCCAATCCAGCTCAGTATCTCGATGATTTCATCTCCGCAGGAAGTGACATGGTGACCTTTCACATCGAAGCGGAATCGGATCCGCTTCCGTTGCTCGACAAACTGCACAAGGCTGGACGCAAGGGAGGGCTGGCGATTCGCCCGGGAACCGATGTGGAACTGCTGCTACCCTTCGTCTCCGCCTGCGACATGGTGCTGGTGATGACGGTCGAACCTGGATTTGGTGGTCAGTCCTTCATGACCGAACCGCTCGACAAGATCTCCGCGATTCGTGCAGTGGCTGCAGATTCGCTGGAGATTCAAGTCGATGGCGGGATCACCGCCGAGACTCTTCCTCTGGCACTGCGTGCCGGGGCCAACGTGTTTGTCGCCGGTAGTGCCGTCTACGGAGGTGAGGATGTGAGCGCCAATATTTCAGCGCTGAAGCAGGCGATGAGTGGACCGAGGACGGTGGCATGAGCGAGGGGAAAAACGAACCACGCCCCAACCGTCGCCGCGATGTACCCAGTGGTCTGTGGATGCGCTGCAGCGGTTGCTCCAAGATGATCTATCGCAACTTGGTGGTGGAACGGGGCAATGTCTGCCCTGAATGTAGTTTCCACTTCCCCATCACCAGCGAAGAGCGAATCCTCTTGCTGTGTGATCCGGACAGTTTCGATGAGCAATTCAAGGAGTTGGCACCAGCCGACCCTCTTCAGTTCGTGGCGCGTCGTTCCTATCGAGAGCGCCTCGATGAGGCACAGAAGAAGACCGGATTGCTCGACGCTTGTCTGGCCGGATATGCCGAGATTGGCGAGGTCCCGGTGGTGCTGGGAGTCAGTGACTCTCGATTCCTGATGGGGTCGATGGGGTCTGTGGTGGGGGAGAAGATTGCCCGTGGCATCGAACTGGCCAGGGAGCAGAACCGCCCCTTCATCTTCGTCAGTGGCTCCGGCGGTGGTGCCCGTATGGACGAGGGCGTGTTTTCCCTGATGCAGATGGCCAAGACCTCGGCGGCGATCCAGCGACTGCACGAGGCCGGGGGCCTGTTCGTGAGCATCTTGACCAACCCGACGATGGGTGGGGCGATGGCCAGTTTCGCGGCACTCGGCGATGTCATCATCGCAGAACCAAAGGCGTTGATCGGTTTTGCCGGACCCAATGTGATCAAGCAGACCATCAATGCCGATCTTCCCGCCGGATTCCAGTCTTCCGAGTTCAACCTCGAGCATGGCTTCATCGACCTGGTGGTCGATCGCCAGCAGATGCGAAGCACGCTAATTCGGATCCTGGCATACTTCTGCCAGGAAGCCTGATTCGCCCCGAATCGGCGGATTCCTCAAGTCTTCTGCTGGTCATGCCGATCTTAGGCAATGGAGACACTTTCCCGTCCCACATCGCCCCGGGGAAGGCTCCAGAAGGAGCCAGCACCGATGAAACGTCAAAGAATTTTACTACTCGGCCTCGACCGCGATTCTGCTTACGCCATGCGCAACGTGTTCGAGTTCGAACGCCATGAGGTCGATGTCTGCATCGACCTGGAGGTGGTTCGTGATGTGCTGGTCGAGCGCTCCTACGATCTGGTCATCGTCGACGCTCGTGTGTGCCAGATGGAGGAATTCGATCTGGTCGATTTCCAACTCGACCGGGGACTGAGGGTGCCGCTGATTGTGATCGGCAGCGAGAACACCGGATTACGCCGTTCCCTTCGCTCACGCCAGGGGCTCGAAGTGATCCATCTCGACCTCGATGGTCACCAGTTGCTCGAAACCGTCGGCTCCTGGAACTCGACACCCGATCCTGAAGCGGCCGCCTGAGCGCACTGCACCTCCCTCTCGACAGTGGTAGGATGAACCCTAGGCGTCGCTGGCGCCGCGGAGGTTCATCATGTCGCAACTTCATAGGTTCAGAGAGTTGGAGGCGCAGGGGATCGATATCCTATCGATCCTGGCGGGAGATCGCAGTGTCGATGACCAGCAACTGAAGGTCTTACTGGAGCGTCTCGGTCCGCTCGGGGAAGAGTACCACAGCGATCTGATGGAACTTCTCACTCATCGCCGCTTCGAACAAACCGAGGCGCACGGTCTGTGGAAAGGCGTGGTTCGTCACAAGCGAAAGCTGGAAACCGCTCTCGGCCGGGAAGTGGGGGTACGGGTCGCCGCCGCCGATTACTTGACCAACCGCCGACCGTTGTTGGAAGCTCCGCGCATCGTCCCTCGCCAGGAGATGGAACGACTGATCTCGCAGGTCAATCTAGATGCCCTCACCGGGCTGCTCAACCGACGCTCCATCGACGATGCACTGAGACTCGAGATGCAACGTACTCGTCGCTACGGTGGAGTTTTCACGCTGCTGCTGGTCGACCTCGATCACTTCAAGGGAATCAACGATCAGCAGGGGCATGTGGCCGGTGATGAAGTACTGGTGGAAACATCTCGCCGGATCCAGGCCGCTTGTCGCGAGACCGATACAGTCGGCAGGTGGGGTGGCGATGAACTGCTGGTGATCTTGCCCCAGACCAGTCCCATCGATGCTCGCATCTTGTCGAGTCGTCTTCGTCATGATGTTCACCACCGACCGATGGCACTTCACAACGGGAATTTCCAGGACGTGACCATCTCCATCGGCATCTCGAGTTATCCGCAGCACGGGACGGTCGCTCAGGAACTGGTCGATTCTGCCAGTACCGCGCTGCGTCAGGCAAAGAAATCGGGGAGAGATGCCGAGGCGGTGGCCGGGATCACTTCATCTTCGCCCGGTCGAGGGACTCCGATGAAAAGTAGTCGCCAGTATCTGGGGGATGACTCATCACCACCGCTCGGCGATGCGCCGCAGCGCTAGCGATTCTGCCGTAGCGAGGGAGCGGCCTGCTTCTTCAGCCACATCCGACAATTCTGATCGATGTGAATCAGTTGCCACTCCGTATCGTTTTCGAGTCGTTGGGTGAGTCGCCTACGGCTCTCATCCTGCTCTGGGGCTCGTATCAGCACGGCACAGACTTGCGCCAGCAAGCGATCCTGTTCCGCCAGATTTCGCCCGCTGAGAGCGGCGTTGTGGGCCTTGAATCGCTGGGCACCATAGACGGTATTACGCGAGTCCATCGTTGGTTTCAATCGCCCAGCGGATGCGTGGACGACGACGCTGCCATACTCGTATTCACAGAGTACGTCTCCCGACACCTGCCATTCATCGGCGAGAATCGACACCGGAAGGATCGGTAGCCGCTTCGACCAGCCACTGCCGATTTTGCGCCACTGAATCTCGGGACCGGTGATGGTCGCGGGATAGCCATACGCCAGCAGCATCAGCAGTACTGCAGTGATCGGTACAGCAGCCCTGAGCCGCAGCCGGCGCATCGGCTCGGGCCATCGCAGGCACAAGGGAGTGATCCATATCCCCAGCATCAGCGAGGAGAGGAGCGCGGCGAGGGCGAAGTGACGCTGTTGCAGCAGTGCCATGGTGATCGCCACTACCGTCGCCAGTCGCACCGCACGAGGGGCCTGTCCGTCGATCGCAGTGAATCGCTGCCGAACCACCGCGATCAGTGTCAACCCAAAGAGCGGCACTCCGATCCAGAAACTGGCGGTGGTTCTGAAGAGTGTGCCGCCGCTGGAGTCGGCGAAGGGGCTGACCCATTCCATCACTTCCTGGGTGAAGACCGGATCGAGGCCGAGTTGGAAGGGGAACAGGAACAATCCGATGCCGTGCGGTTGAAAGAAGGTGGCCCCGATGGTGCTCGCTAGGATCGCAATCCGCTGACTTCGGCGGGCCCGATGACCATCCGGCCAGATCAGCAGGTCGAAGATCAGGAATGCGATTCCAAGGATGAAGGAAGAGTGGATGTTGGCCCACAGCGCCATCAGCGGCACCGCAAGCCACAAGCAGCGCGGACGTTCACGGCCGATCAGGGTGACACAGAACAGTGCCAGTACACTGCACAGTCCCAGCAGGTGGGGGCGCAACATCAACCGACGCCCGGCGACCAGCCATAGCGGCACCAGCCAGAGGATACGAGCGACTGCAGGCACCTCGAGCAGCCTGGCGATCTTGTCCTGCAACCAGCCGAGCAGCGCCGCCAGTGCCACCGCCAGAGCGACCAGGCCGTTGGCACCGCCGACTTTGAAGCTGGTCGCAAAGATCAGTGCAGCCAACCATTCATGGGCGATCCAGCGGCCGCCCTGTCCATTGGCAGAGAAGGGATCGGTGCGGGGGATCTCACCCTGTTCGATGATCCAGTCTCCGATGGCCAGATGCATCGGCAGGTCATTGTTGGCGAGCGGATGAAAGGCGATCACTGCGGGCAGGACGATGGCCAGGAAGGTCACCCAGCGGTCGCTGGAAGCGCTGTTGGAGGTGGAGGCGGGTTTGTTGAGGTTCACTGGTCCTGTTCCTCGGCCGTGGGTCCAAGGCCTGTTCCGGTCTCTTTATAGCCGATGGTCACCCTCATCGGGCATGCTAGTCGATGAAGATGAATTGTCTGCTGGATTGAGGCATGATCGGGAGCACGACCCCGCCGGTGGTCGGCCAGTCCAGAGAGGGAAGTGTCATGAATCAGCTCACTCCGGTCGCTCAAGGAGAACGAATCGTCAGCCTCGATGTTCTGCGCGGTTTCGCCTTGCTGGGCATCCTGGTGATGAATATCCAGGCCTTTGCGATGCCTTTCTGTGCCTACATGAATCCGACCTCCTTCGGCGAGCAGGAGGGGATCAACCGGTGGGTGTGGGGCTTCGGTCACATCTTTTTCGAGATGAAGTTCATGGGACTCTTTTCGATGCTGTTTGGAGCCGGAGTACTGCTGTTTGCCGATCGAGCCGAAGCGCGCAAAACTACGTTGTCACGGGTGAGTTGGCTGCATTGCAATCGAAACTTCTGGCTGGTGATGTTTGGGCTGCTCCATGCGCACCTTCTGTGGAGTGGCGATATCCTGTTCGCCTACGGAGTCTGTGCGTTTCCCGTCTACCTGTTTCGCCGTTGCTCGGCTCGAACGCTGCTGATCTGTGGATTGATTTTCCTACTGATCGGTTCGGGTCTTTCGTTGATGTTCGGTCTCTCCTACGAGCAGTGGCCCGAGCCGGGCCAGGCGGAATTGGCTCAGTTCTGGCGACCGGACCAGGCGTCATTGGACGCTGAGATTGCGCAGTACTCTGGAGGCTTCGCCGCAGGATTCGCAAGCAACAGTGAAGGTGCTAAATTCGTCGAAACCTTCATCTTTGTCACCAACATCTTCTGGCGTGTGATGGGAATGATGTTGCTGGGAATGGCGTTCTATCGCGCGAAGATCCTCAGTGGCGAGCGTAGTGATCGCTTCTATCGCCGCTTACTGGTGGCGGGAGCGGTGATCGGTCTGCTGCTGATCGGGATCGGCTTGAGGGAGAACCTCGTCCGCGACTACGCCATCGATTACAGCTTTTACCTCGGTGCTCAGTGGAACTTCTGGGGCAGCGTGGCGCTGTCGATGGCGTACATCGGCCTGGTGGTGGGTATGGTGCGTAGCGGTGCCATGCCAGCCCTGCAGCGTCGCCTCGGGGCGGTCGGCCAGATGGCGTTCACCAACTATATTCTGCAAACCGTCATCGGTGTCGTCATCTTCCGAGTGCTGGGTCACTACGGAAGCATGGAGCGGCTGGATCAACTGGCGATGGTGGTGGTGATCTGGGCACTCCAACTATGGCTGTCACCGCTGTGGCTGGCGCGATTCCGTTTTGGTCCTCTCGAATGGCTGTGGCGCATTGTCACCTACCGCCTACTCGCTCTTCAAAACTTCCTGGCGCTGTTACTGGGTCTGGTCGTGGGCATGGCGTTCAACATGCTGTTGGTCATCAGCAATCTGTTCTTCTTCCCGATGCCCGAAGGGGTGACGATGGATGACCAGGAGGGCTTCAGCGCGTGGGCCGCTCACCTGCCAGACTCCGCCTTCATCCTGCCGATGGTGGCGCATCTTGCCCAGGCCTTCTTCGGCGGCTGGCTGGCGGCTCGACTGGGCACGCTGTTCGGTGTGTTGCATCCGATGCGGCTCGCCATGTCGATCGGTGTATTGAGCCTCGTGGCGGGCATCATGAATGCCCTATCGCTGCAGATCCCGACCTGGATGTGGATCGAGATGCCGTTCTATCTGGTGTTGGCGTGGGCCGCCGGCAACATCGAGGTGAAGCGCCGCGCGTCGCTCGCCGTGTAGCCCGCAAGGCCTCGCAGCTGATTTGGCCGGTACCGGAACCGTTGTGGGGTCGCAGACCTGGCAAGGGTGAGTTTATTTACAGGTGATCATCTGGGTGGCTTGAGTTGGATTCGAGATCCGATGGTCGAGGATTTCGAAGGATCTCGAGATGTAGCGGGAAAACTCGCGGAAGGTCCACTCCCGTTGATGCGCGGAGTTGCGAGGGGGGCCCCAATAGCGGCGCTTCCACGGGCGATGGAGCAGAGCTCGATCGGGAGTCGAGAGGATCAAACGCTGGAACTGGATGGGCTCGAGAAATTTGATCAGTTGATCTGGATCGACCAGATGCTCGATGACATCGGCACAGATGACCAGGTCGACCGTCCGTGAGATGGGCCGGGTCAGATCACACGACTCCCACCTTCTCTGCGGGTATCGCTGCTGTAGCCGTGCAATGTTGCACTGCAACTCCAGTCCGGTGGTGTCGAACGCTCCCAGATCATGGTTCAACTTGTAGCCAGAGCCGCAGCCGATATCGAGCACACTGATGAACTGGTTCTCGATCATCGTTTGCTGGGCGTGGAGATAGACCTCGCGTTGCCATTCATCGGTGAGATCCATGTCGTCGTGGTGGTGGTAGGCGACGCGTGACCGGTAAGGCCAAACGATTCCGTATTGATTATTCAACCATCCGTCCTGTTCGCTCTCGTCTCGCTTGAGTGGCAAAGGTCAGTGAGCCACAGCAGAAGCCGTGATCGATCACCAGCGGTAGATCCTCGCTGGAGAGGGGGTTCCTGGCAAGGCAGGAACCGCTGATCGGATTTTCTGACGATTTCGGTCCGGTCGAGGAACGGATCCGGATCACCATTCAGCGGACGAGATTTCGGGAGTGTTCCCGGGCGGATCTGCAAAGCGAGTGGCAACCATCGGTTGCAGAGAGGAATTCATCATGAACAAGTCCGAGCAGGAGAAAATCTCCGATTCAGACCTCGACGGTGTTGCTGGAGGCGGCGGTAAACTGAGTGCCCATGACCTGAAGAAACTATCGCTATCCAAGCCCAATCTTGGAAACAGTCCGACACCGGTGCCGGATCCGGTGAAGGACCCGCCGAAGAAGAAGCCTCAGGGCAAGTAAGTTCGACCTCATCCGCCTGTGCGCAGGCCGATGTTCGCACGGCTTGGATCGTGGCCTTCTCAACCACGGTGCAAGCCGTGCCTCTACAGCGGGCGAGAGGGGTTCAGCCGTGGGGGATCGCTTTGAGAGTGGAATCGGCAACGTCTCATCCAAAGCAGCGTCCAGTCTTGCGACGGGACGCTGCTTTCAATTCTAAATGGTGGGCGATCCTGGACTCGAACCAGTGACCCCTACCCTGTCGAAGCGTGTCGATTGGAGATCTCTACGCGCGGAGCGCTGGCAGCATCGGTCTCGATGGAAGCGGCATCCGGCAAGTTGAGACCATGATCTCGGGCTTCTTCGATGGCATATTGTCGCAGAAGGAGGCCCCATGAATCGTCAGCCTTTATTCTTCTGTCCGATGCGGCCCAGGAACCGGATGGAAGAAGCAACACTAACCCACGAAAGGGGTCTGACATGACTGACGACAACAAGCGAGACGACGACCAGAAGCGAAACGACGACAAGGACCGCAAGAAACTCTCCGACGAGGAGTTGAAGGACATCTCTGGCGGTGATGGTAAAAAGGGATTGAGTGCGGTCGACGTGAAGGTCGTTTGAGACACAAGAAGCCGGGTCTTCTGCTCTGGAATTCTTGTGTGCTGAAATTCTTGTGCTGAAATTCTGGCGCTGGAACTCTGGCGTTGGATTTCATGCGCTCTGGATCTTCACTCACCGATCCTGCCGCCTCTACAGCGGCGCGAGAGGGGTTCAGCCGTGGGGGATCGCTAGGAGAGCGCAATCGGCAACGTCTCATCCAAAGCAGCGTCCAGTCTTGCGACGGGACGCTGCTTTCAATTCTAAA
>JAPKAM010000193.1 GCA_028825265.1 Planctomycetota bacterium
CAGCCTCATGACCGAAGAAGTACTGCCGACCACTCGCACCGACGATGGCCCCATCCTGTGGGTCAACACCCTGTTTCTGGGTCTCAGTCCGTTCATCGCCGCAGCGTTGATTCCCATCTACCTGTGGAATGAAGGCAGTCACTGGGCACTGTGGGTTTCAGCAGCGGTGTTGTGGTGGGTCGCAGGACTCGGGATCACCATCGGATACCACCGCCTCTTCGCCCACCGTTCCTACGAGGGTTCAAAGGTGTGGACTTTCCTGGCCCTTATTGCGGGTGCCACGGCGCTGCAAAACTCTGCGATTGTCTGGGCTGCTTCTCACCGTCGCCATCACCGACACACCGATCACGATGGAGATCCCTACGATGCCACGCGCGGATTCTGGTGGGCTCATATGCGCTGGATCTTTCATGACAACGATCTCGTGGATGATCTCAGTAATGTGCCGGATCTACATGCCGATCCGCTGGTCAAGTGGCAACAGAAGTACTACTGGATCATCGCGCTGAGTTTCAATCTCGGTGTACCGCTGGGGCTGGGGCTTCTGATCGATCGACCCTGGGGAATGCTTTTGTTCGCAGGACTGGCTCGCATCGTCTTCACTCACCAGGCGACCTTTTGCATCAACAGCCTCTGTCACATCCTCGGCACACAGCCCTGGTCGCAGAACAATACCTCTCGCGATTCATGGATCTGCGCCTTGATCACCTTTGGCGAGGGCTACCACAACTTTCATCACTCCTTCCCTGCCGACTACCGCAACGGACTGCGCTGGTATCAATTTGATCCGGCCAAGTGGGCCATCTGTCTCGGTAGTTTGGTCGGCCTGACCTTCAACCTGAAGAGAACCGAGGCTCCGATCCGCTGGCGCAAACGGCTCCAACGACAGGCGGAGAAATACGAGATTTCCCTGTCCAGTTTCATGCCTGAGGTCAGTGAAGAGTGGAAGCAACGGCTGGAAACCGCCAGGCTACAGGTCGAGGACCAGTTGAGTCACTGGTCCACAAACCTTCGAGAGTATCGGCGTGCGGGTCGCGAGGGCCGGGTCACCAAGGCTTTGCGGCGATCGGTACGGGAAGCCAGGCGGTCATGGAGAAGTGCATGGAAGGAATTCCTGGCACTCGAGCAGGCGATGCCTCTGCCCGCCTGAGTGGAGGTTGAGTCCTGAAGGAAGTCGCCTACCATGGCGACATGAAGATATACCACTCCCCCCCCATGGTGCTGGCACTTTCACTGTGCTTGCTGCTGGTCTCGTGCGACTCCTTCCCCTCCCGTGACTCCGAAACTGTGGAGCAGACGGCTCTCTTTGACGGAGAAACTCTCGGCGGTTGGTATACGGATATACCGGATGCCGATGATGGAGCCGAGGTGGCGCCATCGTTTGTGGCACGCGACGGACTACTGGTGAGCCAGGGAAACCCACAGGGGCACCTGATCACCCAAGATTCCTACAGTAACTATCAACTGGTGGTCGAGTATCGCTGGGCAGGCCCCCCCGGTAACTGCGGCGTCCTGGTCCACGCCTCGACTCCGCGTCGCTTGTACGAGATGTTCCCACAGTCGATTGAATGTCAGTTGTTCGATGGCAACGCCGGCGACTTCTGGTGCATCGGTGAGAATATCGAGGTCGACAACATGACCCTGCGCCGCGGCAATCCCGATGCATGGGGTGTCGAAGAGAACCACCGGCGCAGAATTCTCAATCTCACCGACGACTCCGAGAACCCCCCGGGAGAGTGGAATCAGATGGTGATCCAGTGTCGAGATGACAACATCGTCGTCTGGGTCAATGGAGATCTGGTCAATCACGGCTACAACTGCACAGCCCGCAGTGGTCAGATCGCCATCCAGGCGGAAGGAGCGATCGTCGAGTTTCGTCGACTCGATCTCTCCGCACTACCGGCTGAGGAAACCACCGCCGCAGAATGATGCTGCGGTTCTTG
>JAPKAM010000107.1 GCA_028825265.1 Planctomycetota bacterium
CCGGATCGACCACCTGGGAGTGAATCTTGATCTCCCGTGAGATCTGAACATTGGACGAGCAGTTGGCAGTACACAGCCCGCAGGATTCACACGCATCCATGTTGGCCACAATCCGCATCGGAGAGATTCGATCCGCCACCGCGAAGAAGGCCCCGTAGGGACAACCGTAGGTGCAGAACCCCTTGGAGCCGAGCAGGTAGACCGTGGCGAATCCACACACCAGGAAGAAAGGAATCGCGACCAGCCATGAGGGGAAAGTGGCCCAGAAATCGGCGACCATCAGGTGATTACTGAATCCCTCCCACTGGCGAACCGGGTCGATCCAACTCGCCATGGAAACCAGATTATTTTGCAGCCAGGGCAAACTCCACCGTTTCAAGGTGGGCCACAGAAACATATAGAAGGCGAGCAGGAAAGGCACCCAGCCGAGCAGTCGAGAACGAAATGGCTGTGGGCGAAGGCCGACCTTTCGCATCATCCAGCCGCACAGATCCTGCAGAGCCACCATGTGACAAGCCCAGCCGCAGAACCATCGGCCAAGGATGGCGGTCGAGAGGATGGCCACGATGAAGAAGATGAAACCCGCATTCACCTGACCGTTTTCGAGGGTGTACATCGATTCGGAAGGTTCGAGCGGGGAGAGAGTGGTGCCGGTGACGACCCAGTGGAGCAGATGCAATCCAATGAGAAGGTGGACCGCCCCAAGCACGATGGCACGACGGCGGCCCGATCTACCAGGGAAGCGAGCCGTAGGTCTTTTGAATCCCTCGCAACCTTCACGTGGTTTTCCCGCTCTGGCCAAGCTGCCCCCCGTCACCGAGATCATAGCCTCCCGAGTGCTTGGGGAGAACGGAACTGATCCGATCGAAGAAACCAGCCCGGGAAACGGGGATTCCACCCCATTCAAAATCGACTCCATCAAAAAATGGTGGCCGGGTCGATCTCGACCCGGCCACCATTTCAATCATTGTCGAACTTCGACGGCCAGCGCCTCTAGTGGTCCGGCTTTCCGTCGCCGTCGTGATCGTGACCGTCGGTGGCATCATGATCGATTGCTTGGAGCGCATCTTCGATCATCTTGCGACCGCGTTCATTGTCCTTGACCTCCGGACTCTGCAGCATCCGAGTGAGGAATAGCTTGGCGCCATCCTTGTCGCCCTGCTCTGCCATCCAACCATGGCTGAACCAGAGTGCATTGAGTACCTCGGGGCCTTCCATGTCTGGATGATCTTTGAGAAACTTGACCAGTAGTGGGAAGTCCGGTTCCTGGGTGTTGAGCAGCGTTTGCAGTTGCTTGCGAGCCCGATGGGAAGCGGCCTTCTTGACCAACTCGGAGTTGTCGGATTTCTCCGCCATCGTGAGGTATTTTCCGAAGTCGGGAAACCCGAGCAGGCCATGCTCCGCCATCACATCGAAAGCTGCAGGAAGTATTTCGCCCTGTTGAGCATCATCTTCGGCGGCCAGCAAAGACTTGATCTTATCGCCCTTGGCCCGCAGTTCGACGATGTGCTCGAGGTATTTTTCTGGCCCTCCCGCCTGATATCCGGTCTTGGCATAGGGGCGCATCTGGTGGTCGGCGAGGATGATGGTCGGGAACCCGTTCACTCCCATCTCGTCGCGGCTCTTACCATTGAGCACTTCATCGACGACCTTTGCCTTCGCCTCTTCGCTGCGAGGGAAGTCGAGGTAGAGGTAGACGTACTGCTTTCCAGCGCTTTCGTGGAATGCCGGTAGTGAGAACACCTCGCCCTCGAGTTTCTTGCACCAACCACACCAGTCACTGCCGGTGAAGTTGATGAGGATGTCCTTCCCCTCCTTGCGCGCCATCTCTTTGGCGGCCTCGATATCCAGCACCCAGGGCAGGCCGACTTCGACCTCTGGGGTGACAGGCTCGTCACCGATGGTCAGTGGAGACCAGGCCAGTAAAGCGGTCAGGAAAATCATAGACATCGAAAGACTCCTTGCAGCGGAGCAACCAGCGTTGCTCGAGGTAGCGGATCCTGTTGGAGGAAGACTCCCGATCGGGGAAGCCCTTACGAATCGATCAGAATACCCGATGGAGAGCGGATCTGGAAGTCTATCAGGGGCGGTGGTAAGCCACTTCGGGCGGATTCTAGGTATGGAAAGGGGTGACCGTAGCGGCTTTCTCACCGATGATCTGCCCAGGCCATCCCGCGGATGGCGCGCAGAGAGGAGTTCTCGATGTCTCGCAAGGTGGTGTGGCGGTCGGATGGAGATTCCCCCTGTGGAGGATGTGGGCAATCAGCGTCGCGCTGCCGTTGCTCGGCAGCGAAACCCACAGCAGTGCCCTCGGGCCCAGCCCGGATTCGCGTCGAGAAGCGCCGTGGCAAGACGGTCACGGTGATCGACGAGATCCCGTTGGTGGAGAAGGATGTGAAGGCGTTACTGCGAGACCTGAAAAAGCGACTGGCCAGTGGCGGCACCGGCAAGCAATACACCATCGAATTGCAGGGCGATCACGTCGAAGCGGTCCGGAAGTGGCTCGATGGCCGTTCGATTCCCCACCGTGGTTGGCACTGACCGATCAGGAATCGTCTTTCGCATCGGTGGCGAGATCCTCAGGACTCCATGGTCGGGAGATGACGCAGGCATTGATGCCGCCGACTCCCATCGACAGTTTTCCGGCGTATCCGGCCGGCAGAGGTGCGGCCTTGTCATCGACGAACTTGTCGTGGATGCGGGAGATCTCCCGGTTTAATTCTTGCGCGGTCAATGCGGTGGGAGGAATGCTGTTCTGCTCTGCGGAGAACATCTGGGCGGTCAACTCCCAGCCGCCACAGGTTCCCATTCCGTGGCCGAAGGTACCCTTACGGGCAGTCATCAGTACCGACTCAGGAAGTAACTTGCGGGTGTTCTCCACCTCCAGGTAATCCCCGGGAGTGGCGGTGCAATGCAGGTCCCAGGTAGCGATCTCGGTGGGCTGGGCGCCGGCGGCAGCCATCGCAATACTGATCGCTTCCTGCGGTCCCTCCTCGCTCGGAGTGATGATGTGATCGGCATCCGAAGTCAGGCCGACCGAGATCGGCTCCATCCCCAGCGGTTTGAATCCTCTTGCGCGCATCTTCTCCAGGTCGCCGATGATCCACACGCAGGAACCGCCGCTGACATGGGTGCCGCGCAATCCGGTCAAGGGTTTAGAAACCGTTCCATCGCTGGAGAGTACCTTGGCAGCACTGAAGGCTCCGACGGTGAGGGAGCAGGGGGCCGGGTCGGTGGCTCCGATGACCACCGCTTCCGCCTCTCCCTTGTGGATCGAGTCGATCCCCAGTTTCAAAGAGACCCCGAAGGTGGAGCAGGCGGCCACTGGAGCAAAGGAGGCTCCGGTGATTTTCCCCATCATGGTGATCTGAGTCGCTGGAGCACTGTGGATGTTCCACAGCACATTGGAACTGATGGCTGCCCAGGGTTCGACCGGCGCGCGCCAGTCCTTCCGCAACTGGGAGGATCGTTTCATTTTCTCGCGAAGTACCGAGGACTTCCCCGTCTCGACTTCTCCCTCGATGCTCAAGTGTTCGATCTTACGCAGTGAAGCGAGGTAGGAATCGAGTTGGGATGACTGACTCGCCCAGAACCGGTTCCAGACGCGTCGACCTTCTTCTTGCTGGGCCGGGTCCAGTTCATCGGTCGCCGGTGGAACCTGGTCGCGAATCTCTGCGGGCGAGTCTCCCGCATCGTGAGCCGCGCGGGCGGGGCAACGCTCCGGCTGAGCCCAGAACGCATCCCATTCTCGCTGAGCCCGATCCGCCTTCAGCGTGATCTCCGAGATGGTGGGAATGTCTCCGAGACCGGTCCCGACATAGACATGCGCTTGAGTACCCATCTGTTGCAAGGCAGATTCGATGCCAGGATTTTGCTCGAGGGATTGGATGAAGGAACCGACGGCGTAAAGTGTTGGGTTTCCCATCTTCGATTGCAACTGAGAGAAACGACTGGGGGGGAAGCGGTCATCGATCCACTGGTGGTACTTCTCGAAATCGAATTCGGGATCACCGACGAGGAAATTGTTCGGCCCAAAATCTTCAAACGGTTTCAACCAGGTGCCGCCGGCGGCCAGTTTAACCCTGAACTGGTCCACATCTGGGCAGCCGGGAGCCACCACTCCCCAGCCAAAGATTCCGATCCGTCGGCGCGTTGTCGTGTCTTGCGAGTTCACCTGGGGCCTCTTTCCTGAGCGATATCCTCGCCATTTCGAGAGGCAGAAGAAAGCGATCATCAAAGTTGATTTTCAGGGATGGGCCCCGTGGGGCACCTGCAACCAGATCAGAGGCTAAGAAACCAGCGATGAAGCCGGTCATCCTCGGTCAATTCGGGATGAAAGGTGCAGGCCACGCACCGTTCTTGTCGCACCGCCACCGCTTCCGTTCCAAGGGTGGCGATCACCTCGACCGGTGGAGAGAGTTGGCCGATGCGAGGAGCGCGGATGAAGATCCCCTCCGATGCTCCAGGGCCGGGCCCCGCGATCCACTCGATCGGTTCGATGAAGGAGTGAACCTGACGGCCATATCCGTTTCTTTGGAACTCGACATCGATCAGGTTCCAGCGCGGTGGCGACTCCTGACACTCCCGCCCCATCAGGATGGCACCGGCACAGGTCCCTAGCAGCGCCAGGTCTCCCGCTTCGACTCGTTGCGGAATCTCACTTGAAAGGGAGTGCAGTTCGAGCAGGTGATGAAGGGTCGTGCTCTCGCCGCCGGGCAGGACCAGATGTGTGATCTGATCGAGCTGGTCAGGGCGACGCAGCTCGATCGGATCGACCCCGGCTCGCGAAAGTGCCCGAAGATGTGGCTCGACCGAACCTTGCAGCGCCAGTACTCCTGCGCAAATTGCGGTCAAAGCTACCAGCCTCGCACCTGAAGGCGCTCGTCTTCAGGTAACTTGGTCGCATCGATTCCAGCCATTGCTGCACCGAGTCCACTCGATGCTTCGGCGAGTTGCAGCGCATCATCGAAGTGAGAGGTGGCATGAACGATCGCCTTGGCGGTGAGCAGCGGATCTTCCGCCTTGAAGATGCCGGATCCGACGAAGATGGCTTCGGCTCCGAGTCGCATCATCAGTGCTGCGTCGGCAGGGGTGGCGATCCCACCGGCAGCGAAATTGGGAACCGGAAGTCGGCCTTCTTTCGCGACCTGGCACACCAAGTGGTAGGGGGCCGCCAGTTCTTTGGCGATACTCATCCATTCTTCCGGGTCCGCCTGGGTCAGCGATCGGATCTGGCCACGGATCAGTCGCAGGTGGCGGACCGCTTCGGTGACATCGCCGGTCCCCGCTTCACCCTTGGTACGGAGCATCGCTGCCCCTTCACCGATGCGACGAAGTGCCTCGCCCAGGTTGGTGGCTCCACAGACAAAGGGCACCTTGAAGCGATTTTTTTCGATGTGATGGGCATGATCCGCGGGGGTCAGGACTTCGGATTCGTCGATGAAATCCACCTCGAGTGCCTGTAGGATTTCGCCCTCGATGAAGTGGCCAATTCTGGCCTTCGCCATCACCGGAATGTCGACCGTCTGCTGGATTTCTCGTACCTTGTCGACCGGAGACATGCGGGCGACACCGCCATCTCGGCGGATATCGGAGGGAACTCGTTCCAGGGCCATCACGGCGACGGCCCCAGCCTGCTGGGCAATTCGGGCCTGTTCTGCGGTGGTCACGTCCATGATGACTCCGCCACGGAGCATCTCGGCGAGCCCGACCTTGGTACGGAACTCATCGGTCGATCCGATGCCCCGCATCGGTGTCGAGAATTGATCGTTCATAGGGGTCCATCCTCTCTCTCTATCGATGGGGCGGGCAAAGGGATTGTTCCGCCTACAGATCCCAATCTTGCCTCTTCGGGGGCACCGATGCGAGTGGATCGATGAGCGATGGAGCCTCTTTCCGGGGGCCATGCCATCAGATACTCTGGGCGACAGACCTACCGGACGTGGGGGAAATCTAAGGTGCCTGGGGAAGTCTTCGAAGGTTTTCGGAGATGGGGACCGAGATGAAGGCCGATCCCTCGAACCTGGCGGCGTGTGCCGCTGGAGATCTAGCAGCGAGATCTAGCGACGCGTGGTTGCTGGATCGACGTCGATGACTGGACCGCTCAGGAAGCCCAATTCAGCGATCTTCGTGGATCCTCGATGATCTACCCCGATCGTGGTCGATACCGAAGAATCCGCCGCCCGGGTCGCACTCGGCGCCGGTCGAAGTTCGGTCCGGATTGGTCTTCTCCGAGCCAGAAGATCGAAGGAAACCGCCCAAGATGAGACTGAAACGATATCGCTCCAAACGCATCGCCATGCGACCGATGACCCGACTCGGGGCTGGTGACCTGTGCTGCCTGGACAGATCCTGCCTTCGTAGATCCCTGCGTAGATCCCTACCAGTTCTTCTGACATCGCTGGTGATGCTGGTGCTGTTGGGGATCCCGGGTCCGCTGAAGGCTCAAATTTTTGAACGGGCCCTGGTGCTGGAGGGGGTGCATATCCCCCTTCCCCAAGGAGGGGTGCTGGAGAATTCCAACATCATCTTGAAGGGGGGCCGGATCATCGAACTGGGACCAGATTCCGATGCCCCGATGATGTCGAAAAAACTGAAGGTGAAGGGACTCTTCGCCACCGCCGGTCTGACCGATCTGAGTTCCACCCTGACCCTCGAAGATGTCAGTTCCGGCGATTCGATCGCGAGTGCATGGGATGGTTTCGATCGCTACGACTCGCGGCAGATCCTCAGGGCTCTTTCGAGTGGAGTGACGAGAATCCACCTGGTGCCGATGGGGCCCGGCGGCATCGTCGGGCGAGTCAGTGCCTTGTCCCTCGGGAGTCGTGAGGGAGGCGGTTACGGAATCCTCCAGAACGAAGATGTCGCGCTTTGCATCGACCTGGATGCGGGGTCGCCGCTGGAGCGGATCCGGACTTATGAAAAGGTACGGGGAGCGTTGAAGTCGGCGCAGGATCTTCGCGAGGCGGTCGACGATTACAACTCGGACCTAGAGGAGTACATCGAAGCGCTCGAGGAAGCGGCCAAGAAGAAGGCCGAGGAAAAGGGCGAGGAAAAAGACGAGGAAAAGGACGAGGAAAAGGATTCGAAGAAGGACGAGAAGGACGAGAAGGATGACGAGAAGAAGGACGATGGCAAGGATTCGAAGAAGGACGACGAAGATGGCCCCAAGAAGCCGGATCGTCCGGAACGAGATCCCGCAGCGCAGATCCTGCTGCAAGCTCTCGATCACGAACTGCCGGTGATGATCACTGCACGCCGCAGCGCAGATCTTCAAAATGCCATCGATCTGATCGAGGAATTTCAACTCTCGGCGATCGTTCGAGGAGCCGATGAAGCTCACCTGCTGCTCGAGGAACTGGCAGCACTGGAAAAGGTCTCGCTGTTGCTCGAGGTTCCTCGCTCATCTCTGACGCGCGATGGGGGGCCCCGCAGAGATCCTCATCTGATCGCACAACTCGACGAAGAGGGTATTTCCTGGGCGGTGGGTAGTGGTGGCGAAAGTACTTCGCTGTGGCGATCGATTCAGGCGCTTTCTGGACAGGTGGACGCTTCTTCCCCGCTGAGCCTGGCTCTCGCTCAAGGCGCTTCGGGACCATCCGGCGGGTGGCTCAGAAGAGGTTCAAAAGAGGTGGTGTTGTGGGAAGGGAATCCAGCGGAGGATCCCTTGGCCCGACCGAATCGAGTCATCATCAACGGGACGGTAGTCTGGCAAAGGCCTTCCGGTAGCCGTGAGGGGAGCTTCTGATGAACAGTCGAAACCGCGGGTGGATATTGTTGCTGATGGGAATGATCGGATCGTGCTGGCCGGGCGCGAAGGTTGTGGCGCTCGAGACTACGGTGGTCATCTCTCCAGTCGCAGTGGTGGCGCCCGACGGCAGCATCTGCGGGCAGATGGCCGTGGTGATTCAGTCCGATGGGACCATCGCTGCAGTGATTCCTGCCGACCAGGCAGATCCGGCCCTGACCACGGTCAGGGCTGCACCGGGATCGGTGCTCACCCCCGGGCTACACGACTTGTTTGGTCAGCTCGGTTGCGGCCAGAACACACTGATCGCAGGGACGGTACTGTTTGATTTCGAGCTCGATGCTGCGGCTGCCTTTGATCCCACCCTTGCCGAACTGGATCAAGCCGCAACTCATGGAGTTCTCTACAGCACCATCGCGGCAGCACCTGCCGGAATTCTCAATGGCAGCAGTGCCACGTTCCTGTGTCTGAGTGGCGCCGAGGCGTATCCGATGGCTGCCGGTCGACCCGTCTATGCGCTGGCTGAATCGGTCCTGCAGTCATCCCGAGAGCCGACCAGCCGAGCTGCGATGATCTCGCTGTGGAAGGAGTGGATCGGGGATGGTGTGGCGAAGAACAAGGATCCTGGAATCCTCTTCTGCCCCGACTCGATCGATTTCCGCCAGACCCTCTCCCTTAGCTGGAAGTCGCTACCGGTACTGGTTCACCAGGGGGACGCACGTTCCCCGGTGGAACGGCTCGCCGGACGAAATGCGTTGATGGTGGTGGGTCCCTTTCTCGAAGATGGAAATCCCGCCGCGGTCGAGACTGCGATTCGGGCTGCACGAACCGGAACGGAACTGGCATTCCGGGGTGGATTGCCCGCGACTCCTGCGCACCACCTGCGAGGGAGTGCAGCCATCGCCGTGGCTGCTGGCCTCGATGGAGATGCGGCCCGTAGAGCTCTCTTTATCAACCCAGCTCGGGTGGTGGGGGGCGACTCCATCGGAATCATCGAACCGGGGGCTCGTGCCGATTTGGTGCTATTTTCCACCGATCCACTCGATCCAGCGGCACGAGTGCTGCATGTCTGGCGTGGCGGCCAGCGGCTGCTGAAACGAACCCGTGGCTCGATCCGGGAACTGGGAGGAGTCCGATGAATCAAGAAACGTTGAAGACCCATCTGGTGCGATGTGCCGTGCTTCTGGCTTGCACCTGGCTGGCTGGATTGATCGCTTCGCCAGCAGTGCTGGCGGTA
>JAPKAM010000017.1 GCA_028825265.1 Planctomycetota bacterium
CCACCCAACTAACCTGGGCCACGCAAAGGTCAGCCTCAGCGGTCAGAGTGATGTCCAGAGGTATCGAGGCGATCGTCGGATCCTCGCTATCGGTGATCGTCACCGAGTAGGAAGAAGTGGACGAGTTGCCGTGGATATCGAGCGCCGTGATGGTCACCTCGGTGGTTCCCACAACGAAGAAGTCGCCGCTGGAGTGACTCGAGGTCAGCGTATCGATACCACAGTTATCGGTCGAAGTGGCGTCGATCCAGGTGGCGATCGCTCCACACGATCCCGCATCATTTGCGAGGGCGATATCGGCAGGAGTCTCGAGGATCTGCGGGCTCTCCAGATCTTCCACCGTGACGATGAAGCTGGTCAGAGTGTCATTTCCGTGAATGTCGGTAGCGGTCAGCCCCACTTCGGTATCACCAACCGGGAACTGTTCCCCGGAGGCGTGAGTCAGGGTGATTGCGGCCACTTCACAGTTATCGGTGGCAGTCGGAGCCGCCCAGGAAACCACAGCAGTGCAAAGTCCAGCCTCACTGGGAACGGTGACCCGTTGTGGAAGACCGATGAACTGTGGTGCCTGCTGATCACTGATGGTGACCAGGAAACTGGCAGTGAACTCATTTCCATGGATGTCACTGACGGTGTAGGACACCTCTGTGCTACCCACGACAAAGATGTCACCAGGGTTATGCGTCGAGGTGAGAGTGCTGACCTGACAGTTATCACTGGTAGCCGGAGCCGCCCATGTGGCGGCCGCCGAGCAAAGTCCAGCTTCTGCCGGCAGACTGATATCAGAGGAAAGATCCAACAGCGCTGGAGCCTCATCATCGGTAACCGTGACAAGGAACGAAGCGGAGGAGGTGTTGTCGTCATCATCGGATGCCGTGTAGGTGACCTCGGTGGTTCCCACGATGAAGAATTCACCGGGCTGATGCGTGGAGGTCAGGAGCACGCTGTCGCAGTTATCACTGGTAGTCGGAGCAGTCCATGCCACTGAGGCTCCGCAGAGTCCAACTTCGGCAGTGATGGTGATGTCGAGAGGCATGTTCTCGATCGCCGGATCCTCATCATCGTGTACGGTGACGAGGAATGACTCGGTCTGAACATTTCCATGAATATCTGTAGCAGTGATCGACACCTCGGTGATTCCCTTGGGAAGTGCTTCACCCGGCTGGTGGCTTGCGACCAGAGTATCGATTGCGCAGTTGTCCTGAGCGGTCGGCGCAGTCCAAGGTGCGGTAGCAGAACAAAGTCCGAGGTCAGTCGGAATCACCATATCGATCGGAACACCGCTCAACTGGGGCAGTTCTTGATCCGCCACGGTGACGATGAAGCTCTGACTACTGGTGTTGCCACTGAGATCGGTCACGGTGTAGGTCACGACCGTTTCACCGACCGGCAAACTCGCTCCACTTGGAATGTCAGTCTCGAGACTGGCGATACCACAGTTATCTGAAGTATCAGGGTCGATCCAGGAAGTTGTGCCTTCACAGGTTCCTGCAACCGTCTCAACAGTGGTTCTCTCGGGGAGATTTGTGATCTGAGGAGCTTCGATATCGGACACGGTGACCAGCATCGTCTCCTGCGTCTCGTTGCCGTGGATATCTGTCAGGGTGAAGATGACGTCAGTGGTTCCAACGTCAAAGGCACTGCCCGAAACATGACTGCTGATCAGTCCTTCGATACCACAATTATCTTCGCTACTCGGATCGATCCAACTCGCAACAGCGGAACAGAGTCCCGCTTCAGAGTTGAGCTGGATGTCGGCTGGCATCTGGATCAACAAGGGCGCTTGAGCATCAGTGACCACCACATCAAAGGTGGCAGTGGTGCTGTTGTTATGCACATCGGTTGCGGTCAACGTCACAGCCGTCGTTCCCACGAGGAAAATATCTCCGGGGGCATGGCTGCTCACAAGTTCCAGCAACTCGCAGTTATCCGAAGCGGTGGGTGCAACCCAGGTCGCCATGGCGGAACACATGTCCAGTTCAGCGGGAATCTCGACGGTGGCCGGAAGATCGAGGATCTGCGGCAACTCCATGTCCGTCACGATGACAGAGAAGGAATGCTGCGAACTGTTGGCGTGAATATCGGTCGCAGTGTAGGTCACCAAGGTGGTGCCGACCGGGAAAATCGTCGCTGAGGAGTGAGTGGTCTCAACCAGTTGCACTTCACAGTTGTCGGTCACTGTCGGCTCTGTCCAGGTCGCAGTAGCAGAACACTGTCCAGGTTCGGCGGAAAGTGCGATCTCGACCGGGGCGGCGGAGATGATCGGCAGTTCATCATCGAGCACCGAAATCACGATCTGTGCGGAGGTTTGATTTCCATGAAGATCGGTCGCAGTGTAGGTCACAACCGTATCACCCACTGTGAAGAGCCAACCGGGCTCATGAGTGGATCCCAGGGTCGGCGATCCACAGTTGTCGGTACTGGTCGGAGGGGTCCAGGTGGCCAGCGCATCGCAAGATCCGACAATGTTGGTGACCGACACAGATGGAACCAGTCCATCGATGGTCGGAAGTTCAGTATCCTCGACGATCACCACGAAAGAAGCCAAGGTCTGAAGACCGGCGGCATCGGTAGCGGTGTAGGTCACAGTTGTCGTTCCTACATCGAACTGCTCGCCCGATTGGCGATCAGACAACAAGGTACTGACACTGCAGTTGTCCGATGCCGTCGGCAGGCTCCAGGACGCCGCCGCGGTACAGGAACCCGGCTCATTGATGAGTTGGATGTCCTGTGGCAAATCGGCAATGGCTGGCTGCTGACTATCCAGGACCGTCACGTCAAAGGACTGTGCGGCCTGGTTCCCATTTACATCCGTCACTTCGTAGGTGACTGCTGTGGTTCCGACATCAAATGTTGAACCCGCAGCATGGGAGGTGGAGAGTTGCAAAATTCCACAGTTATCACTGGTCGATGGCTCTGACCAGGCGACGACAGAACCACAAACATCCACGAGACTGTCCACCGTCATGCTAGACGGAACGCCGATCAAAAGCGGCAGTTCATCGTCGATCACCGAGATGGTGAAGGATTCCTGAGTGATGTTTCCATGGATGTCATTGGCCGTGTAAATCACTTCGGTGTCGCCCACCGGGAAGTTAGTTCCCGCCAGTGCGCTGCCCACCAATGTAACGCCAGAGCAATTGTCAGAAACGGTCGGCAGTGCCCAATCAACGGCCTGATTGCACAGACCAGGAGAGGTGGACAACGTCATGCTGACGGGTATTCCTGAGATCACTGGCATCTCGGTGTCAGAGACATTGACATCGAAGGTGAAGTCGAGGGTATTTCCATGTCCATCGTCGATGCCGATGGAAACGGTCGTGGAACCGATCTGGAACTGGTCACCCGAGTTGTGTGATGTCGTCATCACTGGGTTGCCACAGTTGTCCGCAACGATCGGAGCGGCCCATGAGTGAACGGCACCGCAACTACCGGGATCATTGGAAAGATTCACAGTACTTGGGATCCCGGAGACAGTCGGCAATTCGTTGTCGACCACAGTCAGATCAAAGGTGGCGGCCGAGGAGTTTCCGTTCGCATCGGTGGCGGTGTAGTTGATCTGTGTCGTCCCCACCGGAAACTGATCACCGGGCTGGTGATCAGAAGTGAAGGTCGATCCAAGGCAATTGTCTTCAATACTCGGAGAGGCCCAGGAAACCAAGGCGGTGCACACTCCTGGGTTCGAGTTCACGATCACGCTGCCAGGCAGCCCCACGATGGAAGGTAGATCCACATCCTGGACGGAAACCTCGAAGGAATCCTGAGTGATGTTTCCACTATCGTCAGTCGCCGTGTACGTCACGAGAGTGGTGCCCACGGGGAATGCATCTCCGGGGTTGTGATCAGAAGTAAGGCTGACATTCAGACAGTTGTCTGCTGTCAGTGGATGAGCCCATGTCACCAGGGCAACACACTGTCCTGGATCATTATCGACGCTGATATTGGTCGGCAAGTTGGAAATCGTCGGCAACTGATCATCGATGACTACGACATTGAAATGATGTTCCGAGACATTTCCGCTGACGTCGGTTGCAGAAACCATCACTGCGGTCGAGCCGACTGGAAAGACGCTGCCAGATGTGAAGGTCGTGAATGAGGTGGAAATCCCACAATCATCGGTGATCACAGCAGAATCCCAGGTCGCCACTGCGCTACACCCTTGAAGGTCAGCGGTGATCAAGATCTCCGTTGGAAGTCCAGAGATCACGGGTGGATTGGGATCCGCATTCACTTCGCAACTGTCTGGAATGGCATTGCCATTGCAGTCCAGCGCACCACCTGCGAGATCACACTCGTCAGGTGTATTATTCGAATCGCAATCAAAGGAACTTCCCGACAGTAGCTCACAGACGTCGATGAAACCGTTCTGATTGCAGTCTTGCTGCGCACCAGTCATCAATTCGCACTCATCGGGAGTCATGTCGAAGTTACAGTCCATCGAGAGGCCATATGCGATGTCGCAGATGTCCGGAACTGCATTCATATTGCAATCTGCACTCAGCCCGGCATCGAGCTCACACTCGTCAATCAAGCCATTCAAGTTGCAATCATTGGCGATTCCGCTGGTGATTTCACAGACATCGAGCGCATTGTTGCCATTGCAATCCACCTCGGTGCCATTGGCGATATCGCAACTGTCAGGAATCTGATTTCCGTTGCAATCGATGACAAAACCAAACTGCAAGTCGCAAGAATCTAGGAATCCATTGCCATTGCAGTCGGTGGCTGTACCAGAACTCAATTCACACTCATCTGCGATACTGTTCAGGTTACAGTCCGCTTCACAATCATCCGGGATGCCGTTGATATTGCAGTCCTGGATGGTGCCTCCTGCGATATCGCAGGTGTCGATGACATTGTTAAGGTTGCAATCGAGTTCGACGCCGCTTGCGATCTCACAATGATCGGGAACCCCATCCAGATCACAGTCAGAAGAAGCTCCGCTGGCAATTTGGCAAGCATCTGGAACTCCATCGAGATCACAGTCCTGACTGGTCGCCAGGAAGATATCGCAGGGATCATCCACTCCATTCGAGTTGCAATCCGGTGCGTCGATTAGACGATCGATCACCGCAAATTCGGTAGAACTGGAAGTTCCGAGGACCCAACGTCCGGCGGCGGCCACGCTCCAACCAAAACGGTCTCCCTCAAGTGCATTGGCCGGAGTGAAGGAAGTGGTGTTGTAACCACCCGCTCCATCCGACTGCATCAAGTAAAGGGCACCGGTGCTGTTGGCGGCTCTCCAGGAGCCGACAATCAGATTCTCTCCACTGATCGAAACATCGATGCCCATCTGTCCATTGGTGTTCGCTGGTACGGAAAACTTCTGGCTCTGGTTGAAGACCAATCCGGTACGCTCAAACAAGTATGCGGCACCCTCTTGGCCATCCGCGATCGGAGCTCCGACCAGCACTTGATTTGAACTCAGATCAATGGATCTTCCGAACTGGGCTCCTTCTTGAGGATCCTGAGCCGTGATCTTCTGGGTGAACATCCAACTGGTCTGGCTGATACTCGTGTAGATGAACACGCCACCGACCTGTTGAAGAAAACCAAGATCGGATCTCTGGTCACTGATTGCGATGGTATTCCCCTCGATCGAAACCGCTCCACCGAACCGCTTGGCTGGAGTCGCATCGTTGGACTCGATGATCTGATCCTGATTCCAGGAAAAACCATCATGACTGAAGACATATGCAGACCCGGGCAGTATCCCAGTCAGCGCTCTCCAGGCTCCCACCACGACTCTGTCTCCCGAGACCCCTACCGAGGTGCCGAATTCGTCATTGTTCTCTCCATTGGATGCTTCGAGCTTGACTTCAAAAATCCAGTTCGTTCCATCGTGCCGGTAGATGTAGGCTGCCCCGACACTCTGAGAGAGTGATCCCCCTGTAGCACCTGGCGAACCGACAATGAGAAGGTCCCCATCGATGGCCACGCTCCAGCCGAACCGGGCAGCGGCTGTCGAATCGGGTGGCACAATGGTCGTTTCCTGTACCCACCGGGAGCCGATGTTGCGGTACATGTAAACGGCTCCGGTGAGCACACCTCCGGACAGTCCATCCGGTGCACCAACGGCAAGGCGATCACCCGAGATGTCGGATGATGTGCCGTAGTCCACCGCTGGAGCGGCAACAGTGAGGAGATCTTCGAGAGATCCTTCACATGCATCCAGGATCTGGTCCTGGTTGCAATCCAGAGACGGGAGCAGTGCGATCTGACATTCGTCAGGCACACCATTACCATCGCAGTCGTTGCTTGTGTTGTTGGCTATATCACAACTGTCAGCAGATCCGTTTAGGTTACAGTCCAATCCGGGTTCGCATTGAGCGTTGACCTGGGAACTGGCACCTAGAATCGCACTGAACAGCAATACCAAGAAGGCGAGGGGTAGCGTCTTCATGGGTCTGTACCTCCAGAAATCCCGTGTACATCACGGGTGGGAATTAATCGATCGGGGAGAGGGCATACCACTTCCCCGGAACAGGGTTTCAACATGTATTCGGATCAGGGAATGAAAGGGACACCTGTATGGTGCGGCAGTTCAGATTCCGAGATGTGTGTGGAAGAGTCAGGACACCTAATTTATCGTTCCTGGCAATCCTGACTACCCAGCATTCCCAACCTGATTCAATAAATTAGCGAAATAGAAATATTTTCGGCTTCTGAGCGCCCCGGAAAATCTCGGGAATCCTTGCCGATGCATCACTTCAATTGAGGACCGGGTGCCAAAAAGGTAAGGACCATCAGGCGCTCTTCACCATCATTCTTGACTCCATGAGGTACATCTGCAGGGGCGACCAGCATCTCTCCAGGCCCCATCGAGAACTGATCCGTCTCGAGCAGGAACTGACCCACCCCAGTCACCACCAGGTAGACCTTGTCGATCCCCGGATGAGCATGGAGAGCGTGCTGCTGCCCCGGTTCCAGAGCGTTGACTCCCACCAACAAACGTTCCGAGTGATAGATGGTGCTCTTGCCCATTTTTACCGGGTTCCACACGGCATGATCCCGCGGTTGGATCGGTCGAGGGTGACTGGGACCTGAATCCATCGATGGCATCATTGTGATCTCTCCTGACCGTTCAATTCCGAGTACACCTGATGAGCCGCTGCTCTTCCAGATCGTGCGCAAGACTCGAGCGAGATGCCAGTGAGATGACTTCCGGCCAGCGCGATCCCGGGGAGCAGACCCATCTCGCGACGCAAGGCCGCCACTTTTCTACGGTGTCCTCGCTGCGGCTGTGGAATCGCCCGGGGAGCTCGCCCGAGTTGCACCATGTGCGGATCCAGAGCGATCCCCTGGACCTTCCTCAGAGCTCCGATCGCCAGATCCTGCAGCACTTCATCCGACTCCTCGACCCCATGTGGCTGACGGCTTCCGCCGAGAAATACGGTCGCCAAGGACTCTCCTGCAGGGCATCGAGAAGGAAAGAGGGAGGAACTCCAGATCGCCCCCAGGATCCCCAGCGGCTCACTAGAGGGAACCAGGAATCCGAATCCCTGTGGGCGTATTCGGCAATTACGGGCATCGTAACCGATCTGTACTACCGTCAGGGATGCGTACGGGATCGATTGCAGGATCTGTCCTGCCCGGCTCGAAAGAGGTTCCAGTAATGTCGCCGCCGCGGCCGCCGGGATCGCCAGGATCACACCATCCACATCGACCGTATCGGAGCCATACGCCCCCCGTTGGTGGAGTCTCCAGCGGTGGTTCCGGGGCTCCAGAGCGACGATCTGCGAATCGAGATGGCACCGATCTCCCAGTTCAGCCGCCAGCGCACGAGGCAACTGTTCCAGCCCCTCGGTGAGAGTGGCGGTACCCTGGAAAGGAGCGGTCTGGTCAGAACGCTGCCTGAGCAAGCCCGAGATGACACTGCCGTACTGTTTTTCCCATTGCGGGAGTTTCGGCTGAAACGAGTCCATCTCGAGAAATTCCGCACGTCCTCCGGAAACACCGGAGACCATCACATCGGCCAGGACCCGGGCGGCCTCATCCCCAAATCGACGGCGGAAAAAAGTGCTGACCGACTCCTCTTCGATGCCACCGCGACCGATCCACGGTTCCATCAGGAATCGACACCAGCCCGCCGGCGACAGCACCCGTGAAAAAGGAATCGTCAGCGGAGAAGTGGGCAGAGCCCGGAGCGCTCCCGCCTTCCAAATGAATCTCTTCTTTGCGCATCGATCGGCGCTTAGCCACTGCGACTCCAGTCCGACCCGCCTTGCCAGATCGATCAGACATTGACTGGAAGGCAAGATCGAATTGGGCCCCCACTCCAGGGTCCAGGAATCTGTTCTAGAAGTGCGAATCCAGCCGCCGACGCGAGAACTCGCCTCGAACAGATGGACATCGGCTCCCAGATCACGAGCATGAATCGCTGCGGACAGACCGCTGATGCCGGCGCCGATCACCGCGATCTTGGCAGGGCCCTCTTCAACGGGGGGCACGGATCTCTTCCACCACGGCTCGAAGGCTCTCCACCGGAGTCGGGGGCAAGATGCCATGACCCAGATTGAAAACGTGTCCCGGATGATCGCCAAAGACCTCGAGTAGGTCCCTGACCCGCTGCCGAATCGACGCGACTGGAGCGAAGAGCGCCTGTGGTGGCATATTTCCCTGCAGAGCACAGCGATCTCCAAAGACCTCAAGGGCCTGCTGTGGACGCGTCATCTCATCCAGACTGACCGCCTCGATGCCGATTTCATCGACCATGCTGGAAATCTGCTTCAGGTGGCCGGCAGCACCTCGGATGAAGAGGATCCTCGGCACCCCGCAACCGTCGAGGCCTTCCATGATTCTCCGGCAATAACCGAGGGAGAACTCCTCGAAAGCCTGGTGACCGAGCATTCCACCCCACGAATCGAACAACTGGATCGCATTGGCTCCCGCTTCGACCTGGGCTTTCAGATAAGCGGTCACCGTATCCGCCAGTTTCTCCATCAAGCGATGGAGATCTGCCGGACTCTCGTACACCATTCTCTGAGCGGCAGCGAAGGTCCTACTGGGAGATCCTTCTAGGGCATAACAAGCAAGGGTCCACGGTGCCCCCGCAAACCCCAGTACAGGTACCTTTCCCTGGACACGCTGGTGTGTCGCCCGGATCACGTCCATCACGAATCCGGTTTCCTCGATCGGATCGGGAATCGAGAGGCGATCAATTCCGGCCCGATCGGTCAACGGCTGCGACATGCAGGGCCCTCGATCTCCAAACTCAACCTGCATCCCCATCGCCTCCAGCGGAACCAGGATGTCACTGAAGATGATCACCGCATCGACATCGAGGACGTCGAGTGGCTCCACCGTCACCTCGGATGCCAGCTCTGGATTCTTGCACAGGTCGAGGAATTCCATTCCAGCGCGGATTCGCTGATATCCCGGCAAGTATCGACCCGCCTGTCTCATGAACCAGACAGGTGTTCGATCAGTCGGTTCTCTTCGTAGGGCTTTGAGGAGCCGCGAGTCCTGTAAATTCAAGGTTAGACCTTCCTCAGCCACGGGCACCCAGTTGACGAGCGGCCCGTTCTGCTCCGTAAGTAATGATGAACGACGCACCAGCCCGGCGAAAGGAATGCAAGGATTCCATGTAGGCCTGATCCAGGTCGATCCATCCTCGATCAGCAGCGGCATGGAGTTGTGCCCATTCTCCGCTGACATGGTAAGTCGCTACTGGTACGTCAAAGGAATCATGGATCTTCGAGACGATGTCGAGATATGGCAGTCCTGGTTTGACCATCACCATGTCCGCACCCTCTTCGAGATCGAGAGCCACCTCCTGAAGTGCTTCCCTTGAGTTTCTCGGATCCATCTGATAGCCCAATCGATCCCCGCCTGCCGGAGTGCTTCCCGCGGCTTCGCGAAACGGTCCGTAAAAAGCGGAGGCATATTTTGCTGCGTAGGAGAGGATCATCACCTCGTCATGACCAGCCCCATCGAGGGCTGTTCTGATCGCCTGAACCTGGCCATCGGCCATCGCAGAAGGCGCGACGATATCACAGCCGGCTTGCGCAAACACTGTCGACTGTTTGGCCAGTACTTCGAGAGTGGCATCGTTGTCCACCTGATAACTGCCATCCTCAGAATCGATGACGATTCCACAGTGCCCATGATCGGTGAATTCACAGAGGCAAACATCCGCGATGATGAGCAAATCGGGGGCTCGCTGTTTGATCTCCCGGATCGCCCTGGGAATCACTCCCATCGGATCGATGGAGCCGGATCCTCTCGCATCCTTCTGGTCTGGAACTCCGAATAAGAGCACCGCTGGAACGCCGGCCTCCTCGACTTTAAGAGCTCGCTCTCCGATTCGATCGGTCGAGTGATGGAACTGTCCGGCCAGAGAATCGATGGGGCGATCGATCCCCTCCCCATCACAGACAAATAGAGGTTGCACCAAATTATGCCGAGTCAGGTGCGATTCAGCCAGGATCTCACGCGTGGCGGAGTTACGTCTACGCCGCCGCATCCTACGTACTGGAAATATGGCCATCGGGTCCTCTTTCTCTCAACGATGCTGCCGGTCGAGGAACTGATCTCACTTCGAACCATCGGATTGGCAAGCCACTAGCCGGATACAGGCTTGAATCAGCTCTTCCATTGTTGACCGTACCGCCATTTCGATCCGTTTCCAGCCTTGCTCACGCAGTTCTTGAGCCGTGACTTGCCCTGCAGCGACTGCCGGTATTGCCCGTAGTTTGTCGATGCCATGCTCTGATCGACTGCTGACCGCTCGTACCGCAGATGGACTCGAAAAAATGATGCCGGTCGGGTCCGGAAATTCGGAGATCCAGTTTGCAGGATCGAGGCTCTCCTCCTCCTGAGTCGTGGAAGCCTCGACTCGAGTGACCTCGAATCCAGCGGCCGCCAGTCGATCTTTTATAATGGGAAGCCCGATGTCGCTGGTGAAATGAATCGCCGGCCGACAGGTCATGGAATCTAACACATCGAGTGCCAGGGCTTCGGCGCCACTCCCATCGGCCTCGATCGTGACCTCGAACCCGCCTTCTCGAATCGCTGCCGCTGTCTGCGGTCCCACCGCAGCCCAGTTCATCGATTGTAGTCGAATTCGATCATCTTCCCCCAGCATCTCGACCAGATGCCGCACCGTAGTCGCGCTGGTGAAAATCAACAATCCGTCGGCGGGTAGCCGCTCCAGCGAGGGCATCACCGCAAGCCGATCGCTGGCACTCAATCGGATCGCAGGAGCCAGCATCACTTCTGCACCGAGTCGGGTCAGAGCCGCTCTCCAGGAGTCCGCTCTTTCTCGGGGCCGCGTCAGAATCCAGCGAGATCCTTGTAGTTCATCACCGTTCACTCGAGACCCAGTTGCTCATCGAGAAGTTGCAGGATTTCATCTCCTCCGGCTTTACGAACCAATTGGGCCAACTGATGTCCCAGTTCACCGGCAGACCCGGCCGATCCCTCAAGCCCCAGCCGAACCAGTCGTGAACCATCGGGAAGACCGAGAACACCACAGAGACTCAAGTGGTCACCGGAGACCACCGCAAAGGCACCCACCGGAAGGTGACAACCACCACCCAGAGCCGCCAAAAACTGCCGTTCAGCTTCGACGCAGGTGCGAGTGATGGGATCGTCGAGGAATTCAATCGCCTTCGCGAGGGCACGATCTTCAGTTCTGATCTCTACTGCAAGTGCCCCTTGAGCCGGGGCCGGAGTCACTTCTGTGATCGAGATGGCACACCGAATCCTGTCCTTCAGCGCTAATCGATGAAGTCCCGCACAGGCTAATACCAGTCCGGCATCCCCTCGTTCTTCGTAAACTCTCAGTCGAGTCTCCACATTTCCACGGATACCCTCCACCACTAGCTGGGGAAATCGATGAAGAATCTGTGAACTCCTGCGCAACGAGCCCGTCGCGACCGTGGATCCCGGAGGCACGTCGACGAGGCCAGGATAGCGGGCTGAAATCCATGCATCTCTGGGATCTTCTCGTGCAGGGATGGCAGCGATCATCAGTTCTGGAGGCTGGACAATCGGGAGGTCCTTGAGTGAATGCACTGCCAGGTCCACTTGGCCACTAGCGAGCGCGCGCTCGACTTCTGCGGTGAAGACTCCTGGAGCCCCGACCTGATGCAACGGCGTCACCTGATCCTGATCACCGCCAGTCTCGATCAACACTTCCTCGACGCTGATCTCCGGATGCATTCCTTGAATCTGAGCAGCGACCCAGCCCGACTGAGTTCTTGCAAGATTGCTCGCTCGCGTCCCCAATCGAATTTTCATTTCTGTTCCTCATCCTCGAAAGTCTCCTGCTTGAAGAGCGACTCTATTCGACTCACGAAAGATTCGCTCCATTGCGAACTCGTTGCACGGAACTCTTTGGTCGGCCGATGAAGGGCACGCTTCAACAATTTCCTGACCAACACTGTGAGTTGTTGATGCGTCTCGGCATCGAGTTCGTCGCGCAGAAGATCCAGTTCCTGCTCGCTCGCATCCTCGAGTGATTTCCTCAGCGACAGGATGGCTGGTTGCAGCTGCTGATTCACGATCCAGACCTGAAACTGCTGTCTCTCGTGTTCCACGATTTCTTCGGCACCTGGAATTGCTTCCTGCCTGGAAGTGAGATTCTCCTGGATCAGGCGTGCCAGATCATCGAGGTTGTAGAGGAAAACCTGTGGCAGTTCCTTCACGGCAGGATCGATATCCCTCGGGACACCCAGATCCACCAGCAACAATCCCTTCGGACGACCCTCGAGTACCTTTCGGATCAGATCGGTTTTGATGATGGGATGCGCAGACGCCGTCGAACTGATCAACACATCTGTATTCACGAGGACACTCGGAAGGTCCTCAAGGCTGCCTGGCTCTGCACCAAACATGCTGGCGAGGTGCTCCGCGTGTTCCTCGCTCCTGTTCAGTATCGTGATCTTGGCGCCTTCGATTTCCTGTAGGTGCCTGAGAACCAGTTCTGCCACCTCTCCGGCTCCGATGATGCAGTAATGAAGACCGGACACTTTGCCGTGAATCTTTTTCGCCACTTTGAGAGCGCCATAGGCCAGCGACAGGGCACCATCTCCGATCGAAGTCTCGGAGCGAACTCGTTTCCCACATCTCAACGCTTTCTCCCATAGTTTCCGGATCACCGAACCCGCAACCTGGGTTTCTTCGGACAGTTCGATGGCAATGCGTATCTGACCCAGGATTTCACTTTCTCCGAGCAACTGACTTTCAAGGCCGGAAGCGACTCTGAGCAATCGCGTGATCGACTCATGGTGTTGCAGGATCAACTCGTCGACTTCACCGGGAATCGAAAATTGTCGTTCATGCATCCATTGCTTGAGGATCTCTTCAAGAATCTCCTGCCCTCGCTCCTGTTTTTCTGTCGCCAGGAATAGTTCGGTCCTGTTGCAGGTGGAAATCAGCAGCGCATTTTCGATGGCCATCTTGAAGCGCAGATCCGACAGGATCCCCACCGCTTGCTCTCTATTGATGGCAATCTTCTCCCTGATTTCTATCGGGAAATTAGAATGGCTGAGAGTCAGACTGGAAATCTTCATCGGCTATGAGGCCCAAAGCTGATCACCCAAATGCTGATGAATACCACGGAAGCCAGACCCACCACCGAACACCATGCTCGCCATTCAGTCACGGTTCCAGTGGAGCGCGGAACCAGTGCGAGAACTCCAAACAGCCCCATCAGTCCCAAGGAGATGGGAGTCACTGGCCCGCTGGACGAATCGACACCATTCCCTAGAAAAACAGAAGTCCCTACAGTGATCGCAAGGGACACTGCTGCGATACCTGTGGCTAATCGGATCAACCGAGAGAGGGACTCTAACGACGACAGGCTGGTGAATAGAAGTCCAAACTGACTCGTCTTGATCGACCTTTTGAGCAGCAACCACAGTATGCCGTGGATACCTGCAGTGATGACTCCCGCAACTCCGATCCAGGCGGTAAATGCATGAAGAGAGCTGATCGATCCGATCGATCGAGGTGCTGGAATTTGAGCCCCGAGCGAGAAACTAGCACTTCCCAGTTGTAGCACAAAGGTCAACAACAGCCCAAAGATGAGGGTGCAGCGATCACCGGAAGCACTGGCCAGTAGCAGGTGCATGGTGACGATGAGAAGTGCCAAAAGTGAAAGGGTTTCCCAGTGGCTATCGACCGGGCATGCCCCGATCTCTATCCCTCGAAAAATCAGGGCCACAAGGTGTATCGCTACGGTCAGCCACATCCAGGGGGAAGTAGTGGAGGCTCTTCCCGCCCTCATCGTCCGGAGTTCTCCCGAAAGGAGCACTCCATAGATAACCGTCAGGCTGATCGCAACACTATTGGTGACGATCTCCAACAAGAACTCCCCTGGCGACTACACGCCAAGCGCTTGGGTAATTTCCTCATCCAACCCGGGGAAGGAATTGAGGAATTCTATGCGCTCCTCACGAATCCGTTCGACATGACCAAGATACTCTTCGGTTCTTTGCTGAGCTTGGTAAAGCAGACGCGGCTGAAGAATCCCGATATCTTTGGAATCGATCCCGGGTACCTCTGAAGCCACCTCGTACCCGAAGTCTGGGTCGAGTTCCCACTGGATGCTGGACTCGGCAATCCCTTTGACGATGGCACTCGAATGCTGAATCTTGACCTTCATCGAACGGTCTTCAGCAGCCGGTCCGCCGACTCTTCCCGTATTGAGTAGGTAGACCTCCATCGGATGCTTCTTCAGCAACTGCAGGAAACGGTTGCCCTGTTGCGAGTGAAGCAGCGGGAAGAAAGGGTTGGTTCCTGGAACTCGAAGGAACTTTCCGGCCTCATCCTTGCCACCAGCACTGGTACCCTGAGTCTCTCCGAGCATGAAGTAAGCCGCAGCCTGAGTCGCATCGAGTTTGCAAACACCTGGAATGATGTTCTCGTTTCGGTTCAAGATCAGCAGGAAATCTGCCTTGGGAACCTCACGGGCATCAATGGCTCCCTCGATGTCCCCCATCCTGATCACTGCACGACCATTCTGGGTGTATGTCTCGTCGAAGAAGTCGAGGGAACGATCCTCGTTCTGAGCGACATTTTCGAGATAGGAGACACTGCGGCAGACGGCAGCATGAATGGTCGGTTCATCCTTGATGGAAAGTCCGAAAGTCTTGGCAAAACAGCCGTTCTCAGTGCCCTGGATAGAACCATCCGCCATCATGGCAACGAAATCGTCCTGGACAGGCCCCGAGTCATTCTGGCGAGTAAAGGTGGTCGTGGTCTTACCGGTGCCACTCAATCCGACGATCAGAGCCGTCTTCTTCTCATCACCCACAGGGATCATCTTGCAGCCGGCATGAAGCGCCAAGCCCCCCTTGTTGAATACAAGAGAGTTCCACATCCTCAATCCACCCTTTTTTGATTCTCCGAAGTAGTCGGAGTTCATCACCCGAGTGACCCCGGCTTCCAGGTCTACCGAGATACAGCGATCATCGGGGTAGCCCTCTGCGACCACGCTCGGTGTGTAGACAACCGTCAGTTCCGGGTCCCAGTCATCGGCTTCAGTACCATCGAGGGGGTAGTAGAGCAGATTTTGCATCGCTGCGATGTTGGCGTACCCACGCTCCATCCAGAGCCTCGCGGAGGTTCTGTAGACGGGATCATTTCCGATGTAGCCATCGACGCAGATCATCTCAGCCGATCGGATGAACTCGCCTTGAATCTCAGCCAGGCGATCCGCTTCCTTGCGAGTCATGCACTGATCGCTGTGCTTGCTCGGATCGTCATCGATGATATACGTGGATTTCTTCGACCGAGCGTCGACCTTGGTCTGAACATTGAGGTTATCGAAGCATGTCACATGCCCATTGGACATCTCGAAGCTGATCTTCCTCAACATCTCTGCGTCGGGACGAAAGATGGTGGTTTTCGGCTCAATCTTGAAGCGATTCAAGGTTGCCATGCCTCTCCTTACTGAGACCACTGATAGGATCTCTTCAGGGCTCGTTTTGACTGCAAGTTGGGTACCGATCAAGTGGTCAGGCTACCATCGGGGTCTGCAGACGCACCCCAAAGTAGCAGGAAAAATCCAACTGCCCATTAGGCTGCCAATTTGCGGGATCCGAGCCACAGGACCGGGTCGAGGAGTCGATTCGTATCGACTAGTTTTCGCCCCCCCAGGGCGATTCTGGGCATCGCTCATCGGCCAGTTGGGCAGTCGCCTCGTCGACCAGTTCCCTGCTGCAAACCTTCTTGATGCGATCCAGCACCTGCTCCAGAGTTTTCCACTGCCCGGTGAGCCGCGGATCCTTGCGACCCACAGGGGGGAAGTCGACTTTCCAGGCCACCTCTCCCTTCCCCAGGGACACGGAAGTCACCTTGAGACCTCGCTCTGCATGGCTCGTCATCTATTCTATTCCTCCAGTTGGAACCGATTCACGATTTCATCGTTGGTCGGGTCGAGAACTTCACATCACCGATTCGCTCCCCATGGTAATCATCCAGTCCCTGTTCCGGTACCATTTCCATCGAAGGCTTGCCCCCATGTGAGGTGAGCCCCACCATTTCATCAGACCTGAGTTCCCGTATGTTAACCCTAAAGAGGAGTGCATCTTTGCGCGAGTATGACGCCATCATCCTGGATCTGGACGGGACGCTGATCGAGGACGGCGGCGGGATTCGCCCCCGAGTTCGCAGTGCATTGCACCGGATCTCCGAAGCGGGCGTGCACGTGATGATCGCAACCGGAAGATCGGAACAATCGGCGGCTCCTGTCCTTGATGATCTCCAGATCTTCAATCCGATGATCGTCTACAACGGTGCCGCGGTTTACTGCCCAAACAGCCGCTCGTTGATCGAGGAACGAAACATCGACCGAGGTCATCTCGACCAGTTGCTCCACTACGCCAAACAGCACGACCTGCTTCCGGTGGTGATGTGCGCAGATTCAAAACGAGCACTGTCCCCCAGAACCGATGCGCTGAAGTTCGCACTCCACGACATGAAAGCGGTCGAAATTGTTGCCCAAGATCAGATGCGAATCGATCGTCCGATCCGCCTCTCGCTCTTTTCAGAACACCATCACGATACGAAAAAATTCGCCGACGAAATCAGGGCCATTTCCGACTCAGAGGCATACTTCACCTGGTTCCCGCTCAACCTCCTGCCATCTCATCAGGACAGTTCATTGTTGGTCGTCGATGTCCAGCCTCCATGCGAAGGAAAGAAAGAAGCTCTGATGTATCTTCAAAAACATCATGGAATCTCTGCAGATCGCTGCGTCGCCATCGGTGATGCGACCAACGACAGTCCGATGGTTGAACTCGCAGGACTTGGAGTTGCGATGGGAAATGCCATGGAAGAACTAAAGCAAGTGGCCGACCGTGTGATCGGAGCCAACGACACGGATGCGATCGCCGATCTCATCGATGAGCTCTGGGTTCAATAGGCTAAGAGTCGAGCAATGGTCGGTACCCACTGAAGGCTGCTTGAGCCTTCCTGTCAGTGTTCCTTGCCGGTATAGAGTTTCGCCACCTGCTCTGCATACCCGTTGTATAGCAAAGTCGGTCGCCTCATCCCCGTACCGATATCTCGTTCCATCGATTGGCTCCAGCGAGGATGGGGTTTGGATGGATCGACGTTGGAATAAAACCCGTATTCATCGGGCAGAGCCTGGTTCCAGAAGGTCGCCGGTTTCTCTTCGGTAAATTCGATCTTCACGATCGACTTGGGAGACTTGTAACCATACTTCCATGGCACAACCACACGCCACGGTGCTCCATGTTGCATCGGAAGTCCGTGCCCATAGATGCCCACTCCCACCATCGCGAGATCGTGCCTGGCTTCATCGAGTCGCAGCGCTTCGAAGTACGGCCAGGGCCACTGCTTGTCCTTCTGTCCTGGAAGGCGTTCCTCATCGAGGATGGAAACAAATCGGATGTACTTCGCTTTACCGAGTGGTTTGCAGCGATCGATCAACTGACGGAGGGGATATCCGACCCACGGAACCTGCATCGCCCAAGTCTCGACACAACGGAACCTGTACAGTCGTTCCTCCAACGGAGCCAACTTGATCAGATCTTCAATATCGAGGGTGAAAGGTTTTTCCACCGCGCCTACAACCTCGATCTTCCACGGATCGACCTTGAAGTTGCGGGCCATCTCCCAGACGCGGTTCTTCTGGGTAGTGAACTCATAGAAGTTATTGTAGACCGAAGAAATCTTCTCTGGCGTGAGAGTTCGAGGAGCGATGTCAAAGCTGGCAGAACGCTTGCCGGGGAATATCTCCTTGCACAACTCTCCGATCGCTGGCTCGATTGCGGATCGATTCCCATCCTGGGGCATCCAACTGCCACTGATTCCCTGCAAGAAACTGGTCACACCGAGAGTGGAGATCCCTGCCATACCTAGGCCCATCCCACGGATGATGGTACGCCGGTCGATGAAGCGATCCTCAGGAGTGATCGAGAACTGCTCTGGTGACATCCATGCTTCCTTTCGCTGGGCTCAGGGCACTGATGTAACTGCCTATTGCCGTCGCATCCAGGCTACAGGCGCTGAGATTCCGCTCAAGTCCAAGGCTGGCAGGGCCAAGGCCGAAGTGTCAGTTCGTTTCCGGAGTCGTAGTCGAAGAGGGAGTCGAGGAGGGAGTCGCCGGGATCTTGACGGTTCGAACCGCAGTTCCACCATCCACCTCGGTTTCGGTCCAGGCGACCACTGCAGAGCCACCGGTCACCGAGACGATCCTCGGGTATCCGCTCCTGCGCCCGGGAGAAGTCGATCCGATCAGGTGAGAACTCCCCGTCGCAGATCCCGGTTTCCAGCGTCGAACCCGCACCTCACCGCCATCTCCCTGGCGCTCGAGCCAGCAGATCAGGTAGGACCCATCGCCGAGGCCGGCGATGTCCACCCGCCCCACGGGACGGCCATCATCGATTCGAACCGCGATTCGTTTCTCGACCTCGATATCAGGCTCGAGAATGCTGACAAGGACCGCACCTTCGGGGGCTGGTTGATCGAGCACTCGATCCACTCCCGTGTACCAGGCAACCGCTTGCGTTCCGCCAGAGGTCGCAATGGAGGGGCCATTGACCGGGCAACCCTCCTGCACCCATCCATCTTCACGCACGAGACCCTGCTGATGGATTTCCTTGTCACCGACCTGCAGCCAGGAAATATCCCTCACACCCAGGAAATCTCGATCTCGATAGACGAGATAAACATCTTCCCCATCGATCAGGGCGTCCAGCGGACAGCAGTCGCAAACGCGATGATCGAGCAACCGATCGATTCCGCGGGTTCCATCCGCAGAGATGGTCGTCGCGCGAAGCGTCATCGGCTTTCCTTCTCCATCGGCCATCGCTCGTCCGTCGAGCCAGGCGAGAAAGAAACGATCACCCATCGACCTCAGGGCGACGAATCCATGCTCCGTCTGTGAGTCATCGCGATGCGGAATGATGGGATCGCTCCAGGTCTTTCCTTGATCTCTGGAGATGCTCACCTTGACACCATAAGCGTAGGTTTTCTGGGAAATCCGATCGAGCCAGTGAACCGCCATCGTTCCGTCGGGAAGCACCGCAGCGGAAGGAAAATCCGCCCAGTTGACAAACCAGCCAGATCCTTGCGCCGCCGTCACGGCTTCTCCCCAACCACTTTCCCCGAGGGTCGAGAGGCGCAAGCAAGCTCCCTTGCCATCGGCAGCGGGCTCGACCCATGAGAGGAGGGCCGATCCATCGGCCGTATTGGTCAGGTTCGGTAACGCGGAACCCTTGGCGGTCTTCAGCGAGAGGGGCTCGATCCTGAGCGAGGATCCTATCGATCCGGCCGCAGCAGCAGCGGGTCCAGCGGGAGGCGATTGAGCCGCCACACAGATCGATGCAGCACAGAAGATCAGAATTAGAATCGCTCCTCTAGTAACCTGCAGCATGGCCATCCTTTCTCGACTCGCTGGCACCGACCCAGACTCCATGACGGAAATCTCTCATCACTGCCTGATAGCCCCCGAACAAACCGGTTCGAGTTCCGATGTTGTGTCCCATCTTTCGCAACTGCTCAACCACTTTCTCATCGAATCCACTCTCGAGGGCCACCTCTCCTCCGTCATCCATGACAGAACCGGTGGGCTGAGAGGAACCGACATGAATCAACCGGGGAGCATCACCCGCTTCCTGTAAGTTCATGCCAAAATCGATGAGGTTCATCAGGACCCACGCCTGTGCCTGTGGTTGAGTGGCCCCACCCATCACTCCGAAGGAGAGCCACGGCTTTCCTTCACGCGTGGCGAATCCTGGAATGATGGTGTGAAACGGTCGTTTCCCGGGAGCATAAATGTTGGCGTGCCCATCCTTCAGGCAGAACAGTTCGCCTCGATCTTGCAGTCCAAATCCGAGGCCGGGGGGACAGACGCCACTTCCGATTCCTCTGTAGTTGCTCTGGATCAGCGACACCATGTTTCCGGTAGAGTCCGCCACCGAGAGATACACAGTATCGCCTTGATCGGTCTGGCTCCTTCCGGTGTCGACCCTCTTCATCGCTTTTTCTGGATCGATCCGATCACGCAGTTGATCGGCATATTTCTTGGAGATGAGGTGATCGACAGGCACATCGTGAAACTCCATGTCGGCGTACTCTCGAGCTCGATCCTCGAAGACCAGTTTCTTGGCTTCGATGAAATGGTGGAGCATCTTCGCACTCCCAAAGCCCCACTCCTGAACCGGAAAACCCTCCATGATGTTGAGCAGTTCCAGGACTGCGAGGCCCTGACCATTGGGAGGTAACTGCCACACTTCGACATCGCGGTAACGGGTGCTTACGGGCTCGATCCACTCGCCCTGGTGAGTCTCCAGATCTGCGACCGAAATGTACCCTCCATGTTGCTGGATGAAAGAAGCGATCTGTTCCGCCACCGGCCCCTTGTAGAAACCATCTCGGCCGTGACTGGCGATCTTCTCGAGGGTTTTTGCCAGGTCAGGATTGGTCCACAACTCACCCTTCTCTGGCGTTTTCCCATTCCGGGTGAAGGTGTCGTTGAAGCCCGGTTGCTGCGCCAGAATCCGAGCACTGATCTTCCAGTAGTGCGAAATCAATTCTGTCACCGGGAAGCCTTCTTTGGCATGGCGAATTGCCGGAGCCAGAACTGCATCGAGAGGGATTTTACCGAACCGTTTATGTAAGGCGGTCCAGCCATCGACACACCCCGGAACCGAGATGGGCAGGGTTCCATGCGGAGGAATATCCGCTCTCCCGAGCGCCTTGACCTCCGATCGCAACTTCTCCAGTGAAAGCGATCGAGGAGAACGACCTGAACCATTGTAGCCATGTAACTTCTGGCTCTCCTGATCCCACACGATGGCAAACAGATCGCCCCCGACTCCATTACCGGTCGGCTCCATCAGTCCCAGGCATGCGTTGGCAGCGATCGCTGCATCGACGGCACTTCCGCCGGCACGAAGTATCTCGAGCGCCGCTTCCGTCGCCAAAGGGTGGCTGGTTGCAGCCATTCCGTGGGCCGCATAGACCTCTGACCGAGTTGCAAATGGCTGCCCGGTGATGCGATCTCCCCCGGAAACTCGTGCCGAGATGGAGATCATCAGAAGTACTAAGATCATCAATTTCATCGCGCTTCTCCTGTTCGACTGTTCCACAGCAACATCGATGCAAGTGCCCCACCGTGTGTGGCTGTGCATCCTAACTTCGACCTTCGATTGAAGGAAGAGAATGGCTCCTGACTCTGACGTCGATTACCCTCCCACCAGCACCAAGAAATACAAGGAGCCGCCAGCAATGAAGATGACCCAGCAAGAGTTGTTTAATCGGGCCCGTCAGGTGATTCCTGGTGGGGTCAACAGCCCCGTCAGGGCGTATGGATCGGTCGGAGGAACTCCACGATTCATCGACAGTGCCAACGGTTGTCGAATCCAGGATACCGAGGGGAAGCAATACATCGATTTCGTCGGATCGTGGGGACCGATGATCCTGGGACATGCTCACCCGGTGATCCTCGAAGCGATCGAGATGGCGCTCAAGGATGGCACTTCCTTTGGTGCACCCACCACCAGGGAAATTGAACTGGCAACGTTGATCGTGGACCTGGTTCCCTGTGCCGAGATGGCCAGGCTCACCTCCAGCGGAACCGAAGCCACGATGTCTGCACTGAGACTGGCGCGAGGGATCACTGGTCGAGATCTGTGCCTCAAGTTTGAAGGTTGCTATCACGGCCATGGTGATTCGTTCCTGGTCGCCGCAGGATCGGGAGCTGCCACCCATGGGCATCCCTCGAGTCCCGGCGTCCCCGAGGCCATTGCCAACCTCACGGCCGTGGTCCCCTACAACGACCTCGCTGCGGTTCAGAACTTGATGAGCGAGATGGGAGAGCAAGTCGCAGCGATCATCGTCGAACCAATCGCGGGCAACATGGGATGTGTACTTCCTGCCCCGGGATTCCTCGAAGGTCTGAGGGAGCAGTGCACTCGTCACGGCGCCCTGCTGATCTTCGATGAGGTGATGACGGGATTCCGGGTCGGCCCCAGTAGTGCCCAGGGGTTGTACGGGATCGAGCCTGACCTGACCACACTTGGCAAGATCGTCGGTGGTGGAATGCCGATGGGAGTGGTCTGTGGTCCCTCCTCGAAGATGGAGCAGCTGTCCCCAGTCGGCCCCATCTATCAGGCTGGAACCCTCAGTGGCAATCCGCTCTCGGTGGCCGCGGGAATCGCCCTCTTGAGCCTGTTGAAAGAGGATGCGGAGCAGATCTACCCGGCACTGGAGGCCAAGAGCGCGCGCCTCCAGGCCGGCTGGAAGAGCGCACTCGATCAACATGGAATCGAGCACTGCTGGAATCGAGTCGGATCGATGTTCGGTCTCTTCTTCACAGCGGGACCCGTCACCAACTTCGCCGAAGCTTCCGGTTCCGATTCGCAAGTCTTCCGGCGTTTCTTTCACGGACTGCTGGAAGCGGGAGTTTCGATCGCCCCCTCACCCTTCGAGGCCGGGTTTCTCTCGATGGCTCATTCTGATGACGATATCGACCAAGCGATTGAGGCGGTCACCTCGCTGCAATTCTGAGAGCTCTCAAAACGGATGATGATCAAAAGAAAAAGGGCCTCCCGATCCAATAGATCGGAAGGCCCATAATCGTCTATCTCAACTGCTGATCTTTACAGATCGTCAGCGTCTCCGTTGCATCCGAGTCCATCGCCGGGGGTCGGATCGAGATCCGCACCCGGGAACGGGGCCATCGGAGCAGGCCCGTCAAGGAACCTGTAGTTGAAGCAGTAAATCGCATCCGAGGCGTCGAGTGCGCCATCGTCATTCGAATCACATGCGTCATCGCAGTCGGGCTCTGTGCCCATCTGGAACAGGTAGTTGATCAGGTTAATTCCGTCAGCGATGTTGACCACGCCGTCGGAGTTGCAGTCGCCGCGAGTGAACGGGTTGAAGTTCACCACGGTCAAGGTTCCACCAACCAGAGTCGGTTGATCGAGGAAGGCCTGTCCAGCCCAGACAGCATTGTCCTGGGAAGGAGTTCCTTGGCCGTCAACAAAGTCATTGGCCATCGTTCCTTCCGCCATCGTCTGCCATGCCACGCTGAAGAGGGCAGTGGTGGCGGCCGCTGGAATCAGGTTATCGAGGGTTCCGTCACCACCGGTGTCAGCAATTCCACCGAAGACGATGAAGCCGGGGGTCGTGGTCGGATCCTGGATGGCCCAGAAATCGAAAGCGAAATCAGGAGCAATACCGGCCAGCATGCCAATCGACGGATCGTAGGTCATGTTGGCCTGCACCGCGTCGATGGCGGGCATGGTGACATTGACCAGGCTGACGGTCGTCGCAGCCATTCCACCGAGCACGGCGGTCGAAGAAGACGCGGTCAACTGGTTGGGGTTGATCACATCCACGGAACCAGAGTTCTGGGTCGGAGGAACGCTCGCACCCCCGGTGACCACCACGGTGGACACTGGCGGAGTACCGTTGGTGTTGCAGAAACTGATGGTGGTGTCGGAGGCTCCGGCGATGGTCAGATCCATCGTCATCATCTCGAAGTCGGAAACCAGTCCAACCACAGAACAGCCAACAAAGCAGAGCACGACGCCTTGCGTGGCACCGGTCGAGAAGACTCCGATTTGATCGAAGTCCGGCGTTCCACCGTCATTTGAGGTCGCCGTTCCTGCACCAGAAGCAGCACCATTGATGGTCAGTGCCGCTGGATCGATGCAGACGCCGAAGGACCACCCCTGGATGTCACTACCGGTATTATCCAGCATAGCCGAAGAACTAAAACTATCTCCAGTAGAGCCTGATCCGCCGGTAACGGAAAATGTAAAGCCAGATCCACCAGCATTTGCAGTTGCATGGATGGAAAAAGCGATGGTCAAAACCACCAGACTTGTAATAATTTTGCGAAGCATTTGCAAAGTTCCTTTCGCGGTCACTCCTGGGTGAAATACACCCAAATTTTACACACCCCTAAATTGATTAATCTCAGTCTTGCTGGATCAACACCCGTTGATTCAACAAACAACGGCCCAACCAAGCCACATGCTGGTTCAAGCACTCCGAGTGACGACAATCACCAGCCTTCTCCTGGAATGGCGTGCTGTCGTCCCGTATCCAAATTGTACTGTTCAGTGAGCCCATAGGGGTTCACGCAAATCGACAAATCGACGGTGAGAAAGGAACGACACGTCCCCGAAGAGCTGTCGTACACACCTACCCTACCTCCAAGAAGTTCGTTTCCACCGTTTCCCAGAGGGATCGACCGAAGGAACTCTCAGGCCATTTTAGCGCTCCAGCGCTAGTGATCTCGGGATTTGACCCGTGATGACTGCCATATGATTGCAACTAAAAAGTGCCCAAGCATCCCCGAGTATATCAAATTATCGGTCGTTGCCAAGTACTGACCGGACCGGGGAATTACAGGGTTGGCCCGGGGAGAGGCTACAGATGAGGACGGCCGCGCACCGAGATCCAAGGGACCTATCCGGAAAGGAGTGAGGAGTGAGGAGCAAACCAGGCCCCAAGAGCACTCAGATACACGGCCGTTCTCACAAGCAGTTCATTGGACACCCTTTAGAGTCCGGAAAATTCCCGCACTGCGAACTCCAGTAACCTCTATGAAACCGTGTAATTTGTCCCTTGTCAATCTTTCAAACTACTAACAAATGCCTGTAAATCGCGTATTTCATCCCCGCTGAGAGCCCAGTGAAATTCCGGCATGGCAGAAATTCCGGTGCCCGTCTCGTACCCCTCGACCAGTTCCGCCGATGGATCCACCAGACTGCGAAGAATCTGATCCGCTCGGAGTCTCGAGCCCACCCCGTCCAGCGCCGGACCTGCCACTCCTCCTTGCCCTCCCACCGAGTGACACCGCTGGCACTGCGCCGCCGGATGATCCATGAAGAGGGTGCGGCCACGTTTTCGATCGCCACCGGCCAACGCCCACTGATGATCTGCGAGACGATCCTCCCCCTTCCCCTCCTTCAACTGAGCCGCCCGCTCCACCAGCAACAGGTCACTGGCCATCGAGGCCGCCACCATCACATCCAGCGCCAGTTCAGGGGCCAACTGTTGCGCTTCCAGGGAGTCGAGCCAAAGTCTCATCTGGTCGAGAGCCTGGGGCTCATCTAGATCCGCACTCAGTGCCCGGATCGCCTCCTGCTTCAGTTTCAAGGCGGATCCTTCGGTGGCCAGTTGAATCAGAGCTCGGACCCTGCTGCCACGGTCCGAAAGCAGTTTCTCCGCCTCGACCTGGAGGCGCGGATCGCCACTCTTGCGCGCCATCAGGCGACCTTCATCCGACTGATCGGGATGACCGCTGACGATCTGCTGCAGTGCCTGGATGCGAAACCCGGTCTTCTGCGAGCCATCGGCGAGAATTCGTTGATTGACCTCCAGCGGCAAGACCACCCCGTGAATACTGGCCACCCTCTGCGCCTCCCCGGCCATTTCAGCGCCGGCCTGCATCAACTCGAGCAACGGGGACCGCAGTAATGAAGCGACCTCGAGTGGTTTCCTTGGAGCTCCTTGATAGGGGCGAATCTTACCCGCCACACGATCTCGAGGATCTGGCCGATACCACTGTGCCAGCGCTTTCAGTGCCTCTCGTTTCGCTTCCGCTGGCACATCGGAGCGAGCGGCAAGGCGAGCCAGCCCCGCCGCATGAACTGTATCTCCGTGGCGTAGAGCCGCATCGATGGCGCGCCTGAGAAACGGCATCCGGTACTCTCCCATCGATTCCAGCGACCCCGCTGGAGCGGCCGCCACATGCAGGACTTGATCCGCCAGCATGTTGAGGGACTCGCGGATGGGCAGGTCGTGAATCGCTCGCGCCGCCTCGGTGCGAATCTCGGGATCTTGATCCAGCAAGAAAGACTGCAGATCCGGGTCGACCTGCGGCGAAAGCGCCGCGGCATCACTCGATCTTCTGGGAAACTGGAAACCGGGATGTCCTCGCTTGCGCTGCGCCAGTAGTACGGCGAGGCGAACTTCTCGATCCTCATCGTTGGTGTGAAGGAGCAGATCCACGCCCCTGGCCGAACCCGCAAGTCCCATCACTGCGGCATGTCGCAACAGGGGATCCAACGGGCCATCTTTGGCCGCAATTTCGACCAATCGCTCGACCGCTTCCGGCACGCCGATGCGTCCGATCGCCAGTGCCGCATGAAACTTGACCCGAGGAGCGGGATCATCGAGCAAGCGAATCAGCGGGCTGATCGGCCCACCACGCAAGTCTCCCAGCACGCGAGCCACCTGTTCTCGAACCGCTGCATCCTCATCATCGCACAGCCTGGAGAGGGATTTGACCTCCGCAGATGATCCCCTCCCCTCGACCCTCGCCCACTGGCCCACCCCCCAGATTCCGTGCCTTCGCTGCCGTAACCCGTCACCGTTCAGTGCTACATCCAGCAGAATCGCGACCGATTCTCGATCACCCCCAGCCAGATGAAACTGAACTCTCTGCCGCACCCTTCGATCCGGATGTCCTAACAGTTGACGGAGCTGCGAAGATGGGAGTGATGGAAGATCGGTGGTGAGCCAGTGACCGACACGATGTTGCTGGCTCTCGGCCTGACTCTCGGGATGCCACACCTCCATCAATCGGCCACGGTCGGTCGACACCCAACCGCCGCCCCAGGCGGAGATCCACATCTTCCCATCGGGAGTGAAATCCACATCGGTACAGAGCACCTTGTTGACGAAAATTTCGGGTCTGGAAAGTTGGAATCCGGCTCCATCCTGCTCCAGTTCGAATCTCCACACCGCTGAACTCCCCGGACTGCCGCTGAAATCACAGAGGAAGAAGCCATCGCGATGGTGTTCCGGCAACCCTGTGCCTGGATAGTGGACAAACCCCGAAGGTCCGCTGGTCAGGTGAGCGATGGGAGCCAGTGCCCACGCCGGCCGCACAGGATGATCGAGTTGCCAGATCCCTTCCTGATTCCATGGGCCACGGCGATTGGCACCTTCTAGCGTCTGATACTCCATACGCCAGCCGGTTTCACCGCCCCAGACGATCTGCACCAGCCGTGCCTTGTCACCGGCATCAGAGTTGTTATCCGCGGTGAACAGGTCGCCATGGTCGTTGAAGGCCAGCTCTTGCGGGTTCCTCAATCCGACATGCACCACCTCCAGGTCACTTCCATCCGGCTCGCATCGAAACACGGCACCCGATCCCGGATCCGCCAGCAATCTGCCGTCTGCAGTGGTGAGGTGATAACCCCGGTCTCCGATCGACCAGTAGATCCTTCCATCCGGTCCTCGAACCAGCCCATGCATGTCATGGCCACGCAGCGCAATTCGAATGCCGAATCCACGTTGCAATGACACCTGTTTTTCCGCGACCCCGTCATCGTCGGCATCGGTCGCCAGCCACAAGTGCGGAATGTTGGTGATCCACACCTGACCATCTTCGACCAGCACCCCCGCAAGGGTTCCATCGAGGGGAGCGGTATATCCTGGGGTGAACAGATTACGTGCATCGAAAATACCGTCGCCATCGGTGTCGATGAGTCGTGCCAGACGATCATCATGGGCACTGTAGTATTCCATTCCTCCCTGCCGACGATCCTTGTACTTCTCGTACATCGCCAGCCGCTCATCCACGGTCTCGAGTCCCAGGTCATCGAGCAGCCAGAATGCACTCGATCGATTGTCCTCCACGCCTTCCTCTTGCCGAGCAGATTCGCAGATGTAGGCGCGTCCAGCCTCATCGATCCCGAAGGCGACCGGATCTCGAACCAGCGGCTCTGCCGCGACCAATCTTTTCTGATATCCAGCCGGAATCTCGAGTAGATCGAGGGCCGCACGCGCCTCAGCGGGCCACTGCTGCTGTTTCTGCTTCGACTCCTGCTCCTGCTCGGGAGCCACCGCTGGGGGCTCCTGTGCCTTCATCAGGTTCGGAATCGCCCAGCAAAGCGGCATCATGAAGGACACCATCAGCAACCTATTGCGGTGGAAACGAGCGTACATGGACACCTCCTGATCCCTGAATCAAGGCAAAGAGAAGAGATCCCTTCATAGGTTTCCGCATCCCTCTCGTCAAGAGGGGGGCCCGACTCGCTCCTCGAAGTCTTACCAAGCAGCACTACAACAGATCAGCCCTGTCAGTGGATACCGACAGGGCTGATAGGGGTCAAAATTGTGGTCCAAGCAGATCAGGGGCAGTTTTGATACAGTTCGCAAATCAGTGAGTCTTCAGTCGGATCGACACCACACTGATCAAATGGCGGAGGTGGCGGTGGACCTCCGGTGAACAGTACACCGAAGTGATAGATGGCGTCCGATATATCGACCACACCATCGTCATTGTCATCCAGTGCATCGAGACAGGTGAACTGTAATCCCTGGAATATGTATCCGATGGTCACTACCGCATCGGTGATATCGACCGTTCCGTCGTCATTTGCATCTCCTCGAACGAAGTCCGAAGTGCACTCTTCGACGGTGACCGTGAAGGTGTTGGTCGTTGTATTTCCTGCGGCATCCGTTGCGGTCACCAGCACTTCAGTGACACCCACCGAAAATTCCGCCCCCGACGGCAGCGAAGTATTGATGATGACATCTGAACAATTGTCGATGGCCTCGATCATTGCCCAGATCACCGCTGCGGTGCAAGTCGAGGGAGATGGATTGACCACGATCGAATCCGGAAAAATTACCATCTGTGGCGACTCGACATCCGAAACGACCACCACCATCTCTGCAGATGTGGAATTTCCGTTGAAATCGATGGCCGTGTAGGTGACCACGCTCTCTCCCACCGGGAAGAAGGAGCCCACTGCCGCGCTCGACTGGATGGAGTCCACTCCGCATTCATCGACGACGGTGGGCTCAGGCCAGAAGACGGAGGCCCCACACTGTCCTAGACTTGAATTTATGGTGACCAGTTGCTGCAACTCGGTGATGACAGGTCCTGTAGCATCGACGACTTCTATGTCGAAACTCGCCTGAGAACTATTGCCGTGAACATCGGTGGCGGTGTAGATCACCACCGTCAGTCCCGGTGCCAAGATTGAGCCATTCGTGGTCGAGCTGACTAGTGATTCCAGATCACTGCAATCACTGGCGGTCGCTTCGATCCAGCTGGCGGTCGCACCACAAATGCCAGGATCGGTGCTGAGTAGTAGATCCAGCGGCAAGTCTGCAATGGTCGGTCCATCGACATCGAGAACTGTAATGGTGAAACTCTGCTCCGCGATGTTGCCTTGCTGATCGATTGCGGTGTAGGTCACCGACTGAACACCGATCGGGAACAAAGCCCCCGGAGTCTCGCTGCCTACCAGTGTGACCGCAGTACAGTCTGTGGTGCTGGGCGCGACCCAGGTCACCGGAGATTCGCACTGCCCGGTGGGCGCGTTGAGGATGATATCGAGCGGCATGCCACTCATGATCGGTGCCTCAGCGTCGACTATCGTGATCTGGGTTATCATGGTGCTGGAATTTCCAGATTCATCCGTGGCCGTATGGATGACCTGGGAGTCTCCCATTGGAAACTCCGTTCCCGGTGGATGACTACTGGTCGCGGTCGCAATCCCGCAGAAATCACCCGCCTGAGCAGGATCCCAGATCGCCACGCCAACGCACTGACCTGGAGAGGTCGGGAAGGTCAACTGAGCGGCGACATTGACGAAGAAGGGTGCCTCCACATCCACCACCAGCACCTCGAAGCTGGCCTGTGACGAATTCCCACTACTATCGACAGCGGTGTAGGTCACCAAAGTAGTTCCCACAGGGAAGCTGGATCCACTGGGGAGGTCGCTGGTCAACAAGGCGTCCGAGCAATCGTTGAAGTTTGGTTCCAACCAGGTCGCCTGTGCCGAGCAAAGTCCAGCGAGGTTATCGACCACGATGCTCGCAGGTACATCAGTGATGGTGGGCACTTCGGCGTCGAGGACCGTGACTTGGAAACTGGCGCTCGAAGAATTCCCGTGAACATCGGTGGCAGTGTAAGTGACGGTGGTCGTCCCAAGGGAAAAGGCCGAGCCACTGGCATGGTTTGGCTCGATCGATGAGATCGTCGAGCAATCACTCGCAGTTGCGGGCTCCCAACTGGCCAGGCCCGTACACGATCCAGGTGTCGAGTCCACGGTGAGACTGGCAGGTATCGTATCGATTTGAGGCGCTTCGACATCGAGCACGGTCACCGTGAAACTGGCTGAACTCGAATTTCCTACCGGATCGGTGGCTGTGTAAGTGACGGGCGTGGTTCCGATGGGGAACAGCGAGCCACTGGGAAAATCGCTACTGAACAGAGAGGAGACGCAATCTGTCGCTTCCGGTTCGGCCCATGTGGCCACGACCTGGCAAGCGCCCAGTGGAGCACTCAGGGTCATGCCGGGTGGCATCGTGACGATCACCGGTGGAGTCGCATCGAGCACCGTTACATCGAAACTGGTGCTGCTCTGGTTCCCAGCACTATCGATGGCGGTGTACACCACGGTCGTGGTTCCGACCTGGAAAGCGGAGCCGCTCGAATAATTGGATTCGAGCGCACTGGCCGTGCAATCCGTGGTGGTCGGTTCAGGCCAGATCGCAGTCACTGCGCAAGAGCCGGCACCGGTTTCGATGGTGATCTCGGGCAAGGCTCCATGAATGAGAGGATTCCCCCCATCCAGGATACGTACCAGGATGCTATCGGAGGCGACATTCCCATGCACATCTGTGAAGTTGAAGTTGACGATGTGAATTCCGATCCCGAGGGTGGCTCCACTGGCGAGATCGGACTCCATCGTAAACTCGCTGCAATCACTCGCCTGAGGAAGGCCCCACGTCGCCACCGCTTCGCAAGAATCTAAGACCGTGACCACCTCAACGTCGAGCGGCATCGAATCAATCGAGGGTGGAGTGGTATCGACCACCAGCACTGAAAAACTGGAGACCACCTGATTGAGCGCTTCATCCTGACAGGTATAGCTCACAAGAGTTTCCCCGATGGGCAACAGATCCCCCAGTTGATGGGTCGAAGTCACCGTCAGATTGGTGGTGCAATTATCTGCAAAGGCCGGGATCTCCCATGCCCCTGCCACCTGACAGGCTCCAGTGGGATTCGCAAGAATGACCTGTGCCGGAGGACCCGCCACCTGGATCGGATTCTCTTGATCGAGGATCTCGACCGTGAAGGTCGCCGAACTGCTGTTGAAAGCAGCATCGATGGCCGTAACCGTGACTACACTGATTCCACGTTGGAAGATCGATCCCTGTGGAGGATCATAACTGATCGCAACGGAAGAGCAGTGATCGACAGCAATCGCTTCCTGCCAACTCACCCCTGCATCACAACTTCCTGGTTGGGTCGCTGCGATGAGGTTTGCCGGAACCGAGATTAACTGAGGAGAGACTCCATCGGTGACGGTCACGGTGAAGGCTGCACTCACCTGATTACCCGTGAGGTCGGTAGCAGTGTAGGTCACGAGGGTATCGCCGAGAGGAAGTGCGGCTCCGCTGTCATGAGTACTAATCAATGTGGCCGAGTCGCAATCTTGAACCGTCGGCTCTGTCCAAGTCGGGATTCCCGTACAGGAATCTGCCACGACACCAATCGCAAAACTCAGCGGCATCGTCAGGATCTGCGGGGATTCAATGTCGTCGACGGTCACGTTAAAGGACAGGGTCGAGGTATTTCCAGATTCATCGGTACAGGTGTAGATCACTGGCGTTGTACCCGTGCTGAAGAGAGTGCCAGAAGGATGATTCGATCCAAGGGTCACAACTCCACACAAGTCCTCTGCAGTGGGGTCCACCCATGTTGCGAATGCCGCACACAGTCCGGCATCTATCGGTAGGACGATGTCTGGTAAGGCCGATGTGAAGAAGGGAACTTCCTGATCCACCACCGTCACCGTGAAACTTTGAGAAGCCTGGTTCAGCAGTGAGTCCGAACTGGTGTATGTCACGACCGTATCGCCGAGTGGAAACAAGTCACCCGGATTGTGGCTGACCTGAAAAATCACCGCTTCACAGTGATCGAGAACCAACGGGTGGGCCCAGGTCACCGCAGCGCTGCAGTTCCCTGGCAAACACACCTGGATCTGATCGGCCGGCATCTGGAAGAATCCTGGAGCTTCAGTATCGGTAACCGTGACGGCGAACGATTGCGAGGAACTATTACCGCCCCCATCGGTCGCCGTGTAGGTCACCGTCGTAGTTCCCAGATCAAAGAAGGCACCCGAGGGATGACTCTTGACCACCGAAGGAACAGAGCAGTCGTCGCTGATGACCGGTTCAATCCAGAACACCTGCGCGGAGCAGATGCCAAGACTGGTACCGGACTGGACGTCCGCCATCGTGATGTCAAATTCAGGGGCAGCAGCATCCACCACCGTCACAAAAAAGGTGTGTAGGATTGAATTCAATGCTTCATCGGTGACCGTATAGGTCACGGCGGTTACACCCACCGGGAGTGCAGTGCCAGGTTCGACATTGGTCGTTAGAGTCGCAGGACTGCAACTATCAGAAGCGGTAGGCGATGGCCAAGTAGCGATCGCTGTGCATTCCGTAGGATTGGTATGGATGGTCATATCAGCAGGGGCTCCCACCAGTATCGGAGCCGTCCCGTCGACGACCGAAACCGCGAAGGCAATCGTCGTTGCCTTTCCCAGTTGATCGGTGGCTGTATAGGTCACTTGATGAACGCCGATCGGGAAAATCGATCCGGAGACGTGGGAGGAAGTCATCGTCACACTGGTGCAATCGACGGCCACCGGCTCTACCCAGGTCACCGCAGCATCGCACTCGGTTTCCGAGGTGATCACCTCGGTCGTCCCTGGAGCAGATGTGAATACCGGGAAGTCATTGTCCAACACAACCACGGTGAAACTCTCGATGGTCTCGTTTCCTCTGGTGTCGGTAGCGGTGTAGGTCACCGTCGTAGATCCAACTCCAAAAGTCGCCGGAGGTTCAAAAGTACTGACCAGGCCCACAACCCCACAACCGTCCGTTGCAACCGGAAGCACCCAGTCGAGTGAGGCACCGCAGGTTCCCAATGCAGGAAGCAGGGTCATATTGCCCGGCATTCCCGTGATTGTTGGAGGAATGTCATCGATGAGTGCGATCGAAAAACTCATCTGAGAAGTATTCCCCGCCGAATCCAGCGCACTGTAGGTGACTGTCCGACCTGCAAAGCTCACCAGCGCTGGAGATGGAGTCGTCGAAATCAAAGTGAAAGAGGAACAATCCGTGACCAGTGGCTCGGCCCAGAATGCAGCACCGAGACAGGTCGTTGGTTGAGTACTAACCACCATGTCTGGCAACTGCTCGATGGTGGGCCCACTGATGTCGATTACGTTCACGATGAAGGAGGCCTCTGCGGTATTGCCAGATCCATCCGTCGCAATCACCGTGACCGTGGTGGCTCCCAGTTGAAACGCGTCTCCAGGCTGGAAATCGGACGTGATGGCGGGGAATGAGCAACCATTGGTATCGAGAGCGAAGGGCGGAGACCAGTTGACCGCCGTCGAGCAGTTCACAGGATCCGACGCCACATTGATGGTCCCTGGAACCGAGATGAAGAAGGGTGCATCGGGTTCGATGACGCTCACCAGGAAACTCAGTTCAGCGACATTTCCCACCTCATCCGTGGCCGTGTAGATGACGGTAGTCACCCCCGAGGAGAACAGATCACCCGAATTGTGACTGCTACTGAGGTTGGTCAAGGAGCAGGTATCTGAAGCAGTGGGTGAAATCCAGCTGGCTGCAGATTCACACTGGCCACTGCCGATGGAGATGGTGATATCTGCTGGCATTCCTTCAATCAATGGAGGTGTAGTGTCAAACAGAACGCCGGCCAGTGCATCACAAGAATCTGGGATGCCGTTTAGATTACAATCCGCAAGGTCGCCGGCTTCGATCTCGCAACCATCCACCAGGTTGTTTCCATTGCAATCCTGTCCACCAGTGGCCATGTCGCAACTGTCGGGCACACCATTGCTATTGCAATCGAGTGCGAATCCTTGAGCGATTTCACACGGGTCCAGAATACTGTTGTTGTTACAGTCCACGAGGCCAGTCGAGAAATCACAGCTGTCAGGAATTCCATTCCCATCGCAGTCGGGGATTCCGACAGCCAGATCACAACTATCGAGAACACCATTGTTGTTGCAATCGGTGAAGGTCAGGCTGCCAAGGAAATGAGTTCCAGATTGCGAAGCAAACATCGCCGAAGAACCAGAGAGGGTCATCGGCTGTGCAATGCTGCCTCCAGGAACCACCATACAAGAATTCAGTGCATCGACTGTTTGGATGTTAAATCCTGAGTTCCATCCAGTTGCACTTCTGGCAAAGAGACGCAGCCCACAGTCGGTCGTGACCAGCGCATGCTCACCGAAGAGTTCAAGGGTTGCATCCGTCGAAGCCGTGAAGATGAGAGACGATTCTGGAGCCCACCCGGTGGCTCCACGAAGGAACACATTGGCGCCCAGGCCAGATGGCAATAACAACCGCGCTTGCCCGGCCGATTGATCAAGACTGATCGATGTTCCCGAGCCTATCGCGAGGGGGTGAGTCCCATCCAGAAGCCACTGATTGGTGGCAATCCCCTGGTACTGGTAGGTCAACACTTCTGACGCTGCTGGAGCCGTAACACTGGCAAGACTACCGCTCAGCGCAACGGAGGTTCCGAATCCAGAACCGAGGGCTCCAGTGACCGTTCCCGAAGAAATCCAGCTGGAGGCTCCGGTGCCGTCAAAGACTCTTGTGTAGAAGTAGACCTCGTCAGTCGTTGCAGCCCCGACGATCGATAGATCTCCGGAGTGATCCAGCACCGATCCCCAGGTCGGATCTAATAGCCCAACACCTACACCCGAGATGAAACTGGTCTGGTTCCAGCTGATTCCATCGAAGGAATGGAACTGTACCTCGCCCTCGAGGCCGACCACCAGGTCGTTCCCCTCGAGAGAGATCGACCCCAGAGTGGCACCCAGCAAATCGATGGACTGGTGGGTGAGCCAAACTCCGGTGTCCCGGTTGAGCATTTCGATGGTAATTCCATCGCTGATTGCAACCCAGTTGCCATCCATCTCCACATGAGTGTCGACCAAGGAACTGCCCATCGGCTCGGCATCGATGACACATTGCCCCGGAGCGACATTGACGATTCCCATCGCCATCACCGCCACCAAACTCCACCAACGGATGACCGAGATCCGCTGCAGAATACCCATCCGGGCTATTGATTCATGAGACATGGAAAACCTCCCCATACACTCCACCTGACCACTCGAAATAGAAACGCTGGCAGTACCAAATGTATAGGATTGTTAGTCATTGACAATAAACAAGTGGCGTTTGTCACTATTTCAAATAATGTCCCGATGGGGTCAGGATTGTCCCTATTGTCTCGATTCCGTCAGAGGATCGGCGGCGACTCTCGACCAGAGCCCTGCAAGAGGCTAGGCTGCGCCGCTTCACTCGGTGTAAGCACGACCTTCAGGTCAACTTTGAGACGAATGTCCCCGTAGCTCAGCTGGATAGAGCATCGGATTCCTAATCCGGAGGTCGCAGGTTCGAATCCTGCCGGGGACGCTGTCTCGACCGAAGCCAGCCTCAGACAGTCCGCCTCGAAAGCCCGTTGGCGAGAGACTCTAGCTCTGCTCCATAATCCCGACTCGCCTCCTTCTCCTGGCAGATTCGAGCCAGTGAAGCGAGAGCCTTGCAGGCGGGACTCTCCCCCAATCCTGAACTCGCTGGCGAAGTGGAAAACTTCTGATGTTCCCCGGTTCGTTGTGCAGGTCACCAGACCAGGTCTTTACACCAACCTCTTCATTGATTACGACAGGTGTCCAAGGCGTCCGATGTGTAGTCTTACGCTCTATCGATCTTCGATCTGTTGGCTTTGAACGCACCGTGCCGCAACTAGCAGTCACCCCGAATCGTCTCAAACGCGATCTTGTATGCAAGAAGCAACTGATATCGCGAGTGTGTCATCTCCGACCCTTGCAGCATCCCCAGGGTGGT
>JAPKAM010000108.1 GCA_028825265.1 Planctomycetota bacterium
CCAAGAGGGGGATATCTTGCCACAGGAAAAGTGTCAGGGAGAGCAACAATTATCAAGTAGTCATGGCTTTTAGGCGATCCTGCCGGCCCTTCGGAATCGATGCGATTTCAGGGCTTTTCAGGTCGTTGTGGCGATCACTGTCGTGCAGGAGTGTGAAGGCGATAGGAACTGTTGCTACTGCGGGTAAGTTTGAGCAACTGGGTCAGTTTTTCGACGGTTTGAGGATTTTCTGAGTAGAGGTTGGTTTGCTCTGCTGGATCGTCGCCTAGGTGATAGAGCTGCCCGGCGGGGGCGTCGGCGGGAGGATTGAAGCGGGTAAAGCCGCCCGATCCCTTGCCGAGGATCAGCTTCCACTCTCCCTGGCGAATGGCAAAGACACCGTTGCCGGAATGATGGATCAGATGATCATGAATCGGCCGTGTTGCCTTCTTGCCCTGGAGTGCGGTCAGGATGTCGAAACTATCTTCGGCGCTATCCTCGGCCAATGAATGCCGGACGAGGGTGGCAAAGGTACGCATCAGATCGGTCAGGATGATCGGCTCGCTCGAGACTTCACCTGAAGGAGTTTTCCCGGGCCAGCGCACGATGAAGGGCACCCGGTGGCCCGCCTCCCAGGCATCCGATTTCATGCCGCGCCACGGTCGCGATGGGTCGTGCCCGAAGTCTTTCACCGAACCGATGGGGCCACTCATATTGATTCCGTTTCGCTGGGGAGAACCGTTGTCGCTGGTGAAGATGACCAGGGTGCGATCGGTGGCACCGGTACGATCGAGCGCAGACAGCACCTGGCCCAGTACCCAGTCGACCTCATGCACGAAATCACCGTAGATTCCCGCTTCGCTCTTGCCGGCAAAGTGTGGCGATGGCGCGATGGGCGTGTGCGGGGCGGTTAGCGGTACGTACAGAAAGAACGGTTGATCGGGATGTTTCGCACGTTGCTCGATGTAAGCGGCGGCTTTTTGGGCCAGAGTCGGCAAGACCACCGATAGATCCCAGCCGGGCAGTGTCGGCCCGACGTGTCCGAACATTCCCTTGGGCTTGTCGACGCTCGGAATGCCAACGGTGTGATCGTTCTCGATGAAACAGCGCGGCGGAAAATTGGGAACGTCATCGCCGAAGTAATAATCGAAACCACGAGAGATGGGACCACTGGCGATCGGTCGCGAGAAATCGACTCGTTTTCCCAGTGGCACTCTCTTCTGGGCTGCAATGGAGACCCCATCGAACTCATCGCTGACATGGCCGTTCGCATCGATCGGCCAATCCCATCCCAGATGCCACTTGCCGATACAAGCGGTGTGGTAGCCATGCTGCTGGAGCATCGACGGAAGCGTCAGCCGCTCTTTTTCTATCAGCGGGAGCGACCACGGCCACAGCACGCTACTCTTGAGCGGGGTTCGCCAGGCATAACGTCCCGTCAGCAGACCATACCGAGTCGGCGAACAGACACTCGATGGCGTGTGAGCATCGGTGAAGCGCAGGCCTTCGGCGGCGAGGCGATCGATGTGAGGAGTGGGGATCTTGGACTGGTCGTTGTAGCAACCGGGATCCCCGTAGCCAAGATCGTCGGCCAGCACGATCACGATGTTGATGGGAGCGGCCGCTGGTATGGCAGCGTCATCGACAGGCGGTGCGAGAGTCAGCAGTAGCATCCAGAGCATCATCATCAGAAACACCTCCTAGCGATGGGCCGTTTCACTTGGATTCTGTTTTCCCGATGAGGGTCATGCCCATGTCGTGGCCATGCCCATCCTCTTCGATCTCCCAGCCGTATTTCCAATGGCCCCAGAGCAGGTCATCGAGCTCGAGTTCAAACTCTCCGATGCTTGCGATCAGATCGGAATAGCGGATGGCGCGGCCGAGATGGATCACGTGATAGGTCGTCTCTCCGATGAGCAGAGAGTCCTTGATACTGACTTCCTCGATAGATTTGAGAGCAGCGATCACCTCGGTGGTCTTGACTCCCCCCTTTGAGGAGAGGGAAATTCCCAGCATCTGCGGCTTGAGTCGCCAGGCGGTTGGGTCGATCTCGAACCCGGCCTGATTCACGGCCTCCGTCACCTTCATCAGCGACAGTAATGCCTTGCCCCCCCCGGCACCGCCGTAGAAATGCAATTCACCCTCTTTGACCGCTAGCTGCAGGTAGTTCTCGTCGCCGAGGACTTGATGGAAAGCCACTTCCAGTGCCGGTAGCGAATCCTCGTGGATGCCAACGACAGGAATGGTGAACATGAATGGGCCGAGCGCCACCGGAGGACTGCTCCAGCAATAGACACCGCAGATGACGGCCAGGGAGATGATCACACTCTTCATGATGAGTTTCCTTTCACAGGTCCGGATGATGAAGTTACCGATTCTTGATCATCCGATGCCCTACAAGTCTCCGCCTGCCAGGGTGAGAGAGCAACAACCAAGCGGCTTCACATCAACACTGCGCTGTAGATGGCTCGTCATCGATCGTATTTGGATCCCGATCATCACCTTTGAATCGTGGAAAAGCGATGACTCGTTCGGGGATCAAGGAGTCCACTTCGAAGTCGAGTCCGTTGAAGTACGGCATCGAGCGGCTGCCGAGACCCGCACTCTTTGGCTCGATGTAGCTCTCGCAACAAAGGTGTTAAACAGCGGGTCATGAAGATCGTGGCTCGACATCCTGGTGAAATCCGGTGGATCAGGCTGAGCCCGGGCTCCCACGCCGATGACTACAGCAGGAACGCCCCAGAGTGGTCGAGGGGAAAGTGACAGAGTTTCAATGTGGCGCGGATGCGACTTGTTTCGAGGGGAATCGTCTCGATCCGTTTCACAGCATCATTTCTGCCGGTAAAGGCCGTGAGTTGTAGGTGGATGCCATCGAGTAGCCGTAGGCGCCGGCATTGCGGATGGCGAGAAGATGCCCCTCGCGCACTTCGGGTAAGGATCTCGCTTTGGCCAGATCATCCTCTTCGCACAGACACCCACAGACATCGATGACCTGCTGTGGTCCATGCGGATTCGAGATGTTCTTGATCTCATGCCAGGCGTCATAAAGCTTAGGACGAAGCAACTGGTGAAAACCGGTGTCCACAGCTGCGATGGTCCTGCCCCCGAGTTGCTTGATGACATTCACCCGGGTCAGCAATGTTCCGCTCTCTGCCACCAGATAGCGCCCCGGTTCGAACCACAGTTGAAGAGACCGACCAGTCTCACTTTCGAACTGTTCCAGCGGTTTGGTCAGTGAATGGGCCAGAGCATCCAGATCTGGATGATCATCTTCATCTCGATATGGCGGACGGATTCCACCGCCGAGATCGATCGCCATCACGTTTGGGAGTTTTCTGGCCAGGTCGAGAAGCACCTTTGCGGCAGCGCCGAAGACCTGCTCGTCGAGGATCATCGAACTGGAATGGACATGGAGTCCCTCGACTCGGATGCCATGCAACTCGACCAGTCGCAGTGCTTGCGCCATTTGGTCTTCACCGATTCCGAATCTGGATCGTTGATACCAACCCGTGGCATCCCGGGAGGACGGTGGCATCACCAGACCCGGATGAATCCTCAGGGTACAAGGCACATCGCCACGATAGGCCTCTCCCAGTTGTTCAAGATAGGTGAGATTTTCAATGTTCAGTCGCGCACCTAACTCGATCGCCTGTTCCAGTTCATCGAAGGGTACGCCATTGGGTGTGAACAAGATCTGATGTGCATCGAAACCGACTTCCAAGGCGTGACGGATCTCATAGATGGAAACCGCATCGATGCCAAGACCGAGATTCTTCATCAGGAGCAGTACGTCTCGATTGGAGTTGGCTTTCATGGCGTAATGAATGCGGTGATCAAATGCTCCAAAGGCATTGCGAAACCGCTTCACCTGACGGCGAATCGTTTGCTCATCATAGAGATACAGCGGAGTGCCGTGCTGCTCGGCGAGAGCCTCAACATCGTGCCCGGCCAACTGCCAGCGACCTTCGTTCAGTTGCATAATCCCTGCTCTCTCTGAGAAGATCACATCATTGCATGGTGGGGGTGCAGGGGCATCTGCATCGAGCGAGGAAAATTGCATACAGATCTGCACGCTTCATCGATGCAGGATTACAGTGATCGGGTTGCCGCGAGGATGATGTCCGAATCTTCGTGATGGAGCCCTTGAATCAATTGCTGCAATTCGGTGATCCTGCGGTGCTGACGTTCAGTGGGGTTGTGGATGAAATACTTGAGGTGCCAGAAGGTCATTCCGTGGGCGCACCAGCGCACCATCATCGGTAGCGATTCGATCTCCAGTGGGGTGAGGGTCCGTTGGGTTTGATAACCCTCCAGCAGTGCTCTGATCAGATCAGGGGCCGGTTGACCATTTCGATAGCCAAATCCCAGCAAGGTCATTCCAACATCGAACAGCAAAGCATCTACGCAGGAGTCCTCAAAGTCGATTAGCGCCACCAGTTTTCCATCTCGGAAAATGGTGTTGTCTGGAAAAGCATCGGCGTGGACGAATCCGCGTGGCAGTTCAACCTGGAGAAACGGTTCAATGTCGTTGGTTTCCCGCTGGAATCGGGAGTGGAACTGGGGATATTTCTCCAGCTGCACAATCTCCGTCTTGAGCATTTGTTTGGCTTCATCGATGTCGCTCAACGAACTGGAAGAGTAGTCCTCGGGGACCGAAAGTGTGGAAAGCAAGCCGATCGCCTCTCCGACCTGGCGAGCAGTATCCGTCGTTACTGTGGGCTCTTCTCCACAGATGAACTGATAGATCATGACCTTTTCATCGCCCACAAAAGAAACGGAGTCTCCATCGGCTCGTTCGATCGGGTAGGAGGCGGGAAAACCACTGCCTTGAATCGAGGAGAGGAAGTGGGCTTCATCTCGAATTCGAGCCACGGGTTGAGTGCGACAGAGACGTGCCAGGAAAGTGCCTTGATCGGTTTCGGTACGGAAGTTGATGTTGGAGAAACCGAGCGGGAGGCCGCTGATTTTCTTTATCGATCCCAGTTCACAGGATTCGATGGCGATGTGGATCGCTTCGGAGATGCGATCGTCCAGTTTGGCGATTTCTGGGCCGGCCATGGAGCGGTTGCCTTCCAAACGGAGAATTCTCGGGTGGTATTGGAAATCATGAAGATCTCGGGCAGTGAATTACGGTATTTTTTACAAAAAACAGAAGTAAGTTGGAACCTTGATGCTTTACCCTCCGTACTCGTGAATTGAGGACTGTTCAGCCATCGATTGCGAGAGGAAAAAACAAAGTGCGACCTCCAGTGATTTATTATCTGCTTGCGCTGTTTCTTTTACAACTTTGTGCGGGCCCATCTCTCTGGGCACAGGGCTGACCTGCCTGAAGCAATCCAAACGCTCCTGATGCAGGGGCGCTGGGGTCCGGTCTGGGCTCCACCAACCATGGCACGGGTACCTGGCAACATCGAGTTTCCTTCATGCGTGGTTTCGGATTTGATGGAGGCCACTTCGAAGATCAAGGGATCGATGAGGCTGGAAATGTAATTGATGTGGCGGATCATCGTCATGAGGTGAGCCTCGACATCGCGCGGTTACAATTCCAGCTTGAATATACCTTTGATGAGCCTTGGTCGATTCGCTGGCGTCTTCCCATCGATATTAAAACGAGATCCTCTCATATCAGCGCCATCGATCCCTTAGCCACTCCGGTGGAGATTGAAGCGATGGAGCGAAACTTACTGACTCACCATCCGAGCCGAACTATTCGGGGATTTGGCGATATCGACATGTTGCTCTGCTGGCACAAACACAATGTGGGTACCGATGGGGGACTCTTCTCCGCAGCGGTGGGCACTTCTGTACCGCTGGGACGAATTGAAAAAAACCCCTATAGCCTCGGCAGTGAAGGAGCTTTTCACGAACACATCCAACTGGGGACGGGCAGCTTTGATCCAATGATGGAGCTGTCTTACAGCCGACCGATCGGCGACGATTTGATCATCAGCGCTTACGGTCAGGGTCGTTATCCAGTCGGAGAAAATGAATATGGCTATCGAGCGTCCCGGTCCGTTCAGGGCGGCATCGGTGCGCTCAAGCCAATGGGAGCCGTGGGATCGGGCGAGAGTTCCTTTGGCCTTGTCGGATTGCTCTACCAGCACATCGATCGTGCCACCTGGGATGGTGAGATCGATATCAATTCAGGCTTCACTGCGGTCTCTGGAACCGTTGGTTTTAGCTGGAAGGACGAGGACTTTCGCAACTGGACTCTTTCACTGATCCTGCCGATCTCGCTGGAGACCCCTGGTACCAGTGAAGGAACCTTCGAACCGGGACCGATTCTGTCGCTTGGAGTCGGGTTCTAGCAGAGAAGCAGGTCAAAGACTCGTCTCGATCTCTCGGCTAGACTGATCGGCATGAATAATATCCGCACCACGATTCTAGTCCTGGTTTGGTCCATCGGTTGCGTCTCATTGCGGGTTCCCGCCAGTGTCTCGGGCGACAACTTCGTCGATGTGACGGTCGGCAACATTCCGCTGGTGATCTCGGCTCCTCATGGAGGGCTTGCCAAGCCTCAAGGTGTCGTCGATCGCACCAGTGGAACCCTGGTTCGAGATACCAATACCAGGGAGCTCGCTCTCGAGTTGGCTGCCGAGATCGAGAAGCGAACTGGCGGCAAGCCATTTGTTGTGACCAACCGACTGCATCGCATCAAGATGGATCCCAACAGGGAGATCGATGAAGCAACGCAGGGTGGTGTCTTTGCAGCGATGGTGTATCGCGCCTATCACACCGCCCTCGAGGAATCATGTCTGCAGGCTCAAAAAATCGGTGGAGGAGATGCACTTTTGATCGATCTCCACGGTCATGCTCATCCGCAAGACTGGGTTGAGGTTGGGCACTTGCTGCGATCTTCAGAATTGGCAGTTCCGGATGATGAGCTCGATGACTACGAATGGATCCGAGGTCCCCGTAGTGCCGGTGCGTTGCTACAGGAGGCCGGCATCCAGGCAGTACCGTCACCTAAATTCCCTCATCCCGACGGAAAAAAGTACTTCAGTGGTGGCTACATCACTCGCCATTATCGCAAAGATGGAATGCGCACCCTTCAATTTGAGTTGCCCTGGAGTGTACGCAAGGATTCAGGTCGGCGGAGCGGGGTGCCAGCGCTGACCCAGGCGATTACAGGCCTGATGCAGCAGTGGAAGATCGAGCCTGACGATGCAGCAGCGTCCACCGGGAGCAGCGCAGAAAGCGAATCGAAGCGCCCCAATGTCATCATCGTGATGACCGACGATCAGGGTTATGGCGACCTGGGGTTTCACGGCAATCCGGTGATTCAGACTCCAAATCTCGATGCGATGGCGAGGGAGAGTGCGCGGATCGATCCCTTCTATGTTTGCCCCGTTTGTGCACCGACGCGAGCATCGCTGATGACGGGCCGAAGCCATCAACGTACCCGTGCGATCGACACCTACATCGGCCGAGCGATGATGGACACCGATGAGGTGACCATCGCAGAGCTGCTCCGTGATGCTGGATATGCCACGGGTCTTTTCGGGAAATGGCATCTGGGTGATTGTTACCCGTTACGGCCTGGCGATCAGGGCTTTGAGAAATCGCTAGTTCATCGGGGAGGTGGGATCGGGCAGCCTTCAGATCCGGTCGGCGGAGAGCGCCAGTACACCGATCCGATCCTGATGGATAATGGCGTGCCAAGACAGATGAAAGGCTACTGCACCGACATCTATTTTGAAGAAGCGCTCCAGTTCGCCGCTGAGGCCCATCAGCAAGAGCGGCCTTTCCTGGCCATCATCACGGATAACTGTCCCCACGGTCCGTGGCACGATGTTCCTGCTGAAGAGCTAGAACTTTATCAAGGGGTCGATCTCTCCGCGGCTGCCTTCCCCCAGCAGAAGGGTGCTCCTCTGCGGGGAAACTGGAACCATGATCAAGTACGCCGCACCTATGCCATGATTACCAATATCGATGAGAACATCGGCAAGCTACTGAAGAAGATCGATGCGATGGGAATCGGGGAAGAGACTTTGATTCTCTTCTTCACAGATAACGGGCCCGAAGGACGACGATTTGTTAGTGGATTCCGCGGCTCCAAGAGCAGCACCCTTGAAGGGGGCGTTCGGTCTCCCTTCTTTGCCCGCTGGACCGGTCATCTGGAGCCGGGCTTGAAGACTTGCTGGCCCGCAGCCCATTACGATGTCCTGCCGACGGTACTGCAGGCCTGTTCAGTGGCGCTGCCAGAGGGATTGAAAATCGATGGCACCAGTTTCTTGCCCGAGTTACAGGGGACGAAGGTCAAGCGGGCCCCGCGCACCGTGGTGATTCAGGCGCATCGCGGCGACCAGCCAGTGCTTTACCACAACTTCATGGCACGAGAAGGAAACATGAAGTTAGTGCATCCATCTCCCTTCTGGCGTGACTCCTTCGAGGGTGAACCCGACTTTCAACTCTACAACTTGGAGATCGATCCCTATGAGTTGAACGACATCTCGGAGCAACATCCGGATGTGGTTGAGAAGTTGCTCGCTGATTACAGGGCTTGGTTTGCCGATGTGGCTTCGGAGCGACAGGATCCGTGGGCTCCCCCCCGGATCGTCATCGGTTCGGAACATGAAAAAGTGACGGTGTTGACACGCCAAGATTGGCGTCACACCCATGGCCGGCCCTGGGCGAAGAACTCTCGAGGTCGCTGGCACGTCCGCATCGAACGGCCAGGTCCCTATAGCATCGAGTGTCGATACTCTCCAGAAAAGGTCCCTGGAGTGATCACCCTGCGCTATGGAGATGTCGAAATCCGACAATCGGTCTTGCCGACCACCAGAAGTTGCAGTTTTCGGTCGGTGGAACTTCCGGTGGGTGATGTGGAATTGGAGATTCATATTACCGAAGGAGAGAAGATTCGCGGCATTCGCCAGGCGGATGTTGAGTTGATCTCGACCGACTAGATCTCCAGCGGAGCGAACTTCGCCAAAGATCCGTACTGGATTAG
>JAPKAM010000109.1 GCA_028825265.1 Planctomycetota bacterium
AGCGGAGTGATGTAGTCGATGAACTCCGAGTTCACATCACATCCGTCTTCGATCCAGGATGGTGGCATCGTCTTGGTCTTGCCCGCCACCTCCCGCAGCGGAACCGGCACGTACTCGACCTGGTATGGGGAGTCGGAGATTCTACGAATCGTCATACTGGCCCCATCGAGCCCGTCAGCAGCGGCCATCACGGCCTGTCGACCACTGGCTCTGGCCTCCTCTGCATCGACTGTGCTGACACAGCCGGCAAAAGATCTCTGCAGGTAGCCAAAGGTATCGGCTCGGACTCGTAATTTCTGTCCGAGACGCTCTCGAATCAGTCGCGCCAGATGATCACCCAGCGCACCACTCCCTGAAAGTTGCACATTGCCGTGGGCATCTCGTTCCACTTCGCCAGAGAATTGCTCTGCCAAACTCTGAGCGATGGGAGTGCCCGACAGATCGTGAATGCCCTCGCTAACGGCAATCATGCAGCGCCCCATGGCACTGTAAATTCGATCGACATCCGCGATGAACCGATCGACTTCAAAGACCGATTCAGGCAGGTAAATCAGATGAGGCCCGGTTCCATGCTCGGTACGGGCGAGTGCCGAAGCCGCGGTCAAGAAACCGGCATGACGACCCATGATCACATCGATCTTAATTCCTGGAAGCGCCTTGTTATCGAGACTGTCTCCCATCACTGCACAGGCGACAAATCGAGCCGCCGAACCAAACCCAGGGGTGTGATCGTTCAGAACCAGATCGTTGTCGATGGTCTTGGGAACATGGAATGCCTTGAGATCATGTCCAGCAGAAGCCGCCAATTCAGAAATGATGCGACAGGTGTCCGCACTGTCGTTGCCGCCGATGTAAAAGAAATAGCGGATGTCCCTCTTGGCTAGTTGCTGGAAGATCTTCTTGCAGTACTCCTCATCCGGCTTGTCACGACTCGATCCAAGCGTCGAGCCTGGTGTACCGGCGATGCGATCGAGCTGGCTTGCCGAAAGATCAGAGAGATCGACCAGATCATCTTCGAACATTCCCCGTACTGCATGGCGCGCGCCATAGATGGAACCAACCAGTCCCGTCTCCTGGATCGCCTCGATCACCCCGACAAGAGAAGCATTGATGACCACGGTAGGGCCACCGGACTGAGCGATCACGGCATTCTGCTTCGGTGGATTCATAACGCTTCCTCCTCGAATTTGCACCGGTGGGGATCTGACCCATGTGGTGCGGTGGCACCCTCAGAGGATACATCAGCAGGGGTCGCCCATGCGACCCACTCGCAGCGTTACTTCCCTGGAAGCTCCGCAGATCGATCGATGATGATCCGATCCGTCACCTCACCATCCGATCTAACATTCTCCATCATCAGTCGATCCGATTCGATGGTGATCAGTGCCGAGCCGAACACATCCTGGCTGACCACCATCACCGGGTGATCACCGCCCTTCTTGACATGACCTCCGCCGTGACCGACCACTGCATAAACAGTACCGCCGCCATCTTCGGTCCAGTAGGTGTCGCCCTCCCACCGGATGATCTTGCCATCACTGCGCAGTACATCGGTGGCCGGCACAGCATGATCTTCAGTATCCCCGTAACCATGCACTCCCTGGATCAACCCCGATCTCTCGTAGATGTGCGAGTGTCCCGCCAGTACCAGGTCGACCCCTCCCGCTTCCAGGATCGGTACCGCCACCTCCCGCATCTTGACTAGGCGACCCTCGCTGTCCTTGAAGTTATTCGAGGAATGCGATCCGAGGCTATACGGAGGATGATGGAAAAATGCGATGATCCAGGTGCTATCGGTCTGCGACAGATCCATCTCCAGCCAGTTCATCATCGGTCCCGTTGGATCGATGGCATCGCCACTGGAATCGAGCGAGATGAAATGTACCGGACCGTAATTGAAGGAATAGTACGCTTCGGTGCCACTGGCCACGCCGCCGCATTGCCCCTCAGTCGGCAACAGATACGCCTCGAAATAGGGACCGGCCTCATCCATGCTGGTCGAACTTTTCATCTCGTGGTTGCCGGGGGCTGGCCAGCAAGCGATGGAAGAGAGCAAGTCTCGATACGGCCTGAAGAAGCGCGCCGTAAACTCGCCATCTCGACCGCGGCTGTAAGCCATGTCGCCCACATGTACCATCAGATCCAACGGCGTCTCTGCCAGAAACTCCACCATCGAATCTCGTACTTCGTACTGCACCGGTCCGCCAGTGCCGGAATCACCCAGTGCCCAGATCCTCAACGGGCCTTCATGATGATCGGCGGGGGCGGTTCGGAATTGGCCACTTCCCACCGGCAACGGACCATTGCTCGCCTGGTAGCGGATCTCGGCCCGATGCGGCAATCCACTGAGCACCACATGATGATCGAGGTTGTCCAAACCGTACTGGGATGGCACGGTCTCGCCAAAAGCCACGTTCAGCACCTCAGATGCTTCGGTCGAGTCCCCAACCAGCGACCATTCGATCCGCGGTTTTCCGGTAAATCGAAGCGCCGTACGCCAGGCGATGATGGCCCGATCGCCGGAGACCTGTTGTAGGTAGGGGAGCCTCGCCTTGTCCATCGGTATCCAGCCACGGCTATCCATATGGCGAATTCCAAGAAGTAGGGCCAAGCCCAGCACCACCAGTAATAGTCCGCGCTTCAATCGCCCCCCTCGCGGGTCAAATTTATCTTTGTTCCAACTGCGGGTACGATACGACTTCCGCAGAGCAGGCGGTAGGATACTCACGAGGAGATCACGTGCTTCAGATTCAAGGTATCGGAAAAAGATTCGGAGAGCAGGGCCTCTTCGACAACGCATCCTGTCTCATCGAGGCGGGTGAAAAGGTCGGCATCGTCGGTGCCAATGGCCATGGTAAGTCGACACTGCTCAAGATGATTCTTCGAGAGATGGCCCCAGATCAGGGTCAGATCAGCATTCACAGGGGAATCCGCGTCGGTCACCTTTCCCAGCATCTGGTCTTCTCCGAGAAGACCGTTCTCGAGGAAGCCAGCCTCTCCTTGCAAGTCAAGGAAGAGGGATACATCGAGGTCCACCGGGCCGAGGCGATGCTGATGGGCCTGGGCTTCGCCAAGGAGCAGTTGAGTCAATCGCCCGAACATCTCTCCGGTGGATTCCAGGTTCGCCTCAATCTGGCCAAAGTGCTGCTGGAAGATCCAGACCTGTTGCTACTCGACGAACCCAACAACTATCTCGATATCGTCAGCCTGCGGTGGCTACGCGGATTTCTAAAAAAATGGCGAAGAACGATGCTGCTGGTCACACACGATCGGGAGTTTATGGATTCGGTCACCACCCACACACTGGCGGTTCACCGCCAGAAGTTGCGCAAGTTTTCCGGAGGCACCGAGAAAGCTTGGGATCAGATCTACATCGAAGAAGAGATGCATGAAAAAACTCGGATGAACACTGAAAGAAAAATCGCCCATGAGATGCGATTCGTCGAACGCTTTCGAGCCAAGGCCAGACGAGCCAGCCAGGCACAATCTCGACTGAAGCAGATCGCCAAGCGGGAACGACTCGACAAACTCGATGAGATCTCAACCCTGTCCTTTTCCTTCAATCACACGCCCAATCCCGGCAAGTGGTCGACCGAAACCCGATCCCTTGAATTCGCCTATGAAGGGGGAGAAACCCTCATCTCCGGCATGGAACTTCATGTCGGTGCCAATGACCGGATCGGAGTGATCGGCCCCAACGGCAAGGGCAAATCGACACTACTCCGGTTGCTCGCGGGGGAACTCAAGCCGACCAATGGAGAGGTTCGTTGCCACCCGTCGACGATTCATGGCCTTTTCGGCCAAAGCGCCATGGGAGTTCTGCAAGACAAGCGCACCGTCGAAGATGAAGTCAACAGCGCCAACCCCATGCTGACCAGAACAAGAGTACGAGACATCTGTGGAGCGATGATGTTTGGCGGCGACTTGGCGCTAAAAAAGGTCGAGGTCCTGTCGGGAGGAGAGAAGTCCCGAACCTTGCTCGGACGAGTGCTGGCGCAACCTTCCAACCTGCTGCTCCTCGACGAGCCGACCAACCACCTCGACATGGCCAGCACAGAGGCCCTCATCGAAGCGATCCATGTCTACCCTGGAGCGGTAGTGATGGTGACTCACGTCGAATCGGTCCTAAGAGAAACTTGCAACCGACTGGTGGTTTTCGATGCCGGCATCGCCCGTGTCTTCGAGGGGGACTACGACACCTTCCTGCGTCGATTTGGGTGGAGCGAAGAAGCGGATTCGGGCATCGGTACCGACCGCAAGAAGAACGAGAACCGTAAGGACAAAAGACGCGAGAGGGCGCGGCTGATCCAGCAAAAATCGGCGCTGCTCAAACCATTACGCGCGCAGATCGATCGCAACGAAAAACTCATCATCACCATCGAAGAAAAAGCCAAGAGCACAGAAGAGCGCCTGATCCAGGCATCCGAACAAAGTCACGGCGACCAGATCGCGCAGCTCTCTCAGGAACTGAAGAATATGAGAAACTCCATCGACCTTGCGTTTCATAAGCTCGAAGAGGCATCCAAGGAACACGACCAGGTCGAACAACAGTTCGACGCAAAACTGAATTCCGATGCATAATCAATGCGTGTGATCCAGGCCTGTGATCCAGGCACCTCGGTAAAGGATCGATGCGTGCAATCAAGGCACCTCGGTATAGGTTCCATTGTTGCGCCTCGACAGTTCTCCCAGAAAGCCCCCGGCATTGCCTGAAGTGGAAGCAAAGCCGACGGTATGAATCGGTATGTGCTCGAATCGGTTGATCTCTTCGATATGCGCCAACAATTGCAACACATCGATGGGGTCCTTGCTGCGGTAGGGCATTCCGTCGGAGAGCAACACAATCGATCGAACCCCTGGAATCTTGAATGCGGATTCGAGAGCCCGGTCCGTCGAGGTCAATCCTTCCGGATCAAAGTTGTCGACGAACTTGAGAGCCCTTCTTTTCTGATCGGGAGTCGCTTCCACCAGGTGATCCGACATCCGATCCACATCTTCATCGAAAGTGACCAGGCAAAACTTGAAGGAACGAGGCAACTCTCGAATCATTCGCTTCAGTTCCTTCTGCACCCTACGCAATCTCATGCGAGAAGCAGGAAGTTCCTCCCAGCCCTGGCCTTTCTTGGCTCCCTTCTTGACTCCTGTTTTTCCTGATTCTTTTTTGCCGCTCGGCTTCACTGCGCCGGGAAGAGGATCCCTCTCCTGCATCGAGATGCTGGTATCGAGAATGAACACGATCTTTTCGCTGACCAGTTCCTGGCCGAAAAAGGCGGGAGGCACAACCTTCACTCCGCTGCCTTTCAGGATGATTTTTGCCGGATCGAGTTTCTTGCCCTGACCGAGCGCCTTCTTGTTGCCCTTCCAAAGAGCATCCCACTCCGACGACGCGAATAGATCTGCGCCCGTCAGTTTCTTCAGCATCTGCCGGATTCGTTCCGCCACCAACGACAGATCTCGGTCACGATCTTCCTGATGTTGTAAGGCACGCACCATGTGCGGGATCGATCCCGGGTGTGCCTTGTCCTTCAGCACTTCGATCGCCTTCAAGGCGACACTATCTTCTTCATCGTATAGCCCCTGAAGAACCGCCCGGAAGCACTGCGTTTCCTTTCGTTGCGACAACAAGCCCAGTAACAGATCGCGTACTTCTTTTCGTGGATGCTTGGTCGCCTGGGTACACAACCAATCGAGGCCAGATCCCGGCTGGAGATTGCGCAAGCCAACCAGGGCCGCAGATTCAAGCGCTGGATGGCCCGAAAGCAGTGCGCTGGTGATCACCGACTCCATCGCCGAAGAGGTGCCAACGGTGGCGAGCGCCTCCACCGCAATTTTGACCTGCTTCTCATCGGAGCGGCCAATCGCCTGCTCGAGGGCATCGTCATAAAAAGCCCCTGCTCGTCGCTCCACCGCCGGAACAGGCGAAAACAGGAGCAGTAACAATATCGTGGTGATCCCGCGGCTGATCGCAACTTCCATCCCTAGTCGCCTCCATTCGATCCCGAGTGTAACGATCAGAACCGCGAGAGTAGAGGTGCTTGTTGATCCATTGGCCGACAAACCCCATCCTCTCAGCAATCGAAAGGGCCCAGATGCCAAACCATTTGCTCCGCACACTCGTACTTCTGCTGATCTTTCTCGTCAGCGCTTCGCCACTCTACAGCCAGGGGATCCAGCTCGACTGGAGCAACACTCCCGACCAGACATGGACCGGAGCCGACTGGAATTCTAATCGTCTTCAGGATTGGCAAATTCGCGATGGAAAACTGCACTGTATCAATTCGCAAAAGCGCGACCCCGTCCGAACAACGATTCTGCTGACCCGAGAGGCACACCCATCCCAGGGTTCCTATGCACTGGCGACCGAGATCTCGAGCGGCTGGTCATCGGATCCTCATGAAGGCTCCTTTGGAGGAATCCTGTTCGGGATCGGCAGTGCCAAGATCGACCCACGGATTCGATCGATCGTCCACGACAAGCCCGCTGCCGATGGAGGAATCCTGGCGGTAATTCACCCCGATGGACGAGTCGGATTCCGCGACTTCAACCACGGCGGCGGGGGAGGATCCTGGTCGATCGGCGGTCCACTCCGCGAGGATCGGGTTCAACTCATCCCGGAGCAGACCAGAAATGGCGATGGGGGCGAGGGGCCGTGGATCCTGCGCTTGAAGATAATCCCCGATTCAGAGAACACCTTTCGCGTGCTGCTCACCGCTCACGCCAAAAACAGCGGTCACCCCATCTCCTCGGCGGTACTGCAGAAGATCCCCGCCAATCAGCTCGATGGCTCCTTTGGGCTCGCCAGCCATCTGGGTGGAAAGAGCGGTTCCAACGGCTGGGTGATTCACAATTTCGAGGCGGACGGCAGCGCATTGGTCGCCACCGATGATCAATCCCTCGGACCGATCTACGGGCTTCAGTACTGCCTCACACGAAACAAGAAGGGCACTCACACCTGGAAACTAACCGCGCAACTGGCCCCGATCTCCGCACCTCAGATCGAATCCTGCCAACTCCAGTTGCTCGAAGATCAGCAGTGGGAAACCATCTCTCATGGCGAATTCGAACCGCTCTCGAGGGTTGTCCAGTTCCGCATGCCCGGCTGGAAAGCAGACCGCGACCGTTCCTTCCGTGTTCGACTGCGATATCGCAATTCCGATGAACAAGTGGTGAACCACGATTATGGCGGAATCGTTCGCGCCGAACCGGCCGAGCGAGGGGAACCGATCGTGGTCGGCCTCATCTCATGCATGAAGAACTTCACCGGCCAGCTGGCATGGAACTCATCCTCGATCTGGTTTCCCCATCAAGAGGTCGCAGAAGGGGTCGCATCCCATCAACCGGATCTGCTCTGTTTTGCCGGGGATCAGATCTACGAGGGTGATATCTCTCGAGCAGAAAGCAGTCCCCCCGACAAGATGCTGCTCGACTACCACACCAAGTTTCTGCGCTGGTATCGATCCTTCGGCGAACTGACCCGTAACACTCCCTGCATCACCATCCCCGACGATCACGATGTCTATCATGGCAACATCTGGGGAGCCGGCGGCAAGCGCGGCCGCAAGGAGCCAGGCATCACCGCTCAGGATTCGGGTGGCTACAAACTGGCCCCACGCCAGGTCAATGCCATCCACAGGACCCAGACCTCGCACCTCCCCGATCCGCTCATCGATGGACCGGTCGGCGAGGGCTACAGCGTCTACTCGACCCGAGTCGAGTACGCCGGAATCAGCATCGCGGTGCTCTCCGATCGCCAGTTCAAGAGCGCACCGCGCCCATCGGTTCCGCAGGGAAAGGTGGTTAACGGCTGGTTCACCAATCCCGAGTTCGATCCGGTCGACGCCGATCTGCCAGGCCTCCATCTGCTCGGCGATGCGCAGGAGAAGTTCCTCGATCAGTGGGCCCTCGACTGGGGCTACGGTGCCCAGTGGAAGTTCCTCCTCTCGCAGACGCCCTTCTCCAATGTCGCCACCTTGCCACCGGGAAAAACCGGCGGCATCACGCCGAGTCTGCCGATCGTCGAAGCGGGCGGCTGGCCCGAGGGTGAAGTTCCGGTCGCCGATTGCGATTCGGGTGGCTGGCCGCAATCCCCCAGAAACGAGGCGATTCGCCTGCTCAGAAAAGCGCGCGCCTTTCACCTCGCCGGCGATCAACACCTTTCATCGTGTATCCGCTACGGAGTCGATGAGTTTCGCGATGGTGGAATCGCCTTTGCCGGACCGGCGGTGGCCAACACCTGGCCGCGGCGCTGGTTCCCATCGGAGGCCGGTGGCGGAGAGAAGGTCAGTCCGCATCGTGGCACCGGCGATTACATCGATGGCTTCGGTAACAAGATGACAGTGCTGGCGATGGGCAATCCCTACCGCACCGGACTGCAACCATCGCGCCTGCTCGACCGCGGCCCCGGCTGGGGCATCGTCCGCATCGACAACAAACAACGTCTCGTCACCTTCGAATCGTGGCCACGCTGGAGTCGTCCCGGCGATGACGATGCCAGCCAGTACCCCGGCTGGCCCATCACCGTCTCGCAACACTCCCTCGACGGTCGAAAGCCCCATGCCCACCTCGCCGCAGTGCAAGAGATGGATGGGATGACGGTGATCAGTGTCACCCGAGAGGGGGATGGGGAAACGGATGAGGGGGGAGCGCTGTACGGATACCGCCTGAAAGGGGGCGAGGTGTGGAAGCCGCCGGTCTATCAGTCGGGCAAGTACCACGTCGTCCTCGGCAACCCGGAAAAGAATCGCTGGAAGCTG
>JAPKAM010000110.1 GCA_028825265.1 Planctomycetota bacterium
CAGCGTTCTGAGGTCCACAAACGGGCGGATCAGAGACCTGAGGTGGCCATAAGGGGAGAACGAGGCCGATGGCCTCACCTCCTCGAAATCGTTGCAGAGCACTCCAGCCTGCCTTCCACGGGTCGATTCGAATAATTGACTGACCCCGATGTCCGATAATCTCGAAAGACCCATAGTACATCAAATCACTGTAGTGATAAAGAGTCAGGGGACCGCTCCCGCCCTCATGTTTAGCGTTGGCTAAACATTATTTTGCATGCTGTCAAATTTAGGTGGATTACGGGCGAGGTCCCCGCCAGAATTGGATCATGAAGTATTTCCTGCTCTGGTCGTGTTTCCCGCTGTGGCTTTCGGGGTGCATCGGCTCCCCCTCGCTACCGAGTCCCCATTCACTTCAGATTCTCTGCACCACGGAGATGATCGCCGGCCCGCTGCGATCCCTGGTCGGTTCCCATGTTCAAGTCTCATCGTTGATGGGCGCTGGTGTCGATCCTCATCTCTACAAGCCTTCACCCACCGATGTTCAGCGGATCCTCGATGCCGACCTGGTTCTCTACCATGGCCATCATCTGGAGGGACGGATGGGCGATATCCTCGACCACGGCAACTCGTCTGGGCCAGGTTCCAAACGCCACCACTACATCGCAATCTCAGAGAGCATCCCGCAAGCACGACTGATCCACTCCGCTGCAGAGACGGTGGATCCTCACCTATGGATGGATATCTCACTCTGGATCGAAGTGATCCAGCAGATGAAAGAAGTGCTGATCTCCATCGATCCAGAGCATGTCGCCGAGTATGAAAAATCTCTGAAGCCACTGGTCGAAGAACTCACTCGACTGGATGCCCAGGTCTTTGATCTGATCGCGAAAATTCCAGAGAGCCGAAGGATTCTGGTGACTGCCCATGATGCATTCGGATACTTCGGTAGGCGATACCAGTTAGAGGTGATGGGAATCCAGGGCATCAGCACCGAGTCGGAAGCCTCCATCGACCGGGTCAACCGCCTGGTCGAGACTCTCAGCAGTCGGAAGATCCCGGCGGTATTCGTCGAATCGACGGTTCCCGAGCGCAATGTTCGTGCCCTGATCGAGGGGTGTGCTGCTCTCGGTCACAACCTGAAGATCGGGGGAGTGCTGTTCAGCGATGCTCCCGGTCCGGCCGGTTCAGGAGCCGAACGGTGGCGAGACATGGTCTTGCAGAACGCACGGGTCATCTCGGAGGCTCTCCGATGACAACCACGGCCATCGAAATTCACGACCTGACCGTCTCTTACCGCGAGAAACCGGTGCTCTGGGATATTGATGCGACCATCCCTGAAGGTTCGCTCTGTGCCATTGTGGGCCCCAATGGAGCCGGAAAGAGCACTTTGCTCTCGGCGATCCTCGGCACCATTCACCCTTCCAGCGGTTGGCTGAAGATCTTCGATCAGCCACTCGAACAGTCGCAGGAACTGATCGGATTCGTCCCTCAGCGCGAGAGTGTCGACTGGGATTTCCCGGTCGACGTCCTCGATGTGGTGCTGATGGGAACCTATTCCAAACTGGGATGGTTTCGAAGGCCGGGAAAAGTACAACGCGAGTGGGCGATGGAGTGCCTCGACCAGGTTGGAATGGCCGACCTCAAAAGGCGGCAGGTGGGTGAACTTTCAGGCGGCCAACAGCAACGTGTTTTCATTGCAAGAGCACTGGCACAGGATGCTCGATTGATCCTGATGGATGAACCCTTCGCCGGAGTCGATGCCGCCACTGAAGAAGCGATTCGCCAGGTACTGTTGGATCTCAAGAACAAAGGTCGGACCGTCGTCCTTGTTCACCATGATCTACAGACGATTGAACACTTCTTCGACCATGTAATGCTGCTCAATCTGCGGCTGGTCGCAGCCGGTCCGACCGCAGAGATCTTCACTAGAGAGAATCTACTGCGCACCTATGGAGGCCGCCTAACTCTTCTCGATGAAGCAGCGGAGGCGGTCCGGCGCATCCGAACCGGAAGGTCAAGACTCGGCAAGGATCGATGATGATCTCTCCCAACACCCTGGTCATCTTGCTCGGAACCACGGCTCTGGGAACCTGTTGTGGATTGGTTGGGGCCCTGATGCTGCTGAGGCGGCGGGCACTTCTGGCCGATGCCATCGCCCACTCAACCCTGCCAGGAATCTGCATCGCTTTTCTCATCGGGGGCAGTCGTTCTCTTCCGGTCCTTGGGATCGGTGCTCTGCTCAGCGCGCTACTAGCAGCATCGTTGGTGTCATGGCTTCCGAGAGTCACTCGAATTCGCAAAGATGCGGCGACCGCCTGCGTTTTGGGGATCATGTTCGGAGCCGGAATCGCCCTGGTGGGTATCATCCAGCGATCGGGGATGAGTGGTTCAGCGGCAGGACTCGACGGACTATTGCTCGGCCGAACCGCAGGAATGCTCCGCTCAGAGGCGTGGCTCTTCGGAATCTCCGCTGTGGTGATGAGTTTGATCATCGTGGCCTTACGCAAGGAACTGCTGGTCAGTTGCTTCGATCCACGCTTCGGCCTCTCCTCGAAGATTCCCGCACGCTCCATCGACTTGCTTCAAACTTCCCTTCTGGCTGCCACCATCGTGATCGCATTGCCAGCAGTGGGAGTGGTCTTGACCGCTGCGCTGGTGATCATCCCCGCAGCTGCTGCCCGATTCTGGACCGACCGATTCGATGGGCTGCTACGTACGTCCGCACTTTTAGGTGCGGCTTCCGGCATCGTCGGGACCCTCATTTCATCCTTGCACACAAATCTCCCCGCCGGGCCAGTCATCGTTCTGTCAGCCACCACCTTTTTCGTCATCTCCCTGTTACTGGCTCCCGGTCGTGGCTGGATCTCTCGTTTTCTGCAGAAACGATCCCGTCTTCAAAACCGACAGCTTCGTAGGTTTCTCGATGGAATCCTGAGTTCGGAACTGGGTGGATCCACTGAGGTCGATCGTCAACGGCTACTAAGGGCCAGCACCGCACAGAATCGCCGAGTTCTCTCCAACTCCATCCGTGGAGGCTGGGTCCAGGCGGATCCGCATCGGATCCAGTTGACCCCCGTCGGTCGCCAGCGAGCGGTTCGAGCCAGAAAGGCACTTCAGATCTGGCGCGAATGGCTCACATCGGAAGCATCCATCGATCGAGACCTCATCGATCTCGATGAACAAGATATCGAGAAAATCTTGCCTCCAGATCTGATCGAAACGCTACAGAAATCGATCGACGAGCGGGGGACCTCATGATCGACAACCTCTTTACCCCGGTGGGCTGGCAGATCTTGTCGGTGGCGGCCTGCGCTTCCGCAGCCTGTGCTCTACTCGGCGCCCAACTGGTGTTGCGAAGAAGAGCAATGCTTGGAGATGCCATCGCTCACGGAGTCCTTCCAGGCCTTGTGATCGGATTCGTCTTGAGTGGATCGAGGGATTTGTTTCCGATGCTGGTCGGAGCACTCATCGCTGCGATCATCGTCTCCATTCTTGCTGAATGGCTTCGGGAACAGGCTGGTGTCGATGGAGGAGCCGCTCTGGGTGTCGTCTTCACCAGTTTGTTTGCACTGGGAATCATCCTGATCGAGATCTTTGCTCGAGATGTAGATCTGGACCCGGGTTGTGTTTTGTACGGGATGGTCGAATACGCACCGATTCATCAGGTCGAGTGGTTCGGGTACTTCTTTCCCCGTTCGTTGACACCGGTTCTAGGAGCACTTCTCCTCAACATCGCAGCCACGGTCATCTTCTGGAAGGAATGGAAGTTATGCGCCTTTGATCCCCAACTGGCCCGAGCTTCGAGGTTACCCTTCCGAACTCTCGAACAGGGATTGCTGGTACTGGTCGCAATTACATCGGTCGCCTGCTTCGAAGCGGTCGGGTCCGTTTTGGTGATTGCGATGATTGCAGTTCCAGCAACCATCGGTCACGTCCTGTGTGATCGGATGAGTTCGATGGTCATCGTTTCCACGTTGGCAGGTGTCCTCGCTGCAGTCCTCGGGACCCTTGGAGCATTCCAGTTTGAAACCGGAGTGCCAGGAATGATGGCCACCTCTGCGGGCGGATTGCTGGTGGGAGCAGTGCTTCTGGCCCCTGGTAGAGGATTGATTCCTGCAGCGACCCGTAGGTTTTCCTGGACCATGAGGGTCGAGATGGAAGACATCCTTGCAGAGTCTCACCTACAAACCACGGCGACTCCTGCAGCCGGAAACGAACGCCCCGATCACCCCTCCTCGAGGTTTATGCGCACCATCGCCAACTGGTTACTGTGGATTTTGGGCTACGTCAGAAACGGAATCCCGGTCGGACGAGGCGAACGGCTGGCTCGAGCACTCCTCAAAAAGAGAGGTTTGTGGAAACGATTCGCTGCAGAACGACTTGGTTTAGCCGCGGATCATCTCGATGACCCCGCACACCGGATCGAGCATCATCTAGATGAAGACCTGACAAGAAGGATCGAATCGGGTCTCGACACTGAAGAGGACTAGAGGTCGATCGATCTCACCTCGATGCTTCGGGCCAGTGTTCCACTCAGCGCAATCGGCCGATCGAGTTCTTTCGAGATCAACAATAGCGGTCCCCCTCCCGGCTCCCTAGCTTCGATGCTGATCCGGGATCCGGGTGTGACTCCACGCTCACCCAACCACTGCAAAACCTCGGGGCCCGAATCGATGACTCTGACGATCTCGAGTTCAACAGCGATGGGTGCTTCGGTGAGGATGATCTCTTCCGCTGTTGCGGGTAAACAGCCGTCACGATCTGGAATTGGCGAGCCGTGAGGATCCCTCGCAGGAAAGCCAAGTGCTTCCTCCATCCGGCAGACCAAATCATCACTGACGGCATGCTCAAGACGCTCCACTTCTGCATCCACCTGATCCCAGGGCACACCGAGTATCTTCGAGATATAGGTTTCAAGGATGCGATGGCGGCGCACCGTCTGTAATGCAAGAGCCCTGCCGCTGTGCGTTAAACGGACTCCCCGATACGGTTCGTGTTCCACCCAGCCGTGCCCCCCGAGGCGACCGGCCATGCGGGTCGCAGATGGGTGAGAGACCCCCACTCGATCCGCCAATTTGCCGGTGGTGATCCACTGATCCTTTACTCCTGACAGCTTCCAGAGCGCTCTCAGGTAGTTCTCCTCCGATTCACTCGGCAAGGTACCTCCCGTGTTCACATTTGATCCTGCCAGGATCCTACACCATCGACAGTGGTCGGGGTTGACGACTGGCAAAGAAGCGGCGACAACCGACCTAGACAACGTTTCTTTCGATTCCTCGCTCTCGAACAGCATCCTGCGGGACCACTTCCGGTCTCGCCCATGGAGGACATTTGAACTCACCTGGCCACGATAATAGTTCCAGATCTTCACAGGATGACACCTTTCACTTCACCACAGAAGTCAAGGTGCGCCTTCCCGAGACGGACGCAATGGGGATCGTATTTCACGGGAATTACTTCACCTTTCTGGAGGTCGGCAGGGTCGATTACCTGCACAACCTGGATCTTGCCGAGGGGCATCGCCCGATCCGAGATTTTGAAAATGTAGTGGTCTCGGCTCACCTGGACTTCAAATCTCCCGCTCGACTTCACGACTTGTTGCGCATCGATGTTTGCACCAGAGAAATCGGCCGCAGTTCGTTCACATTTGGCTTCAAGATTCGTCACAAACAAGAGAACCGCATCGTGGCAATCGGCTCCACCACTCATTGTGCCATCGATGGTGATTTCGAACCGATCGGCGTTCCAGAAAACTATCGAGAAACGATCTCTCGTTACGAGAGATGGAAGGACCACTCCTGATGAGTAGTATCTTCAGCTCGATCATCGCCGGAGAAATCCCCTGCCATCGTGTCTGGGAGGATGATGACCATCTTGCATTCCTCGACATCCGCCCAATCCAGCCAGGGCATTGCTTGGTCATTCCTAAACGAGAAGTCAGTTACATCTTCGACCTGGAACCCGCGGACTATGCAGCGTTGTGGGCAGCAGTTCGAATCGTGGAGAAGAAACTACGCAATGCCACCGCATGTTCCCGAGTCATCGTGTCAGTGATTGGCTGGGAGGTCCCCCATGTACATGTTCACCTGATCCCAACTTCCGACATCTCCGAGTTCCAGCTTCCGGGACCTTGCGAATTCGAGGCGAGCCAGTTTGAAACTCTGGCCGCAAGAATCCAGCAGGCCAAGGTGTGAACCCATCCATAACTACCGAGGCGGACATCGCCATCATCGGTGCCGGTGCTGCCGGACTCGCAGCGGCCATTTTTGCTGCGGAGACCGCTCTCGAAACCGATCTGAAGATCGTCTTGCTCGAGGGCGCACGAAGACCCGGAGCCAAAATCCTCATCTCTGGGGGGGGGCGCTGCAATGTCACCCACCACAGAGTGGCTCCAGAAGACTTCCACGGCAAAAAGAACGTGGTCAGAAACATCTTGAGAGCCTTTGATGAGAAAAAAACCATGGAGTGGTTTCGATCACTCGGTGTTGAACTCAAACGAGAAGAAACTGGCAAGTTATTCCCCGTCACCGACAAGGCCAGAACAGTGCTGGATGCGCTTCTAGGACGCTGCAGTCAACTGGGCATCGATTTACTCCCGGGCTGGCGAGTGGAATCGATTCGTCCTTCTGAATCGGGCTGGACCGTGATCGGATCCGGTGGCGAGATTCAAGCACGCCGCTTGATCGTCTCGACTGGAGGCAAATCCCTTCCAAAGAGTGGCAGTGATGGTCATGGCTGGAAGATGATGCAAGCGGTGGGTCACTCCGTAACCGACACCTGGCCAGCGCTGGTTCCCTTGCTCCTCCAAGATGGTCATGGCCACGAAAACTTGTCGGGAATCTCTCATCCTGTCCAGCTCACCGTCGTCAGCGATGGAAAGAAGGTCGAGTCCACCACTGGAGAGATGCTGTGGACGCATCTGGGCATCAGCGGTCCTGCACCGATGGACATCAGTCGAACATGGATCCGCCACGCTGATCTCGGAAGTTCACCCCAATTGCTACTCTCCTTTCTTCCCGACCAAGATCCAGGTTCGGTCGATCGTTGGTGGATCGATCAGGGCCAGAAATCGCCACTACGCTCGGTTCTTCACGCCCTCAGTTCCCGAGTTCCACGACGGGTAGCAGAGTTCATCGGCGCTCACGCTGAGGTGGATCTCTCCTGTCCGCTGGCACAATTTCCCCGAGAACACAGACGTCGCCTCTCCCGAGAGTTGACTGGCCATCGCCTGGCCGTGACCGGAGATCGAGGCTGGAAACTCGCGGAAGTCACCGCAGGCGGAGTTCCGCTCGATGAAATCGCCTATCAAACGATGCACTCGAGGAGATGCGACGGCCTGTACCTCGCCGGAGAGATTCTCGACTGCGAGGGAAGAATCGGAGGGTTCAACTTCCAATGGGCCTGGGCGACAGGATCGATCGCCGGTTCTTGCAGTGCACGCTCACTGCTCGAAAATCGCCCCGAGGAACTGCGTTCCGGCGACTAAGGGCAGCGACCACCGTCGAGGCAGTCGTCCAGCAAGTCAGGTGAAGAATCCCATCCGCAGGCGGGGAAGGGGGCGGCTGGCGGATTGCCACTTCCAAACAGGTAGACGACCAAGGCCACGGTATCGGAGATGTTGACCTCCCCGGTGTCATAAATATCTGCGGTGTCGATGCACTGGAGATTACCGCCATTAAACAGGTACTGAAGAATCGCTACCGCATCGGAAATATCTATCGATCCATCACCGTTGGGATCTCCACGGCGGAAGGACGGGCCGGTCTGACAATTCTGCGTCAGCACTCTGAAATCATCGATTCCCGCTTCCACGATCGATCCAGCATCCAGATCCGATGCGACGAACCGAAGTTGCACCGTGCTGGTCAGAGGGATCAGTTGCGTCGGGTCGAAGGAATGTAAGATCCACCCACCGTTGGTATCGGGGCCATTCTGTGGACCGACCTGTTCAACAGTGACCCAGTTCTGCAGATCACTGGTGATCTCGATCTGCCAGGAATCGGTGTAGGGAGCGGCTCCGGTACCATTGACATACCAACGCCAGTACTCGATGAAGATCGTATCCGTTCCAGAAGACCCCAGATCGAGCACCGGCGAAAAGAGTGTCGTTGCGCCACCATCGACGTCATTTTCACCCTGGCCACCCCCCACGCTCCCTTGACCTGTCACCCAGCACTGGGAGCCGATTTCACTGTGATCGATAGCGGGCGCCGCCACCGTTCCATTGGGTGCCAATCGCGTCCAGATTCCGGTGGTCGCCGTATCGGAAGGTGCTCCCGCCGTCCAACCGAGATCCTCCTCCATCGTGGCCTCGAAGGTCATCACTTGGGAGAGATACACGGCAGCGGAGAAGGGAGAAGAAGCACCGGAGGAGGGTGAGGTGTGGACTCCACCGGCGAGGTCCTCGAAACTGATGTAGTACTCGACTAGATCGCCACACGGAAAACCAGGAATCGTCGCCAGGTACTCACCGGCAACCACCGGCTCGATCGCGTAGGTAGTAAAGGAACCCGGTCCCTGACGCACATGGATCAATCCTGAACCTGGATCGGGAGTGGCAGCCCCTGCTGTGACCTCCATTCGAATCTGACGTTCTTCCAGGGGCTGAAGAGATTCTGGTAACCCGAGTGGATAGAAGATCAGTATCTCATCGATCTCTGGACAATCGATCGAGTGCTGCGCGAAGGCATCGCAGATTTCGCTGTAATTGGGAGTTCCATTCTCTAGGGAAGAATCGTCATCATCGAGGATGAGGAGTTCGATCGC
>JAPKAM010000194.1 GCA_028825265.1 Planctomycetota bacterium
CTGATGGCCTGCTGATCGACTCGCTAGGCGAAGGCGTCGTCGTCGATCTCACCATCGCTGCGATCCGCATCCTCGTCCAAGCCGTCGCCCGCCGATTCCCCACCAACGCCATGGCGATTCCTCCGTCGCTCGCCAGCGCCGACCTGCTGGCGATAACTGGCTCGTAGTTGCTGGTACTCCTCGGCGCTGATCTCGAGCGGGTTGGGGCCGCTTTGTGAATCTTGCGATTCCGTCTTTTTCGATTCCACCCCATCCGCGTGAATCCTCATCAAGAACGGAATACACCAACCGCAGCCGGTCCCTGCACCGAAGCAATTCGACAGTTGCGACGGTCGGCTCGGCTGGGTCTGGCGGGTGAAGTTGACCAGCTTGCGCCGAGAAACGCCGAAACAGACGCAGACCTTGTCATCCAGTTCCATCGAGATCCTCCTGGCACTGCCCAGCGGCGGCAAAGCGATCCGCCATGACGATGCAAAGGATCCCCTGCCAGCGATCCCGGTACAAGCCCAAGTCACCACGGTCTGATCGAGGAACACTACCGTTGAAGAGAGTTTCGTGGTGTCATCTCGCGATCGAAAGTTCACATCCACACGACCCTGGAGGACCGATGCAGAGCGTCGACCTGAGATCAGACACCGTCACCCACCCCACCAAGCAGATGTACCAGCAGATGGTCCAGGCCCCCCTCGGCGACGATGTCTTTGGCGACGATCCCACCGTCAACTTGCTCGAACAGGAGAGTGCCGAGCGTCTCGGCAAGGAAGCGGCGCTCTTTGTTCCGACCGGGACGATGGCCAACTCCATCGCCATCGGCACCTTAACTCGACCCGGCGATGAGATGCTGCTGATGGAAGACAGTCACATCTACCTGTACGAAGCGGGTGGATCGTCGCGCTTGTGGGGAGTCCATCCCCATCCACTGCCATCGGTCGATGGCTGTCTCGATGCCAACCACATCGCCTCCGCCATCCGACCCGACGATCCGCACCAGCCACGCACCTCGCTGATCTGCCTTGAAAATACTCACAACATGCGCGGTGGGCGGGTGATCACGCCGCAACAGATCGCACCGGTGGCACAGTTCGCCGCTCAACATCAGTTGCGGATGCACCTCGATGGAGCGCGCCTGTTTCACGCCGAGGTGGCGCTCGGTATTCCTGCCGCTCAACTGGCCGCTGATTTTGACAGCGTCTCCTTCTGCCTGTCGAAGGGGCTCTCTTGTCCAGTCGGTTCGTTGCTGTGTGGATCGGCCGAGCAGATCGCCGAGGGCAGACGGCTGCGCAAGTTACTCGGGGGCGGCATGCGCCAGGTTGGAGTGCTGGCGGCACCGGGACGGGTGGCCCTCTCCGAGGGGATCGATCGCCTCGCCGAAGACCATCGCCGCTGCCAGCAGTTGGCCGAGGCTCTGGCGCAGTTGCCCGGCGCCCGCCTCGAGCCGAACCCACCGCAGTCGAACATCCTGTTCGTCGCTTTCGACCACCTCGATGGGGCCGGGTACCAGCAGATGGAGACCGAACTGGAGGCGCTCGGGATACGGGTGTTGGCCATCGGCGAACGCGGCCTGAGAGCGGTTCTCCATCGTCAGATCGACGATGAGGGGCTCCAGCGGGCGATCGAGGCGTTTCGCCAGATTCGCTCCATCTGAGGTAATTAGTTTCCGAATCGCCGCTCCAGCATGCGACTTCCACAGTTCAGCAGCGAGGAGTGAGAAAGAGTGATTCCGGGACGATCCCGACTTCATGTTATACTGCACAGAAAGGTGATCCTGGCCCGCACGACTGAACCGCATGATTTTGAACCGCATGATGAAACCGCATGATTTTAAACCGCAAGCCTGAACCGCTCAGCGGCCCCTCGATCGCCCCGTTCAGCGACCTTTCGATAGACCTCTC
>JAPKAM010000111.1 GCA_028825265.1 Planctomycetota bacterium
AGTTCACAGCCTGGAATCCACGGCTCGAGTTCACCAACTAGGACTGGTCGCAGAACTACTACTCTTCGTTTGAGAATTTCTTCCCACATCCATCTCATGAGTTGCACGAATCGCAGCGCCCACCGGTGCTTGGCCCCGCCCCACACTTCGCCATCGCGGATGAATTGGATTCTTGTGGTGAATGGTTCTTCTGGTGATGCTGCGGGTTCGCGCTGGATGAGAAACACTAGCCCGCTTCGCCTCGAATCATTCAGGACTGCAAGAATGATCAGGTGGTCAAGTCGCGCAGATACCGATCTTGGATGTCGTCATCGCCACGACCATCGTCTCGGCAACAGAGATCCTCGGCCAACTGCCGGAACCGATCGGCGGCCTCATCATTGGCCTCCATCAGAGTCCCGTCTTCCCTGGGAATCTCGATTTCAGGAATCCAACCGAGATACCGTGGAAACTTCCTGTCAGCCATTTTTCTCCTGGCGAACCACTTACCCAGGGCATTCACCACCCACTGACTGACGCTGTTCGCCTGGCCTTCATCATCGGCCTTATTCGCGACGATCCAGTTGGTGGTGGTGCTATCGGAACTGTGCTGGTCTTCTTCCAGGTCGTAGAAGTAGAGCATCTTCAGTAAACTGAGTGCGTCCTCCCGAAGGGTGTCCTCTGCCCCGGTGAAGATCACTCGATCATCGGCCAACATGCAGAAATCACACACGTTTCCATCGATGCCGGCTCGGGTATCGAGCACCACGACATCGAAGGAAGCAGCCTCGTCCAGTTGACTGAAGTGCTCGATCAGCGCTTTGAACTGGCTGTAGAATTGATCCTGTTTATGCTCGTCCCAGTTGCCGAAACTCCTCAGATCAAAGTCACCTAAACTGCTCAGGATCGAGAAACGTCCGCCTTTGACATGCCTCTTGCCGATCGACTTCACCTCGATCAACGAGGACTCGAGCCACTCCGGCTGCGCCAGAGCCCGCTGAAGGGTCTGCCGCTTGAAATCCTTCTGCTTCAGTCCCAGTTTGGTATGAACATTGGGGGTTCCCAAATCGACATCAATTAGAGCGACTTTTTTGCCCATTCGCGCCAGTTCACGGCATAACAAGATGGAGAGCACGGTCTTTCCCGCACCCCCTTTGCCACCGGTACTCGCAATGATTTGTGGTCGAGACATCGATCTCGCTCGCTTTCATGGATAGGGCGCAGGAATTATCATGCACCGATCAAGGGCGCACTTCTACCCACCATTCGAGTTGCTGCTGGAGGAGACCTTCGTCATCTCGAAGCACCCAACGGGTTGGATCCTTCACTTGACAACGCACCCTGTGCCAACCCGGTTCCAGGTCCTTCGCTCTAATCTGTGCGGCTTGAACCATTTTCCCGGTCGGATCGACTCCGCTCTGAGCTCTCCTCCAGCGCTCTCCTGGCCGCTGGTCGACCACTGCAGTGTCACCGCTGGAGGTTTCCCCCACCGGGACTGGTCTCTGCAGCCCGTAGGACAGAACCAACCACTGGACTTCAAGATCATGAGTCCTCGGCTGTAACGTCCAGACCTTGAGGATCACTTCCTCGTCTTCAGACTTTTGCAGAACCAGGTCTCCAGGCTCGGGTTCAACTCGATCGATCGGCCTAACCCTGCTGTAAATCACCTTCACCATGTGTTCCATGCACACGACGCAAAAACCACTGTTGTCACGCATCATGCATGAAACCTGAGGCCGCCACACATGGAATGGTTTCCGGTCTCCGCCCTCGAAGAGCCCCACCTTGCTGCCATTCCACCAGCGATCCTCCGCTTCGATCCAGCGACGCCAGATCACTCGAGCTTCCACCTCGGACTTGTCGCTGCCGTGCATCAGGTTTGGAGGGGCTTCCCTGGTCGCAACGACGTCATCCCGACCGGGCGGCGGCTGCTTGTCGGGGTCCTGCCCCGGTTCGTAATCGTATTCGTCATGGAGACCGCCGAGGGAGTGCCCCACTTCATGATTGACCAGGCCCAAAGCTCCCTTGGGCAAACTGGTCACTCCTCCGCCACCCGTCGCGACTCCTGCGGTGTCATTGGCGATCACGATCGACTGCCGATCCTTCCCGGCATCCCCGAGGCGAGACAAGAGATCGAACACCTTGCTGCCATTGGATGTGAGAACGTCGTAACGAACCTTACACCCCAGTGCGGTGTCCTTGACGATTTCACCAGGTTCCCTCGAGATCCCCTGATCTTTCGACTGAAGGTGGACCGCGGTCACGTTGAAGTACTGCTCGTACTCTCGGTATGGATCGACGGAAAAGAGTAGTTTTTCACAGGTGCGAGCGTGGTTGAGGAATGACTCCTGCTGCTGATCCTCGACCAGGTATCCATCGCCCAGAATGAAGAGGTCGATGCGGTTGGAGGGTTTGCCCCCCTCTCTCAGCGATACTTCTGCCAGGTAGGGATTTTCCAGTAATTCCCGGGCCTCCGACGACTGCTCTGCATCATCCGATTCGGCGACCACCTCCCGCAGCATCCGGTCTGCAAGAGAAAAGGACCCTTCCTCCCGAAGAATCTGCACGTACTCGATGATCACCTCGATCTTGTTCGACTTCTTGAGCCTCTTGGCTTGGGCGATCGCCTCCCGCTCTCTCTCCTTGCGCAGTCGACGATTCTCGATGATCTGTTCCTTCTCCAAGGTGGTGACCAGGCGTCCCTCATACTCTTCGAAACCGCCAGTGACGGGAACACCACCACGACTTCGCTGGAGAATCGCTTCGGCCAGTTCGGTGCCCCGAGTTCGACGATGAAGATTGACCAGAGCTCTGTGAAAGCCATCGTCGTCTCCCGAAATTTCAGCCAGATAGACCATTCCCATGACCCCTTCGAGGGAATGAGGAACCGCCCGGAACAAGACCGATCTTTCCGAAGAATTGACCTGCGACCACTGCCGCTGGTCGACCATCTTTCCGCCTGAGATTTCTCTTTCCAAGGTCAAACGATCGCGAGTTGCTTGATAGACACGGGTCGATCCGCTGGCCAGTTCAACCTGCAGGTCACCCCCGGATGCGCCTTCCAGGAACTCGTTGAACATCGTCGCAAGAGCCCCTGCCTTGACCAGCATTTCCAGCGCTTCGATGTGATCATTCGAGGGTAGATCCAGTGCGATGGCTCGATGCAACACGGGTGGCAATTCGAGATACCGGCACTCCGCCTGCAATCGCCTGGCCATCGAGAGCAACGATGCCCACTCCTGTGGTGGCTGATCCAGTCGCCCCCTCTGTCGCCAGCGGACATCTGCGACCCCCTCGACCAGCTCTCCCAGAGCCAGTTCGTATTCCGGAACCCCACCGAGACGAGAGCGGGCCATGGCGATGATCCGTAAGGCTTCTCCGGGTTGGTTCTGATCGAGCAATGCGGTGACCTGCTCCTGGATCGACTTCAATCGGGTGTGAGCCAGATCGGAGATGGCCTCAGCACGAGCTCTCCAGTAGCCCTGATCTACTTCTGAGCCATCGACCCCCGCCAGGAAGCGGGCGATCGAATTGGCTTCGCCGAGCCGATCATCGAGAATCAAGGAGCCCAGTACCTGATCGAGAGATTGTCTCTTCTCCAGGTCACTGGCGAAACGAAGCCCTTCAAGGGCCGCTGCCAATTCAGCCGAACTTTTTGCCGCCTTGCTCGACGGAAATCTGCGCCCGATGGCGCGAAGCGCTTCGATGGAATCCCAGGTGATCTCCGCCGCTGCCAGTTCCTGTTCGATGAGCGCCTGTTCTACTTCACCCTCGTCGGGAGGAGTGGCGACCCCGATGGAATCGTTGATCGTGGCATCGGTTCCGATCTCCGCTCGCTGGTTCTGATCCGCTTCCTTGCGGATGGTCCGTGGCCCTTTGTTATACTCAACGCCGATCATTGTCAGCAGCAGCAACAGCAGCACCATCAGCGCCCCATCGGTGACACGGGAGACGATCGGCCGTCCTCTTCTGGGGAGGGGTGGCCTCGATTCAGGCGCAGCACTCTGGTCGACGGGGGCGGCAGAAGAACCTGCCGAATTCCTCGCTCCGGATCCCTTTCCTGCCCCCTTTCTCGAACTCTTGCCGGGGGCCTGAACTCGGGGACTTGGCCCTGCTGAACGAATCTCGATGACCGCAGCCCCGATCTGGATTCGATCTCCAGCACGGAGCACTGCAGAATCGACCGGCTCTCCATTGAGTAGGGTGCCATTCGCTGAACGCTTGTCGATGATCCGGTACTTGTCACTCTCGATGCGAATTTCTGCGTGAACCCTGCTCGCCTTGGGAACATCGATCACCACATCGCACTCATCTGCTCTTCCAAAATTGATGAGTTTCTTACCCTCGGTGGAGATCTGTTTCTCAACACCGTCCAGGATCAAATAAATTTGAAGGATTTGATTGGGAGAACTGGCCATCGATCAGCTCCGTGCATAGATCACTCAGAAGATGGGTAGGTGGGTACTCTCCCCGTGAGGTACAAACCGTTGGTTCATTCGAGTCCCAGATCTGCTCGAAGTCGAGCCACCACCTGCTTATTTTCCAGGTCGATGACCGGATCCGAGTCATACTGCTCGAAGAACAGTGAAGCCTCTAGAGATTCTGGAATTCCGAGAGCTTTACGGATCTTCTTTTCAGCGGGAACAAATCCTCTCCCCGCCAACCTCAGGATCGATTCGCCAATCGTGCCCTGCAGACCGCAAACCAGAACCACTGCCTGATCTGGGCCGAGAGATCCAGCGCTCAGCGACAGCTTTGATTCCAGCAAATCCAGTCCATCTGGATTGAAGCAATCCTCAGCTCTTCCACTGCGTCCGCTCCAATCGGGACATTCTGCGGGTCGACTGACCGTCGGGATGTAGACAAGGCCGTGCTCGGCAGACCACTGTTCCAGTTCATCTCGATAGCCAAGATCTCCGGAGCGCGAAACTCCATGAATGATGCAGGTCTTGGCGATGGATCGACCCTGCCGCAAATCATCTCTGACGATGGAGACAAATGGGGCCAGACCAGTCCCGGCGCTCACGTAGATCCGGCACCGATCGTCATCGAGTCCGACCGTCCCAGGAACTGTAAAATGCCCCTTGGGCTTGGGTCTCAGAAAGACCCTCTCACCTTCGGAAAGCAGGAACAGGCTATGAGTCAGCGGGTTCTTGGATTCTGGCCGAGCCACCCTCCGGATGTAGAACTCGACGTGGCCTCGCTCGGCAGGCTCCGAGGCGATCGACATGGGACGCTGCACTCCACCCAGATCGGGCTCCTCGAGATTGTTGACCCCGATCACCATGTACTGCCCGGGCACGAACCAGTCCCCCTCGGGTAACTCCTCATCGAGAGCCACCTTGAAGATCGACAGTCCCTCCGACAGGTCGGATTTCCCAACGATGGTGGCATTCGGTTCCAGAACCTTGGCCATTTGATACCTCCTGCTCCGCAAAGAAACTCAGTGATCCAGACCCGGAGAGTTTCGTCGGGGTAGTTCCTCGGGTCAAGGTATCGGAGTGCAAGTGGACTCCGACACCTGAAGTGCTCAGAATGGTCCCTCAGATGATCAGGAGGAAACAGAGATGGAGATGACAGGAAAAGTGGCCCTGGTGACCGGTGCGGCTCACCGGATCGGCCGAGCGATGGCCTACAGGCTCGCCGATGAAGGAATGCACGTAGCCATCCACTGGAATCTCTCCCGCGAACAGTCGCGAGAGACGGTCGCTGCGTGCCGTGCTCGAGGAGTCGAAGCCGTGTCGATCCAGGGAGATCTGTCTGACCCCCGGATCGCCGCGAAGATCTTCGCCGAGGCCTGCACCCTGGGCCCGGTTCAGGTACTGGTAAACAACGCTTCTCGATTTGTGCCCAATCGACTCCTTGAAATCGACTCCTCACAGCTGGAAATCGACCACCGAATCCATGTCGTCTCGCCGACGATTCTGTGCCGGGAATTCGTCAAGCAGTTACCGGCAGGATTGGACGGTCGAATTATCCAGATGCTCGATTGGCGCGCCTCCGATGCCGACCCCCGGTATTTCAGTTACGGCCTGGCCAAGGCGGGTTCACTACACCTGATGAAACTGCTCGCCGCGGAACTGGCTCCCGAAATCACCGTCAACGGGATTTCTCCTGGTTCGATCCTGCCGCCAAACACCGATTTGCCTTCAGAGTCGACGAGACTCTCTTCGATGGAGTCGGAGGAAAATCCAGCATTGGATCAATTGACCGATGCGTTGATCCGATTGATCCGGCAAGATGACGGTTCCAATGGGCAGGTCGTGCCCATCGATGGATGGAGAAGCATGTCATGAGTACTTTGCCACAACACCTCTCGAGCCTCGACGCCATCCATATCGAAGATCTGCTGGTCAGAACCGTCATAGGAATCTTTGATCACGAACGGGATCGATGCCAGGATGTCGCGATCAACATCACCATCTGGACCGATATTGCCAAGGCCGCCGCCAGTGATGACATCGAAGACGCCGTGAATTACCGCGAGTTGACCAAGAATATCATCCAGCATGTCTCGGCATCCCACTGCCTGCTGCTGGAAAGGCTAGTTCAAGAAGTGGCCGACCTGATCCTCGAGGAGCACCAAATCATTGCGACCCGAGTCAAAATAGAAAAACCGGGCGCCCTTCGGCACTCCCGCTCCGTCGGCATCGAGATTCTGAGAGAACGCTCGTGACCGATGTCCGACCCGCTTATGCGCTTTTGCTGCTGGGATCCAACATCAAACCAGAGCGACACCTCGACGCAGCGTTACAACTGTTGCGAGCCTGCACTGACTTGATGGCATGCTCTCCGATCTATCAGACTCCACCGGTGGCTGCGCCGGGCACTGCGGACTATCACAATCAGGCGGTGATGATTCGTGATCCGCTCTCCTTCGAGGAACTTCGGACCCAATTGAGACGCATCGAATCGGAATTGGGGCGGATTAGAAGTGCAGAAGTCAATGCTCCCCGTGTCATCGACATCGACATCCTTGCCGGGGCAGATGACTCCCTTGAGATGATTTCGGAGTGGCCCATCGATCCGGCACTTTCAACACTTCATCACGCAGCAATACCTTCCTCCACCATCGCCTCCGCATGGAGATTCCCCTCGTCGAAGGTGAACGTTTCAGAAGTCGCTCGACAACTGGGGCCTATACCGGACGGGTTTCAGAAGCTCAATTGAAGATTCTCCGCTAGGGACAAATCAATCCGCAATCGAGAGTATCGTCGGTCGGATCCACCCCGCAGACATCGGACGGAGCAGGAAATGCAGTGCCGGATACGAACAGATGGTCGAGGATACGAATCGCGTCGGTGATATTGATCGACCCATCATCATCGACGTCCGCCGCATCCAGGCAATCGATCGGCGCACTCCCCGGAATGAACAGAAGAGCCAGCAGCTGAATCGCATCCGCCAGGTTCGTACTGGAACTGGCATCGACATCGCCTCTACGAAAATCACCTGCGCCAGTGGGCCCAAGCGCCCCCATGTCCGCTGACGAACCATCTGAATCGACGGGGAGAGCAGGGTTTCCGCCATCGATACAGGCAGAACCGGGCCCCAGAGCCAGGTTTCCTGAACTCGCATCGACGAACTGCGGATCTTCATCAATACAATCAAAAGAGAAAATAGAGGAGGTGGCGAGGCCCTCGATACAACTGAAAAATGCATTGGTGGAACCCGGCAACACCTGAATCGGCTGGGGGCCCCCGCCGACGATGATGCACGAATCGATCGTCAAGATGTTTGGAATGCTGTTATTGACCGTGATATTGGCGACCACTCCAGGTGCAGGCGGGCCAAAGGTGCATCGTTCGAGAAGGATCGAGGCGGTGTTGAGACTGACGCCCAGATTGGCTCCACTGGCGGAGGCGGAGTTGCCATAGAAGACGCAAAATCTAAACACCTGAGCATCGGATCCATCTCCAGAATCCATCAACACTCCACCGCCACTGGTTCCCCCCTCATTGTCACGGATCAGGCAATGATCCAGTGTCACTCTTGAAAAGTCGGAAACGACCATTCCACCACCGGTGACGGCGGTCACGTTCTCTGCGATTTCACAATTCAGGAAGGTGGCATCGGAGTTCTGGTATATCCAGATTCCACCGGCCAGAAGATCCGTGTTGTTGCCGACAATTTGACACGATTGAAGTTGCAGGTTGCTACTCTCGCAATAGAGCGCTCCTCCAACAATGTCAGCGTGATTATTTTGGATCAAACAGTTCACCAGCGAAACTCCGGCGTTTGATCCGGTGATGGCAATTCCGCCGCCAGAATCGACCGCTTGATTCTGTGAGAATTCGACTTGATCCAACTGGATGGGAGTCACATTTCCACCGTCGATGGCAAGCCCAGCACCAACAGCCGCTTGATTCTCCAAGACGATGCAATTGGAAATTCTTGGCGATGAATCGATGATGTAGATTCCACCACCCTTTCTCACTCCATTGACCAGAACTCCGCCGCCCCCACGAATCGTGAAACCATTCAGGTGTGCCAGCTCACTCTCCCCTGAGACGAATCGGACGACCGGATTATCAAGGGAGCCATCGATAGTGGTGAACTCGGGGCCCGCTTCTGACCGAATCTCGATCCGTTTGCCGGCAAAATCGAGAGCCTCGTTCCAGATTCCCGGCGAGACGATGATCTCATCGCCATCGACCGCCAGGGAGATCGCCGCATTGATGGTGGGTGCATCGAGGGGCACCTGGATGTCCACCGCCTGGAGCGGTGACCCTGCCAGCCACAGCGTGCTGA
>JAPKAM010000112.1 GCA_028825265.1 Planctomycetota bacterium
TCCCTTGCGGTGCGCTCCTTGCCCTTGCGGTGCGCTCCTTGCCCTTGCGGTGCGCCCTTTACCCTTGCGATGCACCTCATCCCGAGCGCGCGCCTCACACCTTTGTGAGAGGTGTCTCAAACTAGATTCACGGCCGCCTCCTTCGGATTGTGGAGATGTGGTCGTATTCGGCCGGGGAAGCCCACAGGGGGGCGCTCTACTGGGCACTTACGGAATTGCACATTTCATGGTCAAATAGGTATGTTCTTCTTGTCTGAAATGGGCTGAAACCAAGAGACTGGTGTTATTTCAGGGGCATCCGATGCTTCCAAGCGTCCCTTTTTACCCCGGGTTAATTTTCGCGTCTCCTGCATCCGTGAGATGAATTATTTGTCATCCACTGTTTCTCGATCAGAAGAACTCGGACGGGCCAAGATCGCCATCCAATGGGACGGTGAATCTGTCGAGAGGAAACTCCGGATGAGCACTGGAAAGAGCCTGGATTTGAAGTCTGGAAGGGGCATGTCCTACTGGCATGGCCTACTTCTTTGCTTTCTCTTTCAGACTTCTCTCTGGGGCCAATCCAACCCACCGATTCTTCTCACCGCTGGGATCGGGCCCGTCGATGGCGGGCAAATCCACCTCGATACCAGTTGCTCGACATGTTCACCACAGCAGGTGTCCATCTGTGTGAAAACCACCGATCAGGTCTTGTTCAGCGGGACCGTCTTGCAATTCGGGACGGCGATTCCTGTTTTTGAAACTTCCGAGCAACTCGGTTTCCCCTCGCTGACCCAAGGCACTCCGGCTCACTACTTGGTCTCACTCGATGAGGGCATCGGTTCGGGACCTAGGACCATCTCCGTGATCGAGAGTCTTGCCGCCGGCTTCGGCCCGGCCGAACAGATCAGTGAAGGAACAGGAGATCATCACACATCTTCGATCGTGATTCTCGATAGTGGTCACCGGGTGGTCAGTTGGATCCGGTCGGACGTCAACACCGATACCGTGATGATGAAGTACGGGAACAATTCTCCGATCGAGATCGGATCCGGATCGGAGAGCCACATCGGTTCCGTGGGTGGCGATTTGGTCCTGATTTGCTGGCTGGAGGGGACGCAAGTGCAATTTCGGATTGCAGATTCAGGCTCCGTCAGTAGCGCGATGGGATTGTACGACTTGTTATCGCTGCCGACTTTCATGCGAGTTGAGGCGGACGCGCTGGGGAATCTGCAGATCGTCGCTCTGCTGGGGGATGAACTGTTGTTGCTCGAGGGGTCGCTGGCCACCGGCATCACCAGTCAGCAAGTGATTCATGATCGGGCCAGCGGAATCTCATACCTTTCCTTCAAGAGTTTGGCCACCGATCGCTACTGTCTCAGTTGGATCCAAGACGATTTGATCTACAACTACTCCTTCAGACCGGGTGGGGCCGTATCCACCGAAATCCTCAGCGGCTTTAGCGGCACTCCGCAAGAAGTGGAAGTGGCCATCGATGCGGCGGGAAATGAGCATTTCCTGGTCATCGCAGATGGAGATGCTTGGTATCTCCATGACACGCCGGCTCCGGAGTCTGGACTGCTGATTCAATCCGATGATGATGGCATCGCCGACCACACCATCTCCTATGAGAGCGCCAGCGAAGGCCTGATCACCAGTTATTACTGGGATTTCGGAGATGGCGATTCGAGCACTCTGAGTGCGGGTGACCACACCTATCTCGAGCCAGGTACCTACACCATCTCGCTGACGGTCACGGGTCCAGGTGGAACCGACACGACGGGGTCCGCCAGTCCGGTGGTGGTCGCCTCACCAGAATCCTCGATGGAGTTGGCGGATATTTCCGTGTTTGGTGGACAGCCTGTGTTCCACCCGGTGCTCGGCACCCATTCGAGTTTCCTGCAAGGCTTTCAAATCGCGGTGGAGTTCGATGGTTTGGTTCTCAATATGTCAGAAATCTCTCTCAGCGGAACCCAGGCGGAAGCGCTGAGTCCGGAGTTCATCGTGACGCAGGTCAACATGGATGGACTCGACTCGACGATGTACATCGCGGTGATCTTCGATACCCTGCCACCCTTCGACGGCCGAATGATGAGTCCTGGAATCCATCAGACCCTCTGCACGCTTGATTATACGGTCAATTTCGGATTCCCCATGGGGACCACGACCGAGGTGAGATTCGTCGAGTCCGTCGGGACACCACCGATCCATACGATGTATGCCATCGAGGGAGGATTCTCCGAATCGCCCTACTTGATCCAGGGCACGGTGAGCATCTCGGAGGCACCTCAGTTCCTCTTTGTTCGGGGGGATGCCAATTACAACCAGCAGGTCAACATCGCGGATGCCATCTTCCTGCTCGATTACCTGTTTATCGGGGGTGAGGCTGGTGTTTGTCCAGATGCTGCAGATACAAACGACGATGGCATGGTCAACATTGGCGATGCCATCCACTTGCTCACTTTCCTGTTCTCCTCCGGCGAGACGATTCCCTACCCCTATCCGGGCTACGGCATCGATCCCACCGCCGATGATCTCGGTGCCTGTCTACCTTGAGCGCGCTGCAGCGGTTCTGACGGTAGTTCAAGGCTGATTTCGCAGCCACTTCCAGACCCGGATCATGAGTCCATGCTGAATTTGGATCGATCTGGAGGGTAGTCTCCCCTGATCCTCTGGAATGGGATCGACTCCCTGTATCTAATACGATCCAAGACGAGCAACTCTTCACCGGTGGGTCGGGGTTCGATTCGTTCAGCAAGGAGGGTCAGAGTGAAGTTCCTGCGTAGTCATCTGATGGGGCAGTGGCACCCGGCAAGCGCTGAAACCGGTTCGGTGGTGGTGAATCCGACAACAGAGGATCCCTTGGCCACCGTCTCCAGTTCGGGACTCGATTTCAAGGCAGCGGTGGAGTTCTCTCGCACTACGGGTGGCAGCGCACTGAGGGAACTGACCTTCAGCCAGCGAGGTGAACTTCTCATCGGCATGTCGAAGGCGATCCACTCGCGCCGAGAAGAGTTGCTGGAACTCTCGATGCAGAGTTGTGGTAGTACTCGTAAGGATTCCAAGTTCGACATCGATGGAGCCACGGGGACTTTGTATCACTACGGGGTCCTGGGAAAAGAACTGGGAGATTCTGTTCGCCTGGCGGACGGAGAGGGAGAGCCGCTCGGTAGGAACGCCGTTTACTGGGGGCGTCATGGACGGCTCGTACGAAACGGGGTCGCTGTTCATATCAATGCCTTCAATTTCCCAGCCTGGGGATTTGCGGAGAAGGCTGCCGCCGCGATCCTCGCCGGGATGCCCGTGATCACGAAACCCGCATCTAGCACCTGCATCGTGACCGAACGATGTATCGAAGCGGTGGTGGAGGATGGGGTACTGCCTGCGGGAGTACTGGGATTGATCTGCGGTTCGGTAGGGGACCTATTTGAGCATCTGATGGGTCAGGACGTGGTCGCCTTCACTGGATCGGCCAGCACCGCATTCCGAATTCGCTCTCACGAAAACCTGTTGCGCCAGTCGACTCCTGTGAACATCGAGGCCGATAGCCTCAATGCTGCGATTCTGGGGCCGGATGTAGAACCCGGATCTGAGGTGTGGAATCTGTTCGTTCGTGAAGTGGCTCGCGAAGTGACCCAGAAGAGTGGCCAGAAGTGCACCGCAGTACGACGCATCCTGGCTCCGATCGATCGGATCACCCCACTACAGGATGCTCTCTGTGAGGAGTTGCAATCGAGGGTCGTGGGTAGTCCTTTCGCCGAGAAGGTGAATGTCGGTCCACTCGCCACATCGGATCAACTCTCTAGCGTGCTGGAGGGGACCGCTCGATTGCGGGAGGTCACCGAACTGATCCACGGCAGTGGTGAACGGATCGAGGGAGTCGGGGCGGAGAAGGGCAAGGGGTACTTCTTTGGGCCGACGCTCTTGAAGGTGAAAGAAGGAGTCGCCGATGACCTGGTTCACGACCTGGAGGTGTTCGGTCCTGTTTCGACGATTTGCCCCTACGATGGAGAAGCTGCGACTGCAGCATGTCTCAATAGCAGGGGCAAGGGGACGCTGGTGACCTCGGTCTATAGCGATTCAGAATCATGGACCTTTGACTTGCTGCAGAGATGTGGTTCTTGGAGTGGACGTTTTTATCTCGCCTCGGAAAAGATGGCGAGCCAGGCTCCTGGATCGGGAGTGGCCTTGCCACAATCGCTTCATGGTGGCCCCGGAAGAGCTGGTGGTGGTCAAGAACTGGGTGGACTCCGTGCGCTGGACCTGTACACCCAGCGAGTGGCCCTGCAGGGATCTCGCCGTTGGGTCGAGCGATTCATCGGGGGGAGCTAGTCCGTCATCGCCGATGAAGAAAGCCCGGATCCTCTCCAGCGGAGAGAGTCCGGGCTTTTTTTACGTGGTCGAAGATTCTGCACGATTCAGGAGGCGATCGCGCTCATGACTACGAGGTTACTTCTTCGCATCACGTTCGGCTCGGTACTTCGCCACCAGTTCTTCCTGAACATCTCGCGGCGCTGAAGCGTATCGGTTGAACTCCATGGTGAACTCCGCTTTTCCCTGAGTTACAGAGCGAAGTGCAGTGGCGTATCCGAACATCTCGGCGAGGGGGACGTCGGCATCGATACGCACGAAGCCCTCCTCGTCCACCGTGCCGTTGAGTACTCCTCGTCGCTGAAGGAGGGTGCCAACCATGTCTCCCTGGAACTCGGTGGGTCCTTCCAGGCTGACGGTCATCAGAGGTTCAAGGACTTCCGGCTTTCCTGCCTTGTAGTTCTCGCGGAAGCAGCCCTTGGCTGCCGCCTGGAATGCCATATCAGATGAGTCCACTGCGTGGTAACTGCCGTCGGTCAGGGTCACATGTAGGCCGTCGATCGGCGCACCGATCAATAATCCCTTATCGAGACTCTGTGAGAATCCCTTCTTGACCGACGGGATGTACTCGCGCGGAACATTTCCGCCTGCGACCTTGCTCTCGAAGGTGAACTCACCATCTTCGCCGGGAGCCATGGTTCCGATGATACGACCGAACTGACCCGATCCACCGGTTTGCTTCTTGTGGGTGTAGTCAAACTCGACAGGCCGAGTGATACGCTCACGGAATGCCACCTGAGGTGCGCCGACCTCGACCTCCGCCTTGAACTCTCGTTTCATTCTCTCGACGTAAACTTCGAGGTGGAGTTCTCCCATTCCGGAGATGATGGTCTCACTACTTTTGGGATCGAAGGCGACGCGGAAGGTCGGATCTTCCTTGGTGAAGCGTTGCAACGCCTTGGACATGTTGTCGGTGGCTTTGCGGTCGACCGGTTTCACTGCCAAGTGGATCACGGGTTCCGCTACGTGCATCGAGGAGAGTACCAGATTTATTTTCGCGGAACGAAACGTGTCACCCGATGCACAATCGATTCCAAACAGCGCGACAATGTCGCCCGAGCCTGCACGATCGATCTCATCCATGTTGTCCGAATGCATCCGTACGATCCGGCCAAGTTTCACCTTTTTGCCGGTTCGGGCATTGTAGATGAAGTCTCCCTTGACCAGTTCACCCTGGTAGATCCGGACGTAGGTCAGCTGCCCATAAGCTCCGTCTTCCAGTTTGAAGGCGTAACAGAGGAGTTCGTCATCGTTATTGTTGGTGACGGGGTACTGCTCCGTCTCGTCCTCGGGATTCAAGGCGATGTTTTCGACATCGGTCGGGCATGGCAAGTAGGCGTTGACCGCATCCATCAATGGCTGGACGCCCTTGTTCTTGTAGGCGGAGCCGCAGAAGACAGGGCACAGATCGCGGGAGATGACTCCATTACGGGTGGCCTCGACGATCAGTTCTTCGGTGACCTCGTCCGACAGCATCGCTTCCATCAAGTCATCCGAAAACATCGATACGGCATCGAGAAGGATCTCGCGGCGGTGATCGGCTTCGTCCTGCATGTCTGCAGGGATTTCGTCGATACGGACGACTTCACCGTTATCGCCTTCGAAGTACATCGCGTTCATCTTGATCAGATCGACCACCCCTTTGTGGTCATTCTCCAGACCGATGGGGAGCTGGAACATGATCGAATTCAGTCTAAGTTTTTCTCGCAGTTGGTCACAGACCCTGATCGGGTCTGCTCCGGTACGGTCACATTTGTTGATGAAGGCGAGACGAGGAACATTGTATCGACGCATCTGCCGATCGACGGTGATCGATTGGCTCTGCACGCCAGAAACGGCGCACAACACCAAGATGGCTCCGTCGAGTACTCGCAGGGCTCTTTCCACTTCCACGGTGAAATCAACGTGGCCCGGTGTATCGATGATGTTGACGTGATTGCCGGCCCACTCGAGGTAGGTCGCTGCCGACTGGATGGTGATTCCACGCTCGCGTTCCAGTTCCATCGAGTCCATCGTGGCCCCGACACCATCTTTTCCCCGCACCTCATGGATCGAGTGGATTCGATCGGTATAGAACAGGATCCTCTCGGTGAGGGTGGTCTTACCGCTGTCGATGTGTGCACTGATGCCGATGTTGCGCATCAACTGAATATCTTGGCTCATTGCATTTCTCCTCGGGACGCTGTCCCGCTTCTGTCTGGCTCAATCGTTGCCGGCAGCGATGCCGGGGGGGGCGTGACTCGCCGTGCGAATCACGAACCACGAGGATATCGTTGAGGTGCCTCCGTGTAGACAGAATCTGAAGGGTTTGATCGATGGTTTCCCGGTCGGGTTCGAAGGCGTCCCGAAAGTGCCAAAGGTAAGCCACAACGGTGCTTGCGGCTTCGGCGGGGGGGCTCAAGACGGCATTTTTACGGATCCTGGGGCGGTACGATGGCCCATCGATCCCTCGGCAGCACATTTTTACCCGCTTTTTGTCCCTGATAAAGTAATCGCGGAAGTGGCTCGTCAGCGAGGATTGGCCCCTTCAGCAGTAGTTCGACATCTTCTTTCGTGACTGCGCAAAACCACTCTCCGGAGGGCTCGACGGCGACCATCGGTCCATGTCCGCACTGGGCCAGGCAACCGGACTTGACGACTCGGACCTGGTCTTGAATTCCCAGTTGAGTCACCTGCTGGCGGAATGCGTCACACACTTCGAGAGCCCCTTGCTGAGGGCAACTCTTGCCATGAACGCAGATCAGTACCAGTTTTTGGTAGGGACGAGTCATCGAGTTATTCGGCGTTGTGTAGGAGGCGAGTGATGATGGAGCGGAATAAACCTTCATCCCAGAACATCGGATCGATCAATTCCCACTGCAGTATTCCCTCGCCATCGATCGCCATCAAGAGCGTTCCACCGTGCGACCCGAGGTGCCGTTCGACGACCCCGGCTTCGATTCCGGGCTGAACACCGAAGGACCATCCGAGTTCTTTTTCGAGGGCAATCCCAGACATGGCAGCCGCTTCAATTTCGGTACGGGTATCTCGTAGGACGGAACTGATCCAGACGACCCTGAGACCCGCCGCGGAATACTCCAGTTCCAGTTTCTTCAGTAAACTGATGAATCGAGATTGACGACTGTTGGCACGATTCGAATCGCAGAACAGGCGCAACTCCAGTTTTTTACCCTTGTCATTGTCTGGTATTGGTTGAATCCATTTCAAACCATCCAGAGAAGGGGCTGGTTTTCCGTGCAGGACATCGATTCTCTGAGTCATCGGTAGCGACTGGAAGTCGAGGTAAGTCTTGGTCGCCATCGAGATGGTCTCACCAGAATTGATGCGTTCATTGAGCCCTTCGTTGAACGCCAGGAAAGCCTGTAGTGCCGCCTGTGTTTCCCCCATCGCCAACTGGTAAAATCCCTCGTAGAAACCGGCTCTGTCTGCCATCAACAGGAAGTCATTTTCCTTACCCTCGGGGACCCGCCATTGCTCCTCGGAGTCGGGCAAGGAAATTTCCCCACCCTTCGCCCCTGCTTGCAACACCGGACCCCAGCGGCGCCACAGGTCTCGCCCCTGACGAAGAACACCGAGGTGCCGATGGGCTTTGTGGGTGAAGTAGACTAGGTGCGGTAGAAATTGGGTTCTTGGATGATTCTTGAGGGCCAGTTGGCCCGCCGTCATCATCTCCTGGTATCGCTCCGAAATTTCAAGCGCCTCGATCTGCTTGATGCGAATCTCGTCGGCATCTTCGAGGGTTGTGTCGAGTAACAGTGCTCTGCTGAAAGCGTCGGCGGATTCGGATGCGTTTCTGGACTTCAACTGGCAATCACCAAGGATCACCTCTGCACGGCACTGGAGTGCCGATGATGTGGTCGCAGCGAGTGCCTTCTGGATGTTTTTTAACACATCGTCGAGGTAGGTGATTTGCTCTTCGAGTCGCTGCTGAGGGGTCAGGGGAGCTCCGAAGATCTTGGCTTCCTCATTCAATTCACCGAGGTGTCGATCGACATTGAGGAGCATCAGCCGACCCAGGTCGCAGGCGACTGCTGGGAACTCGGGGCCATCGGGGAAGTGGTGGATGTACTCGGTTCCTGCGGCGATGCCCTCGTCGAGAATCAGGAAGATGCGAGGGAGATCATCACGAGTCAGGGTTCTGGGGTCTGGAATCGAGAGCAACTGGTCGGCGACTCGGGCCGCCAGTTCCTTTCCGGAAGAAGCCTGGGGTGAATCTACCTTGAGCGGATCCTGCCCATGGAGGAGAGACGGCTGCAAACTCGCCACGGAGAGGACTGTTGCGGAGAGAACTGTTGCGGAGAGAACTGTTGCGGAGAGAACTGTTGCGGAGAGAACTGTTGCGG
>JAPKAM010000195.1 GCA_028825265.1 Planctomycetota bacterium
AAGGGGTGCTGAATGAACTGGATCTGGGCTGCTCTCGGTGGAGCCGCTGGGGCTTCTTTGCGCTACGGTGTCTCTCAGTGGCTGACTCGGATCGGGACCACCCCGCTCGAGTCTGTCGCCCCCATCGCAGTGGTTCCCACCGCCACCGGCACCCTGCTGGTCAATTTGCTCGGATCTCTACTGATGGGGCTGGTCATCGGATTCTTCGATGCCAGATCGATCACCGACGAACGCCTTCGCATCTTCCTGGTGGTCGGCGTGCTGGGCGGATTCACCACCATGAGCGCACTCGGCATCGAGGGCTGGCAATTGCTACGGGAAGGACACGCAGTCAAGTCCTTGCTCTGGATCCTTGGGCAAAGTGTCGGATGTGTGCTGCTGGCGGCTACAGGATGGACTCTGGCTCGCACCTTGTGTGGAACCGCCGGGAATTGATCAGTTCTGCTCGCCGAGGGCGACGATATGTTCTTCCCCCTCGAAGCTGACTCGATCCCCTTTTCGCAACACTCGACCACGCCTCTTCTCCACCTCTCCGTTGACCTCGACCTCACCTTTATTGATGACGATCTTCGCCTCACCCCCGGTTCCGCAGAGACCTTTCCACTTGAGAAACTGTGACAGTCGAATCGTTTCTAGCGAATCATCTTTCATCGGTACCTTCCCGGAGAACCCGCCGAACTCAAGCCTTCGATCAAGGCATCCATGACCAGTGCATCCACAGCGCAAATTTGTTGACTACTATCAAGATCCCAGACTGCAACCACTTCCCCGGTTGCGTCCATGATCGGGCGGGCCATCCCCGCCACAGTGCTCAATCCACTTTCTCCATCACAAGAAACGTATCCGGGCCAGTTCTTTACATCTGCAGCCACCAGAATGCTTCCTTGTTGCACCGCATCAAAACAGAGCCCACTGCGTCCATGGGCCTGCTCCTCGATGGGAGTACAAACCGGTGGGCCTGCCGCTGAAGCCAATTCCAGGCGCCGCCGGGGGATCTGCCCTCGTAGAAGATAGAACCCATTCCAATCCCAGCCAAAGGGCTCCATCACCTCCGCGATGATGTTCGGCGTCAGGTCCCAGTGAGTCCCTTCATCGAGCGCGGTCGCTGCCCGACGTGCCATCTCGAGGTAGGCCACACATCTCTGCTGCGGAACATCTCCAGGGAGCTGTTCGATGATCAGTTCCATACGCTCGAGCAAGTCGAGGGATCGTATGTGGTGCTGGATTCGCTTTCGGATCGAGTCTCGTGCTACGCGAAAAACATCGCACTGTTGCTGGTCAACTTCCAGTCCATCCAGATGTTTCACAGAATCGAAATGTTTGACAGGATCGGGAAAAGGCCAATGAACTGTACGAGAAGCGCCCGGGAAAACCGGGCATTGTTGGTGGGCTTCGTCGCAAACCGTCACTGCCAAATCAAATTTTTCGCCCGCCAGATCCTCGATCGACTGACTCCTCAGAGAGTCGACAGCGATCCCCTCTTCCTCCAGCACCGCCAACGCTGCCGGATGCGGTGAACCGGCGGGCTGCGTCCCGGCAGATGCACAGCGCCAGCGCCCATCGGTCTCCTCACGCCACAGCGCTTCTGCCAGTATCGAGCGACTGGAGTTCCCCGTACAAATAATGACAACCGATGGCATCGATGCCTCCTCGACGGTGCTGTGGATGAGATGTGCAGGATAGCAGCGAGAGGTGTGGGGTGTACCCTGATCATCGAAAGGAGACCAACATGGTGGATCTTACCCGTCAGTGGTTGCCGACCCTCAGCTCCGCAGTGTTCGTTTTCTTCGCCAGTTCCAGTGGTATGCCTTCTCCTTGCGGGCACTCGGATCGGATGCCACCGCCAAGGATGTCTTTCGATTTT
>JAPKAM010000113.1 GCA_028825265.1 Planctomycetota bacterium
AATGTGCTGAACTCGTAATGTGCTGAACTCGCAATCGGACTGAACTCGTCATGGACCTCGATGCACCCAGTGTAATTCACCAGACCTAAGGAACGGCTTCATGACTCAACTCTACTCTCGCGGTGTCGAGTACGCTCTTCGGTGCCTCCGTCTGATGGCCAGCAATCCAGCGACTCCCCGAACCATCCTTGCTCTCTGCTCGGAAGCACAACTCCCCGAACATTTCACACGAAAGATGCTCCAGCCGCTGGTCAAGGCGCAACTCTTGAAGAGTCACCGGGGACCGGGAGGTGGCTTCGTGTTCACCGTCCCACCAGCGGAAATCACTCTTCGGACTGTGGTGGAAGCGATCGAGGGATCTCCCCGCGCAAGGCACTGTATCCTGGGTCATTCCGAGTGCTCATCCGACCATCCCTGCGCACTTCATGATCAGTGGTCCAAGATCTGTGATTTGTCGGATCAGTTACTCGATCAAACCTCGGTGCTGGATCTGACCAGTGAGTGGGATGGATCGAGCCAGGCACCCATTCTCGGCGAAGATCGGCTCACAGCAGCCACATCGGCCGGATCAGCTCCAGCAGCCCCCGCAGAAAAGCCTGTCGCCTCCCCTATCCGCCGCTATATGCCGCGGCAATAGGCCCGCCGCAGAACCCGGAATACCCCGCTCCAGAAACGGCGCTAGGCCTCCGTAGCCTGATCGGTAATCCCTTCGCGCAACAGGTCCGCCAGCCGCACCACACCTCGGGGGACTCGATCTTCATCGACGACCACCAGGCAGGAGATCTGCTGGGCACGCATCGCTGCCAGGGCGTCGACCGCTAGTGCGGTACCAGAAATTGTCCCCTGGGTCACCGACGAGCCCACCTCACGGCGACTGATCGACCACGCTTCAGAGGTGGTCATTTCCATCGGGGAAGGGGCGCTGGTGAGCAATCGTCTCAGGTCCCCATCGGTGAAGACTCCGCGATAGATGCCGGAGGCATCGACGACGCAGGACATCCCCAAGCCCTTGCCACTCATCTCAACCAGCAGGTCCGCCACCGACTGATCCTCGCGCACCACCGGCAGAGCATCCTCCTGGTGTGCTAGATCCTCACAGCGGACCAGCAATCTACGACCCAGGGTTCCTTCCGGGTGAAGACGAGCGAACTGCTCGGCAGTAAAACCTCGTGCATCTAGCAAACTCATGGCGAGAGCATCGGCGACCGCCAATTGAAGCACCGAACTGGTGGTCGGCGCGAGAGAGAGGGGCCCCGCCTCACCCAGAGCAGGAATCTCGACCACCACATCGGAGAGTTGAGCCACTGGTGAGGTGGAATCCTCGCAAATCGAGACGATCGCCGCGCCTACCCGGCGAAAGTGTCGGAGAAAACGGACCAGTTCCTCCGTCTGACCACTCTTCGAGAGCGCCAGCAAGATGTCATCTTCTCCGACCACCCCCAGGTCACCATGGAGCGCTTCGATGGGGTGGAGAAACAGTGCTGGAGTCCCGGTACTGGCCAGGGTACCCGCGACCTTCTGGGCAATACTGCCGCTCTTTCCGACCCCGGAGACCAGCACTCGACCTTTGGCCTCGACCAATTGCGAGACCGCCTGACGGAACGTATCGCCGAGTCCCTCTGCCAGGGCATGAAGCGCATTGGCTTCCTGTTCGATGACATCTCGGCCGATCTTCAGGCTGTCTGACAAGACTGAACTCCTCCCTCGGAATTGCTGATTCTGCTGTCGTTCACGTGAGACTGGATCATCGCATCGTGCTCTGGATGGACGATTCTCGCAAGGAAAGGCTCAAGGTTTGCTCCAGAAGGGTCGAAGAAGGGAGAAGAACTGAAATTCCGCCGGAGGCAGCGATGAAGCAGGATCCCCGAAATACCCCGCTCCCCCCCCCTGACGGGGTACCCGGGAAACGTAGCGATGCTCCCAGCCGGGAGGTTCAATGGCTCGATGTGGTCAGCCATCCAGCGCTTCCTTTACCGATCAAAATCGAACCGGAAGTGCCCTCCTCGCGCCGCACTCTCCCCCCGCTAACGACCATTCCAGAGGCGGATCCTCTGCCAGCCGCCACCACATTCGAACCGAGACCCGTGGTCTCGGAGGGGCTGCTGCGGATCCTCGCCATCCTGGTGCTGACGGCGATCTTTCTGATCAGTTGGCAGGGGACTGCTGGGGAGAACTCGGAATCCAATCCTGGCGCCTCGAAGTGGATTCGAAGTCAGTGAGTTCGGCTGAAACTCAGGTCGACTCCTTCGAGAATCCTTCAAGACTACTGGGGGTCAACGGGGTCAACATCGCCTAGCCGGGAGCGCAACTCCCGAAGTCGTTCCCGGGCACTGCTGCCCTCCAGCACCGGACGCTCCTGTTCCTGGATCTCGCGCCGAACCAGATGCTCTTGCGGAATATCGAGTAAGAAACGGCTCTCCTCACACTCCTGGTCCTTGCCATAACGTCTCCGCTGCCGCGCCATCGTGATGACTAGTTGATCCATCGCTCGGGTCATCGCCACGTACATCAAGCGGCGCTCCTCTTGCTCCCCTTCGTCACCATCTTCGACCAAGGCTCTCCTGTGAGGGATCAGCCCCTCCTCGACCCCCACCAGATAGACCAGCGGAAACTCGAGACCTTTGGCCCCATGAAAGGTCATCAAGGTCAACACCTCACCCGACTCCTCGCCTCCATCGTCCTTCGGCTCCAGGGTAATACTGCGCAGCCAATGCTGAAGATTTCCCGGCCCATTCTTCTGTTCGAAGCGAGAAATCGAATCGAGCAGGCTATCGATGATGGTTCTCCTCGATTCCAGTTCCACCGGATCGGATTCAGCGATTTCCCGCAGCTGATCATCGTATTTGACATCCTCCAGCAACTGGTACAGCGCCTTCTTACCGTCCAACGGCAACTGTGCCCGGGCAGTGTCCAGTGCCGCAACCAACTGCCCCGCCCCCTTGCGAGCGATGGCGGAGATCTTCTCCAGTACCTGTGGATCCTTCAGGACCTCCTGCACTCCCCTACCACTGGCTCGCGCCTGTTCGTCGATTCGATCCCTGGAGACTCCGCCGAAGCCTCTCCTCGGAGTGTTAAGAATCCGTAACAAGGCGATGTCATCGGTCGGGAATACCACACACCGAAGGTAGGCGATGACATCTCGCACCTCTCTTCGATCGAAAAAACTCTTGCCCCCGATGATGGTGTAGGGAATCTCGTAGAAGCGCAGTTTCTCCTCGAATGGTCGCGCCTGGATGACCGATCTGAGGAGCACGGCCTGACTCGACAGGGGAAGCCCACTCTTCCGAGCATCGTGAATTGAGCGAACCACTTCAGAAGCTTCCTCCATCTCTCCATCGCAGATGAGTAATGGAATCGGAGAACCCGGTCCCCGCTGGGAGATTAACTTCTTTGGATGTCGGTTTGGATTGCGCGAAATGACAGCGTGCGCCGCCTCAAGTATCGATCCCACCGAGCGATAATTACGCTCGAGTGTCACGACATGAGCGGCAGGGAAATCCTTCTTGAAGGAAAGTATCTTCTCCACCTCGGCCCCGCGAAAGCGATAGATCGACTGGTCATCATCACCGACCACACACAGATTTTGTTGCTCACCCACCAACGCTTGGGCCAGTCGGAACTGGGCGGAATTAGTGTCCTGGTACTCATCGATCAGCAGATGATCATATTGGCCACTCCACCGCTGCCTGGCCGCTGCATCTTGCTCGAGCAGATGTACCGGCAACTGGATCAGGTCATCGAAGTCGACCGCACTGAGGCCCTTCATCCGATCCCGATAGCGCAAGAAAGCGCGTGCACACATCTCCTCGAAGTCATCGACGGAGGCTTCCAGCGCCCTTTCTGGTGCGAGAAACTGCGACTTCCAGCGGGAGATCACCGCCTTCACATCATCGACTCTGGCTTCTGCTGCAGAAACGCCAGCAAGATCCCGGACGATTTCGGTCAACACGCTTCGTACATCCGATTCGTCGTAAATCGGAAATTTGGAACGAAGCCCGCACAGGCGATGCTCCTGGCGAAGGAGGGCCAATCCAAAGCCGTGGAAGGTGGACAGGATCGGCATCGGATCCAGGTCGGGGTACATCCTTTGGAGCCGCTGTTTCATCTCGCGAGCGGCCTTGTTAGTGAATGTGATCCCAAGAATTCGATCGCCCTGGATACCATGGTGAGCCATCAGGTGAGCGATCCTGTAGGTGATGACCCGGGTTTTCCCGGTGCCCGCTCCCGCTAGGACCAGCAGTGGACCTCCAGGGTGCTCCACCGCTTCACGTTGCTGGGGATTCAGCGCATTGAGGTCGAGTCGCATCTCTTGAGTCTCCTTCCGGGTCGAAATCCTAGCCTCATGGACCCGCCAGTGCGAGGGTTGCCGGAGAGTGCTCGAGCCACCAGACTCTCATCTGAGTTGAAATCGGATCTCCCTCCGCTCGATTGGAGTACCGCATGAGAAGGCGTACATTCTTGCTCCGAGGAGCTGCAGCAGGGGTCGGGTTCCTCGCTTCCGCCGGGGTTCGGGGACAGGACGGGTCGGGGAGAGCAGCGGTCGAATTCCCCGTCATCATCTCGACCTGGCCCTTTGGCAAGGCTGCAAATCTCGAAGCTCTGAAGATCTTCGATTCGGGGGGGACGGCTCTCGATGCGGTGGAACGTGGCGTGATGACCGCTGAGGCCAATCCAGCCATCTCCACTGTGGGATACGGCGGTTTCCCTAACAAAGCCGGAATCGTGGAACTGGATGCGGCGGTCTTCGATGGAAGCACGCTCGATGGAGGAGCGGTTTGCGCGCTGACCGGCTTCCGTCACCCGGTACAGATCGCCCGAAAGGTGATGGAAAACTCTCCCCACCTGATCCTGGTCGGAGAAGGGGCCAACTTATTCGCCCGGGAGCAGGGATTCTCCGGCGAAGAGACCCTCTCTGACGGAGCGCGAGCCGCGTATCAGAAGTGGATAAAAAAACACCCCGACGGCCAGGGCGAGCCTGAGGGTCACGACACCCTGGGGCAGGTCGCCCTCGGTTCCGACGGATCCATCGCTGCAGCATGCACGACTAGTGGTATGGCGTGGAAGTTTCCCGGAAGGGTGGGGGACTCTCCCATCGTGGGACACGGTTTGTACGCCGACAATTCGGTCGGGGGATGCGTCGCAACCGGAATCGGCGAGGAGATTTCGAAGGTTTGCGGTTCGTTCCTGGTCGTCGAGCGGATGCGGCAGGGGGCCACTCCCGACGAGGCGATCGAGGAAACCCTCGACCGTATCCGCAATCGACCGGGACAGAACCCCGCTGTCCAGGCCGCTTTCGTGGCACTCTCCAGTAATGGCAGCTGGGGTGCTGGTGCCATCGGTTCCAACTTTCACTACGCACTCACTCGCGGAAACCAGACCGAAGTGATCGAGGTGACCCCACAGCAACGGAAAGGATAGGAATGGCAAATCCAAAGAAGGGGCCAGGGATGGTTGCCGCTGCAGAGCCGCTCGCGGCCCGTGTGGGCACCGACATCTTGCAGCAAGGGGGAAATGCCATCGATGCCGCCGTCGCGGTCGGATTTGCCCTGGCGGTAACCTACCCCGCCGCCGGCAACCTAGGGGGCGGTGGATTCCTGGTTGGATCGATCGGGCGCGACAATAAACAACGATCCGAAGTCACCCTGGACTTCCGGGAAGTCGCGCCTGGAGCAGCCACCGCCGACATGTACACCCGCGCAGCCGAAGCGGGAAACCCCTCGGCCTCGCTCCTTGGGCACCTCGCTTCCGGGGTCCCCGGTTCGGTCTCCGGCATGCTCACGGCCCTGGAGCGATGGGGGACCATGGCTCGTCGACAAGTGATCGAACCAGCCCTGCTGCTGGCGCGAGACGGTTTCCAGATGCCAGCAAGAACTCACCGGATGCTCAACTCCTCGAAGGAATCGATGCTCCGCTTCGAGGCCACCGCAGAGACGTTTTTCCCGAACGGAAAAGCCATCGGAGAGGGACAAATCTTTCGCCAACCTGACCTAGCCAGGACTCTTGAATTCATCATCGAAAGAGGGATTGCAGGATTTTATGATGGGGAAGTCGCTGACCACATCATCATCGAGATGAAACGGGGAGGTGGCTTGATTTCCGCCAAGGATCTTCTCGACTACCGTTCTGTAGAGCGAAAACCGATCCGATTCTCCATCTCCAACAGTTCCGTAGTCTCGATGCCTCCCCCTTCATCCGGTGGAATCTGTCTCGCCCAGATGTCGAGGATGCTTGCACGATTCAACATCGGCACCACCGATGCGGAATCGCCACAGCTGTATCACCTCCTGGCCGAGGTGATGAGATTTTCCTTTGCCGATCGAAATCAATACCTAGGCGATCCCGATCACGTCACCTGCCCTGTGAAGATGTTGCTGGACACGGAGCGACTGGATCGCCTCGCGGGCACCATCCAACGCTCCTCGGCAGCCAGTTCTGCAAAACTCCTCAAAGGCTCCCCACCGGTCAAGGAGAGCGAACAGACCACCCACTACAGCGTCATCGATTCGCACGGGAACGGTGTGGCTGTGACCACCACACTCAATGGAGCTTTTGGCAACAAGGTGCTGGTTCCCGGAGCCGGGTTCCTGCTCAACAACGAAATGGACGATTTCACCGCCCGCCCTGGCGAACCGAATCTGTTCGGACTGGTTCAGGGATCTGCCAACGCCGTCGCAGCGGCAAAACGGCCCCTCTCATCGATGAGCCCGACCATTTTGCTGGATCCAGATGGAAATGTGGATGCGGTACTCGGTACGCCTGGCGGCCCGACCATCATCACCAATGTCTTCCAGGTCCTGCTTGGGTTAACCCGGTTGGGACTTTCTCCAGAGAATTCGGTCACAGCACCCAAGATCCACCATCAATGCGTGCCAGACCGCCTCTTCCTGGAGTCCTCCGTCCCCACATCCACCGAGCAGACGCTTCGGAAATTCGGCCACGAGTGCGCCCGCAGGAGCGCCATCGGCGATTTCCAGTTGATCGCTCGAACCGCTCACCGAGGCCTGGTGGGTGTTTCGGACCCCCGTGGTGGCGGTTCTGTGTCCACAGCCTGATTGTTAACAAACAGGCCTACATAGGCAGAAAAGTCAGCATAACATCTTCTTGCCCGGCAATACATACCACGCTAACATTCATGAGTGTTCTGCGATTCCGCTCTGAGCGGGAGAGTGCAATGCTTGGAGGGCAGGATGCCCTCGACACTTATTTTCGCTATTAATGTATTCGTTTTAATCGGAATGGCTTCGAACTCTAAAACTTATGGAGTAAAGCCGGACGTCCCGGAGTTTGTACTCCCATCCGGAGGGATGGTGTTATGCGTCTTCTTACAGTTTTGTGCTCAACATTAGTATTAGTGTTGTCTATGGGATCGTTGGTCTCAGCCCAGCAATCGTTAACCATCAGTGATGGCAGTGTGCTAGGCCTGGGAGGAACCAGTCTCAGTGTCTCGATGGATGCCAACTTGGATGTTCAGGGCTTCGTTCTGGCCATCGGCTACGACGACTCGATGGTCACAGCCACCGGCATCGGTACTTCTGGCCTTGCCAGTACTGCAGATCTGATGGTTCCTGAAATCCTCCCCGGAGGTGCCACTCTCGGAGTGGTGATGGATTCTTCGCCCCCCTTCACCGGAGCCACGATTCCCGCAGGTTCTGGCGTCGAGATCGCCACCATCGAACTGACCCCTAAGGTGGTCGTGACGGCCGACACGCTTGTGACGATCGCCTTCACAGACGGCACTCTGAACACTCCGCCGCTCGACAATCTGATCGTACAAGGTGGTCTCTCCGTTGGTGCCGGTGATGGTCTCGGTCTGAATAACGGAATCTTGACGCTGCTCGAGCCTCCCCCCGCTTCGATGATCATGGAGAATGGGTCGGCCCCCGCAGACGGAACTGGAACCACAGGCGATGCACGAGTTCTCCTCGACAACAGCCTCGGTGGAGTTCAAGGATTCGTCACTGCGGTGACTCATGATCCGGCGGTCATCACTCTGGAAGCCATTTCCTCCGGAGCGGCTACAAATGCTGCAAACGCTGAGTTCCAGCTATCCAACCTTTATACCAATGGTGGAACACTGGGAGTCGTGCTCGACTTTGTCGCCCCCTTCGGTGCACAAACGATCCCGATTGGCAATGGCCAGCACCTCGCGACATACACCTACTCCTGCAATAACGCCAACGTGTATGTGCTCGGAGAGCCGGGAACTCCTCCCCCTCCAGAGAGCAGCACACTGGCACTTGCAGACGACACCCTTGGAGAGCCTCGTCTCGACAATGTGATCGTCGTGGCCGGCCTGTCGGTCTCACCGTTGCTGGAGAGCGGAAACTTCACCTGTGAGCCGGTCGGCATTCCAGCCGAGGACACCACCCTCTGGATGGAAACCGCCTTCGAAGAGGGTGCAGGGA
>JAPKAM010000114.1 GCA_028825265.1 Planctomycetota bacterium
CTAGTAGCACTACAGCTCGTACTCCCAGCATTAAAAAGGCTGAAGGACATCGGTGAGATATACTCCGCATTCTCTGCAGGCGTTCCCGTGAGATCCAACTCCATGAATGGAGCCACTAAAGTCTCATTTGCAAACCCATAATATGGGGCATCGTCCTCCCCATCATAATACGAACGAAGAGACACTCCATAGGCCACGATCGGGGCAGCGGGGTCGGTCAGCACCAAGTCGTATTCCCAAGGCCCCACTTGCTCCCCGGTACTGGTGTCATATTGCCAAGGGAGTTGTGGAATAACTTCGAGCACCGGCTGACCCAGAAGCGGTGCTGACGATACCCACATAAAACTGACCACGACGAGTACAAGAATTCGATTCCAATATTGCGACATGAAGCCCACTCTCTTCTCAACCTCTTAGATATTCAGATATGACATTCAATACAATAACGGTTAGGAGTCGCGACACCATAATAATCATCCAGATTACCCATGTTCCGCCTCACCATTCGAACCGAGTGAAGCACTCAGTCCTCTCACCAAAACAGGTCACGGCTTCATAACCGTGTTTTGATCCATCCAGTCATACTCACCGTATTCACTGATCCAGCCGGAGGCCTGAATAGAGACTCCGATGGATGTGACTGCGTCTGCTGGTGGAATCTGTGGCAATCTTTGTATGATTGTATACGCAGCATAGGGGCTTATCGCCGGCGCCGGTTGGATCGACGACCCCTACGCCGCGGCATCGAGGATCGGTAGGAGATCCTCATTCGATCGTGATGGAATCGTTACAGCGGGATGATCTCACGGGAGATTCTCACGTCTGCGACTGGGACGCTTCCCATTGCTCCATCGTGATGAGGATTTCTCTTGGCTTGGCGCCGCGGAAGGGGCCGAGCACTCCTTGGTCGCTCATCGCATCCATCAGTCGCGATGCGCGGGTGTAGCCGATGCCGAGTCTGCGTTGCAGCAGCGTGGTCGAACCACGACCCGTTTCTAGCACCACCCTGACTGCATCATCGAACAGGTCATCCTCGGGCGCTCCGCCCGATCCACTGCCGCTGTCGTGGCTTCCGTCGAGGAACGAATCGATCTCCTGGGAGAACTGCGGCTTCGCTTCCTTGCGTAGGTGCTTGACCACCTTGCGCAGCTCCTTGTCGGAGATGTAGGTGCACTGGGCTCGATTGAGGCTGTCGGTGTCGGGTGGCGAATAAAGCATGTCGCCCATCCCGAGCAATCGTTCTCCACCCATACGATCGAGGATGGTTCGAGAATCGATGCGGCTGGCGACCTTGAAGCAGATCCTCGCGGGCATGTTCGACTTGATCAGTCCCGTCACCACATCGACGCTGGGGCGCTGGGTGGCGAGAATCACGTGGATTCCTACGGCTCGTGACTTCTGTGCCAGGCGGATGATGGAAGTTTCCACTTCCTTGGCACTGGTCATCATCAGGTCTGCGAGTTCGTCGATGATGATGACGAGGTAGGGCAACTGCTTGGGCGCCTGCTCCGCTTCCTCGTGACTGGTCTTCTCGGCCAGGCGATCGTAGAGTTCCTTGTCATCCAGATCGTTGTAGTCCTTCAGGTTGCGGACTCCAACCTTCGACAACAGTTCGTAGCGCTGGTCCATCTTTCTCACCAGCCACTCGAGTGCGGCGGGTGCTTTTTTCATGTCGGTGATGACCGGTGTAAGCAGGTGTGGAATATCCTCGAAGGTTGAGAGTTCGACCATCTTTGGATCGACCAGGATCAACTTCAGTTCATCGGGAGTTCGGGTCATTAGAATCGAAGTGATGATGGCATTGATGCAGACCGATTTTCCCGAACCGGTCGATCCTGCGATGAGCAGGTGCGGCATCCGAGTGAGGTCCTCGATGATCGGTTCGCCAGCGGCATCTTTTCCGAGCAACAGCGGAATCATCAGATCGGAATCGTGGTAGGCACGGCTTTGCAGCAATTCTCTCAGGACCACCGTCTCCCGCTGCTTGTTGGGGACCTCGATCCCTACCGTGGGCTTGCCGGGAATCGGCGCCACGACCCGGACACTCTGGGCGGAAAGGGCCATCGCCAGGTCGTCGGAGAGAGCGACGATCTTCTGCACCTTGGTTCCTGCCGCGAGACTCACCTCGAACTGGGTAATCACCGGACCCCGTTGCACATTAGTCACCGCCGCTTCGATCTTGAAGGAGCGCAGGGCATCTTCGATACGAGTGGCGATCTGATCGAGTTCTTCCTTGCCATCCTCGTGATTGACGACGGGCGGTTCGGACAGAAATGAGATGGAAGGAGGTGAGTAGACTCCGTCAAAGGTCAGCTGCTCCTCCTCGAAGGTGACGATCGCCTGTTCATTCTGTTCCGGGCCGAGGCGGATGGTCCGTGAGAAGGTCACCGGAGGTGTTTCCTCCACTTCTTCCTCTTCCTCTTCTTCGTCGTCTTCTTCTTCTTCTTCCTCGTCCTCGGCGTACTCTCCGTCTTCGTCTTCCTCTTCTTCTTCCTCTTCGTCTTCTTCTTCCTCTTCTTCTTCCTCTTCTTCTTCCTCTTCTTCTTCCTCGTATTCGTATTCGTATTCGTCGTCCTCTTCTTCTTCCTCGTCATCCTCTCCGAACAGGATGTTCTTCTCCTCATCGCTGACTTCGGGATCGACCGAACTGCGAGACGAGCGAGTCACCCGGGCGATCTTTTGTCCGGCGGCTTGACCGGCACTGCCGAGACCACCGACCACCTTGCGAGCGATTCCAGGAGTCTTCTGGCTCAGCGATGCGACGACGCCGCCGACCATCGCCAATCCCACTCGCAGCAGGTTGGCGACCGGCATGCCGGTGGCGAACATCAAACCAAGAGCCACGGCGAGGAATGCGAAGATGGTGGTTCCGGTGATTCCAAAGGCGTCGAAGGCGGCCTGACCCAGATACATGCCAATCAATCCACCACGATAGAGGTGGTCGGCACCCAGCAGGGATTGCTCGGTGAAACGAAACTCGAGGGAGCAGACTGCGAAGCAGAACAGTGCCAATCCACCGATTCGCGGCCACCACGATTGAATCCGCACCTGGAACAGCAGCAGGACTGACCAGACTGCAAAGATGGCGGCCAGCAAGAAGCCGGCAATTGGGCCGAAAATGTCGAAGTGGGTTCGAGCGACGAAGTGCCCGATCGACCCGCAGGCATTCTCCAAGCTACGACCATGCGCCACTAGGTACTCGCTGTAGAGCGAGACAAAGAAGAATGCAGTGAACGCCAGCAATGCCAGCGCCAAAGCTTCCTTCCCAAGACCCTGTTGTGGAGCTCGAGAAGTATCACGTCGACTACGCTTCGATCGTTTCGATGTCATCATTCCCCATTGAAGGCACGATCGCTGCGGCGAGAAGCGACCTTCGTGCCGATGAACTCCACCAACTTCCGAGCCAGATCCACCTTTGAAATTTCCGGCAAGGAAATGGAGTGCCCTGCGGGTTCGAGCCAGATGTAGTCCCCTATGGCTTCACCCAGGTTCCCCAGCGTGTTGCAAAGTACCAGATCCAGCCGCTTGTTCACGGCCTTTCGCAGTGCTTCTTGCCGATCTTCGGTCGCCTCGAGGGCAAAGCCGATCAGCACTCGATCGCCCTTTTCTGCCGCCCTACCCGCCAGAACATCAGGGTTTCTCACCAGTCGTAGGTTCCAGTCTCCGGCGGACTTCTTGCGTTTTCCGTCGATCTTCTGCGCAGGTCGGTAGTCGCAAACCGCCGCGGTGGCGACCAGGGCATCGACCTCTGGCCACAGTTGGATCGCTATTTTTTCCAGATCGAGAGCCGTGACAAAGGGGTGCAGGTGGATCCCTGGCAGTTCTGGATGGGGCACCGGTCCGAGGGCTAGGTGAACCTCCCAGCCAGCGTCGCGGGCGGCACAGGCGACCTCGATACCAAGGGTTCCGCTGGCACCGTTACTGAGATAGCGGAGATCATCGATCGGCTCCCGCGTCGGCCCTGCAGTGATGAGCAGGACCGGGGGATTCAAGACAGTTCTTTCGGCAGGACCAAGCGGCTCACCACTTCGTCGATCTGATCGAGATCTGCCAAGCGGCCCGGACCGACCGCACCGCAGGCGAGGTGGCCGACCGCCGGATCCACCACCTGGATCTGTCGTTGCTGGAGGATACGAATATTGTCCTGAACCGCAGCGTTGTGCCACATCCGATCATTCATCGCCGGACAGACGACCATCGGGCCATCCCAGGCCAGAGCCGTCAGGCACACCACATCATCGCCGAAGCCATGGGATAGCCGGGCGATGTGGTCGGCACTAGCGGGAGCAATCACAAATACATCGGCATCGTCACCGGTTCCGATGTGTTCGGGACGATCACCGGTTCCGATCGGATGCCAGATCTCCGAGATCACCTTGCAGCGCGTGACGGCTTCGAAGGTGAGGGGTTGGATGAACTTGCAGGCAGAGGGTGTCATGCGAACGTGTACCGTCGCACCGCGCTGGGTCCATCGGGATGCGAGTTCCACCGCCTTGTAGGCGGCCACTCCAGCGGTGACGCCGAGAATGATCTTCCGAGATTGCCAGTTCATGAGATGTACCTTTTCATGAATCGGAGCACGGTCGCGGTGCGACGCACATAGGAAGTGCGTCGCACCGCTTCCATCATTCCTTGGTCGGATTGAGGAACTCGGACAGTTCCTTGATCCGCTCTTCTTTGACCTTCTTCAGGTCGGAGCCGTAGACATCCTTCTCGTCGTCGGAATCTCCATCAGTCAACTTGCGAGCATCCTCGAAGAAGTTTGCCTCGCTGGCATCCAACTCGGCGAGGATCACCTTGTCCTGCAAGATCTCCTGCACGACGATGTCCTGAAGGTCGACCGAGTCGATCACCACCAAGGGGCGAGCCCCCCGCTTCAACTCCACCAGACGCTTCTGCATCAGAGAGGTCAGTTGCAATTTGCCGCCCGTCTTCTCGACGAGCTGGTCCTCGATATCAACATCGAGCATATTTCCTCCATTCCGGAATCGGCCCATATCGGGCTCGAGTCCTCGCATCTATCTCATTATTGACCGCTGCTGCGCCATTCGGCCTCGATGATCGAACTGATCTGTTCGACGCAATCCTCGAGATCGTCATTGACCACGCAATGGTCGTACTTATTCTTCTCCGCCATCTCTGCCAGGGCATTCCTGAGCCTGAGATCGATCACATCATCATCTTCAGCGCCACGAACCGCAATCCGACGTTTCAACTCTTCCTCACCCGGAGGCTCGAGAAAGATGGTCAGGATTTCGACCTGACCCGTTCGTAGCAATTCCGCACCCTGGACATCGATCAGCAATAACACCGCTCTCGCCGAGAGGCGCTGTTTCTCGATCGCGTCCTTTGGACTACCGTAGAGATTCCCGTGCACTTCTGCGTGCTCGAGGAATCCTCCTGCTGCCACTTGCCGCTCGAAGGCGGTTCGTTCGAGAAAGTGGTAGTCCACTCCATCTTGCTCCCCTGCTCGAGGAGCCCTAGTGGTGGCCGTGATGGCACGGACGATTCCGTCCTCCTTCACAAGCCTCTCACTGACGGCAGTCTTGCCGACTCCGGAAGGTCCTGAGAGCACGACCAGGATCGCTCCATCGGCCACCGTCACGCCTCCCTCAGCAGCGACCCGTCACAGGGTCGACCCTTCTCATTCGATATTCTGCGTCTGTTCTCTCAGACGATCCACCTCGACCTTGATGTCGACCACGGTGTGGGCGAGATCGTATCGAGCCACTTTCGATGCCATCGTATTGGCCTCACGAAACATCTCCTGTGTCAGGAAATCGAGTCGTCTTCCGACCCGCCCGCCCACGTCGATGTTCTTTCCGTACTCCTCGAGGTGGCCCCTCAGTCGGGCCAGTTCCTCGGTGATATCGGACCGCTCCACCTGTAATCCAAGTTCCCTGGCGAGATCCTTCGGCTCCAGATCCACTCCTCCAGAGACCATCAATTGACGAATCCGGTCCTGAAAGCGTGTCAGTAACCAGTTCTTCACATCGGGCAGCATCGCCTCGACTTGATCGAGGCCGCCACTGATACATCCGATGAGGCGGTGAAACTCCTTACGGAGATGATCACCCTCGTTCTCCTGCATCTGGCGTAGATCCACAACAGCGAGTTCGATCGTCTCTAGCACCAGTTGAGACACATCTCCTTCAGTTTCGATCACCACCGTTCCGTGATCTTCGCTCAACTGGATGGCATCCACCAGTTTCACTTCCTGACCCGGGGAGATCTCATCTCTCAGTGCACACAATTTTTCGTAACAGTTACGGACCGACTCGACCTCCGACTGCTGCGCCGAATCGTCGCTCGGCTCGAGCGCCAGGGTCAGCGAGATCGATCCACGTTCCAGCTTTTTACGGAGCAAGGCGTCGATCTTCGAGTGCATCGCCTGCAAGGTATCGGGAAGATGGCTCGAGACCTTGAGGTGCCGGTGATTCACCGACCTCATCTCCGCCTTCACCCGCCACCCCGCCGCTTCACGGGATCCAGATCCGAAACCCGTCATGCTACGCAGAGCTGTTTTCACTTACCGCTACCGTCAGTTCCTGCTGGCGTTTCCACCGCTGGGGTTTCTTCGCTGGCTTCACCGCTGGCTTCACCGCTATCGGTCTCGACCGCTGCGCCACCATCGGTGGCTGTCTCGGTCGCCGTAGGCGTGGCATCGCCGATCGCATCGCCCAGCGCATCGCCGACCCCGTCAGGGGTGCCGGCGCCAACGCCGTCGAGCTCCCCGAACCCCGGTTCAACGGTATCACTATTCAGACGACTGGAATCCATGTCGGAACTGGCGGCCACCCCCACGAGAATGCACAGCACAAAGAAGATCACCGACAAGATTGCGGTGAAACGGCCGATCCCGCTGGTCGCCGTGGTTCCCATCATCTGATCGGAACCACCCAGCCCGAAGGCCCCAGAGAGTCCCGCTTGCTTCGGCTCCTGAATCAGGATCACGAAACCGAGCAGAACCGTGACCAGTCCAAGCGCAATCATTAGAAATGTTACAAGCATCGTTTCTCACCTTACTGCAGGACGGTGATTCCAATCGGCGTACCGTCAATCGTCACGCCGTCGCAATTGCCGCGTCCAAAATCCCTAAGAAACTCGCAGACGAAAGGCTCGCGCCTCCCACCAGAGCTCCATCAACCCCATCGATTCCCAGTAACGCCTGTGCGTTGTCGGGTTTGACACTTCCCCCGTAGAGGATCGAAACCTCATCCGCGGAGGCTCCTCGAACTCGCCGTAGAACTTCTCTGAGGTGACGATGCACCTCCTCGACCTGTTCCGTCGTTGCTGTACGACCGGTTCCGATGGCCCAGACGGGCTCGTAAGCCAGTGCGTATTCGAATCCATCTTCTAGCGCAGAAAGTCCTGTTTCAAGTTGGCGGCTCACCACCTCGAAGGTCTCTCCCGCTTCTCGTTGCTCGAGCGTTTCACCGATACAAAGGATCGGTCGTAGTCCTGCAACGGCCGCGACTCTCACTCGACTCGCCGCCTGTTGATCGGTCTCACCAAAAATCGAGCGACGCTCCGAATGACCGACCAACGCCCACTGGGCACCGAACTGCTCGGCCAACTGAGCACCGACCTCACCAGTGAAAGCACCGAGAGGACGATCGGAAACTTCTTGCACCCCGATCTCGACAACGGAACGATCCAACGCCGAGGCGTTCGAAGCGATCCACCCGAGCCAAGGGGATGGTGGAAACACCACAACCTTGACGGGAGAATCGCCACCGTCAGCGGGAATCCTCGACATCGTACCCTCGGAGATCTCGCGGAAGAGAGATTCCCCCGAAATTCGATCGGGATTGTGCTTCCAGTTGCCAGCGATGATGGTGGGTCTAGCCAAGATTCTCCAACAACCACCCTGACCCCGACTTCGGAGTCTCGAGTCTCAAGTCCGCTCGCCGAACACACCGATTTAGATCGGTCGATTATGCTACCAAAGAGGCACAATATCGAACCACCTGGAAAGCGTCAACCTATTGCTTCTAAAGGAGTTGGGGCAATTCTCATCGGCCTCAAACGAGGTCTCGCGGCCGTCTCCGAGAAGCGCCGGTGAAGTTCGCATGAAGAGCCTGGCGGTGGCAACTCTCGGCCCCCGCCAGCGAGCCCGGAAAATGTCTTAACCTCTTACCATTACAAGGGTTGTAGTCCGGCTGACCGGCCTGCTGCGGGTCGACTCGGCTGCCGGTGGCGGATCGATCGCTGGGACCTGGAGGCCGCCGATCATCGAAAAGGCCCTTTCCCGCCATCGGTCCGACAGAAAGCGGCTGCGCTCTCGGTGACGCTGCCCAAGGGGGCGGGAGACCCGATGGGAGA
>JAPKAM010000196.1 GCA_028825265.1 Planctomycetota bacterium
GTCCCTTGCGGAGCACTCCTCCGCGCCTCGATGAGTGCACGATGATCGGGCCGAGGCAAGTCCGTCACTCCAGTCGGAGTCCGATGTGCCCAAATTGCCAGAAGATGTGATTCTTACATGGATCAGATGAGGTCCATGATTCATGGGTTGGAGTCCGAAATGGAAGCTGGAAACAGGGTCGCCCTCGTACTGGGGGGTGGAGGAGCCCGTTGCGCCTATCAGGCTGGTTTTCTTCGCTATATTGCGAAGCGACTGCCCCATTTCAGATTCTCGATCCTGAGCGGGACATCCGCAGGCGCTATCAATGCGGTTCAACTGGCTCGACATCAGGGCCATCTCGGAGAGTGTCTCGAAGACCTCAGAGCTCTCTGGGCAGGCTTGACGGTCGATCAGGTGTTCGAGGCCAACACCGGGTCTCTCGCGGGAATGGTGGCTCGTTGGGGGCTGCGACTGATCAGCGGAGGATCCTCCTTCTCCCCCACCACTCGAGGCCTAGTCGACACCACTCCTCTCCATAAATTTCTGTCGCGTGAAACCAACTGCCTTCCCAATGGCAAGATTCCAGGAATCGAGGAGAACATCCTGCGCGGTCGTCTCCACTCCCTGGCCATCACAACCACCGATTACACTACCGGAAGATCGGTGACCTGGATTCACGGCAACAAGACCAGCGAGTGGAATCGAACTAATCGTGCCGGAGTAGAGACCAAGATTCGACTCGAGCACATCATGGCATCCAGTTCGATTCCGATGGTCTTTCCGGCAGTCAAGATCGGTGACTCCTGGCATGGAGATGGTGGAGTTCGCCAGACGACACCCCTCTCTCCGGCGATGCATCTCGGGGCAGAGAAGATCCTCGCCATTTCCACCAGAAGCCTACCGGCGGATATGATTCCCGATACAGGACCTGCGCGCGGCTATCCACCACCCGCCCAGGTGGCAGGCGTACTGATGAATGCCATCTTCCTCGATGCTCTCGAGTTCGATTCTGCAACGACCCAGCGATTCAACTCCTTGCTCAAAAAACTACCCGAGGAGGATCACTGCGGACTGCGCCCCGTGGAGCTACTCACGGCACGCCCTAGCGAGGATCTTGGAGTGCTGGCTGCCAATTTCGAAGCCCGCCTACCGGGTCCATTTCGCTTCCTGGAGCGGGGTCTGGGAACCCAGGAAACCGATAGCCACGACCTGCTCTCTCTATTGATGTTCCAACCCGAGTACATCGAGGCGTTGCTGTCGCTCGGTGAAGCCGATGCGAAAGCACGCGCCGATGAGGTGATCCCATTCCTCACCGGCGAGGTGAAGGCCACGGTGCAGGTTTAGAAGCAGGTCTAGTTGCGCACCGTCTTCGCCTCGAAATTTCGGGTATTCTGCAATTCAACCCGTACAGCATTCTTGGTCGATTGCGGGACCACCACATTTCTCACCACACCCCCAGCATCCTGATACCAGAAGATGGAAGCCTCGCCGTTTCCGCTGATTCCGACGAGATTGCCGTAGTGTTGAGGAACGAGCAGCTGGGTACGATCCTCTTCATGCCGCTTCATCGGTCGTGGTTTTCCAAGGGTGGTCAGCCCGATGGAGATCTCGTAACTCTCCCGTACTTTTTCCGATTCCCACGCTCCGATCAGGTCGTTGTAATCGGCAAGCGCGGTGTCTTGATGGGCCGCTCCTGAGATCCACGATCCCAGCAATAGCACCATGAGCCCCAATACCAAGTACCCTGCAGTGCGATTTTTTCTCATCATTGTTCCTCCTTCATCTGGGACGAGCATCTG
>JAPKAM010000115.1 GCA_028825265.1 Planctomycetota bacterium
CACGAAACAAGGCACGCTCGAAGTTGGCACAGCAGCAATCCTTGGCCATCTTGGATGAGTAGAGGAACATCACGATCGGTTGGATCGAGCCACGTTCCCGATGCAAGGCATCGTAGAGACCCTTGTCCTTGCGCCAGTTCATCCAATTGAGGGCAGAACTTTCTCCAGGTACATAAGGAGCGGCTCCTGCGTGGCCACCTCCGCCACCACCGCTGGTCGAACCATTACCCCCGGGAACCCCAGGAATCGTTGGACCCACACCTCAGCACTGGGCGAATAGAGACGAACTGGAGACGGTGAACATCACCATCAACAAGGCCATCAAACCCAGTCTCTTGAGGCGAGAAGATTTCAATTGAAGTCGCACGCATTACCCCATTTTCAGAATGCTACTGAAAGTACTCCTCAATGGTACGCTTTCGGAGGATCCGAATCCAACCCCAGATGGATGCGAATCACCAACTTTTCCAGCGGCGGTCGCAGCACAACCAACCGCTCGCAGGAACAATATCGGCTCTTCTCTGGCTACAAAGGCGGCGCAGCGCCCTTCAAAGAGGGGCAGCCGTCCCAGGATCTCATCCTGGAACGGCAACTCCTCCCAATCGATCGAAGCGGCGATTGCGCCCTAGGGGCAGCCCTGCTCGATCGTACAATCGAGTCCATCCGCCGTCGCATCACTGCCACAGACTCCATGAGGTGCAGGCAGTGGTCCACTGCCACCGAACAGATGCAGCAACAATCTCACGGCATCGGACACGTCGATACCCCCATCGTCGTTGGCGTCCGAAGCGTCCTGACAGTTGACCGGGCCATTGCTGAAGACGTACCCCAGCACCCCGAGTGGATCCGAGATATCCAGTGAACCATCGCCGTTGTGATCCCCTCTTTGGAATCGATTAGCACAGCTGGCCACGGTCTGAGATCCAGTCAGTGGCAACCCACAAGCACTGGTCGCATTGACTTGAACATCGAAGTTCCCCGATCCGGGTAACGACACCACGATCGTCGAATCTTGCCCAGTGGCAGTGGCCACCTGGACACCTTCAACCATGATCTGTACTTCGGAGTAACTGCCATTGCTGACCCAGGAGACGCTCGCCTCACAGTTATCGGGATCGACGGAAGCGGTCACATCCGAAGGGGCCAGAGCATCGTCGGCGGGAACATCTACGGTCACGACGACCGGAGTACTTTCCATGTCGTCGGTGATCGAAATCACTGCGATCGAATGAATCGCTCCGACACCCAGGGTCAGATCAAGACTGCTCATGATTCCGGGCAAGGTCAGCGCCGGAACACCATCGACTTCAATGCGAATCCAATCGTAAAGACTGGTGTTCAACCACGAAACGTTCGAAGCACCCGAACATGTATCGATGATCTCTACCTGAAGAGCGATCACCGCATTGGGCTGGTAGTAGCCAAGACAAATGTCCGACTCGGGTCCAGCAACGCCTTCAAAGCGTGGTGTAACCGTGTACTGAGATGCCCCACCCAGAGCATCCGGGTCGGTGTAGCTGGTCAGGGTTCCTGGCACCGTGGCCATCAGCACCCCGCCGCGACGGATATCGAGTTCGTCGTAGAACTCACCATTGGTCCAGTCGAGGTTGACTCCGGAAGCCACCGTACTGCAGGCCAGTCCAAGAATTCCAGCAGGAGCCATTTCCACCGAACAAGTATCCGCATCCGATGAACTCCCCGCCACTGTAGCCACGATGGTGTAGGTCACCACGCCACTAGGAGTTGCGAGATCCATGTAAGATGTGGTCTGTCCCGGTAAGGTGACCAGCGGCACTCCCTCACGAGTGATCGCGAGAGTGTCGTAGCTACTCATGTTGGTCCAGGTCAACAGCACACCCTGACCGGTGTCACTGCAATTGAACAGCACCACCTGAGTGGGAGTCACGACGAGACTGCACGATGCCAGTGCACCAGTGATGCCCTGGACGATGGGCCTGAGCGAATAACTATGGATTCCAGCACCCGCACTGGGCAGCAAGAAATCGGTGTATTCGGTCTCGTTTGAACTCAACACTGCAATGATCGAACCGTCCAGCAGCAGGTGGGCTTCATCCCATGGCTCGGGATTGGTCCAACTGAGCACGCCATCGCCACCTGAATTATCACACACCAGGTTTGTGACCGCCAACGGAGCCCGTTGCACGGAGCAATCAACGCCGCTGGATGGCAATCCTCCAGCCACTGCACGAACCGAGTAGGAGACGATTCCCGCCGGTGACGTCAGGTCACTGAAGGAGGTGCTATCGCCGGTCACGGTGGCGAGATCCACACCACTCCTGGCGATCACCAGGTCGGAATAGATTTCAGAATTGTTCCAGTCGACGCGGACTTCGGTGCCACCAGGATTACTGCAACCGACCAGCACAGGCGCCAGCGGCAAGCGCTCTGCGACTATGCTCGCGGTCTCGCTCTCGATGTAGAGACCCGGGGTGCTGGTGTTGAGTTTGCCCACCAGTTGGTAGGTGTGAGTTCCGGCACTGACACTGCTATCGAGATACAGGGTCGAAGTGCCAGCAAGGTTTTCTTCCAGCAGCACTCCGTCACGGTACAGATCCAGTGCATCGTAGATCCAACCGTTGACCCAGTTGAGACTCAGCAAGGCCTCGTTTGGAGTCGCCCCCATGTTGAAGGGAGCCGGTGGTGAAACGTATGCGGTACAGGCGGCCCCAAGTCCGAGGTGCGCATCCTGTCCGAACACCTCGTAGAGACGTTCACCAGGAATCACTCCAACATCAGTGAAGACCGTCTGGAGTCCCGAAGTGGTGGCGATCTCCAAGCCATCCTTGAAGATCCGGATGGAAGAAAGTGACGTGATTGTGGCGGGAGTGGACCAGGACAGATCCACTGTGGTGGCAACGGGACTGCATTGCAGATCGTTGACTGCTGTAGGCATCAAGAATGCCGTCAGCGGCTCCAGTGGTCGACCCGAACTATCGGTCTCAACCATCCGCCCCTCAGCGCCCACGGCAGGAATCACCTTAAATCGATCGATCGCATTTCCGCTGGCGTCCAGGATCAGATCACCATTGGCGGCCTGCTCGGCTCCAACAGGAATCCGCAGTTCCGGATGATCAAACGGCGCTCTCTCCCAACGAACTCGTTCATCGGTGAGTGATTCGAGGAATGCCACCATCTGGCGCTTGCGCTCGGGCTGACCGATGAACAGAGGCATCGGAAACATTTCCGGCGCGAGCGTTGTAAGATTTTGTTCGGTGAAGTTACCGCCTCTGGCGTAAAACTCGATGACTTGCTCCAGAGTCGAGTAACTACCGTTATGGAAATACGGCCCCGTCAACTCGGTGAGTCGGAGTGATGGAGTCTTGAAGGTACCGGCAGTTGCGATGTCTTCCCAGCCCTGCGGAGCAGGATCTAGAACAATGGTGCCCGCCGGAAACGGCAGGAAGTTGTTGTAGTTTGGATCGATGGGATTGGTCGCATTGATCTCCTGGAATCCCGCAGCCATCGACAGTCCGTGCCCGAAGGGATCGGTCCCTCCGCGGCCCAGATCATCGGCCGTCAGAGTGACACCCAGGTTATAGAAGCCTCCATCGTAGATGGAGAGCTGGAAGTCCTGCATCGGCATTCTCTCGAGAAGACCCTCGATGGCCGAGAACTCATGTTCCAGAACGGTGGAAATCTTCGAGCTGGTCGCACTGGAAAAGAGCGAGGTGGTATGACAGAACATGCAGTTGGCCTGAGTCATGACGGCCATTCCTTGCCGTTGCTCAGGAGTCATCGCGTCGATGTCGCCGGTCGGATCGGTCGCATCCAGTTGTGCCCGCCTGAAACGGTCGAAGGGCGAGTCGTCCGATCGAAGAGTCGACTCGTACAGCATGATGGCCAGTCCCCAGAAAAGGGAGAAATTGGCTTCCTTCATCGTGTATTCGTCGATGTTCGCCGGAATCCCGGTACGGGGAAGTCCGGTCGTCGCATCGATCAGGACCGCGCCAGTGCCGTCGAATAACTGATCACTGTCGTGCCAGGCGTTGACAAAGGCAGCCGAGATCATGTCCGAGTAGGAGGTGGTTAGTCCTCGTCCATCGATATTGTCACGGTAAGGGCCGAGCACGCTGTCATTGGCGTGAACCTGTTGACCCGCGAGAGGCTCGAGCGCGAGTAACTTCTTGCCGATCTTGAACAGATCGCGACCATGAGCGCTCATCTCTCCAGTACTCACGATCGGTCCGACCGCCTGTGAGGCGAGAGACGCATAATCGAGAAGAATCGATGTCTCGGCCACCGAGCCATCGGGCTGAACCTTCAGCACCGTAGCATCGGGATTTCTGGCTCCCCAGTTATCTCTTCCGTTGAACCAGAAGGAGGCTCTTCCATCCCAAAAAGTCTCGATGAAGTGAATCGCGTTGATCACGGTCGGGGCGTTCCGCTTCGTGGTGGAGCGGATTTGCGCAGAAGAGCCATCGGAGTTGGTCACCGTAAAGTCGGGTAGCAGATGGGGAGTGGTATTCTCCTGATCACTACCCTCGATGATCGAGACGAAATCTGTTGCGAGAATCCCTTCCGATCCGAACACATCATTGGAACTGCTGATCAGTCCCGAATTGGCATTATCGGGATTGGACAGATTGTGGAACGGGAAGTCCTGGGCGCTGACCATCGAGTTGAGGGGAGCGATTTCCAGAATGCCATCGGGTCCACCATTGAGTTGTTGAGTTTTGCGGTGATCTGCTCCGGCATGATAGTGACATGTGGCGCAGGACTGGACTCCATCCGATCCCGCCTGCTGATCCCAGAAGAGTGCCTTTCCCAGCAAGATGGCAGCATCGAAATCGGCCACCACTTCGAAGAGATTCCCCGGAAGGATCACAGGCTGCTGATTCAGAGGCCCTGGAGGCTGCAGATCGGGCTCAAGGGGAGGTGGGAACAGTTGGATGATACAGGTATCCCCGCCACCTTCCACCGCTCCCTCAGGACCGACTCTCATTCCATGAACCGAATAGACATGGAAGGACGCGGGAGAGTCCACATCCAGATAGGAAGTGGCGGAGCCCACGATGATGTTCAGGAGGATGGCATCTCGACGAATCGTGATCTGGTCGTAGACCTCGGTATTGGTCCAGGTCATCGCCACATTTGCCACCAGTGGGCCTGATCCTTCACAGGTCAAGCCGACCGGAGGGGCCGGCAGCGGCAATGGCGGCCCCTGTGCGATGAGTAGCGAAGGCATGGTGAATAGCACCAGAAGAACCGACGAAAGCCACATGGACTGCACCGCCGAAGCAAATCGGGCACTAATAATTGAACCGTGGCCCGGTTTCGTCATGGATTGACGTAAAAACACGGGTCACCTCCTCCCACCGATCCTCTCGGATCGGCAATCTGGAAGACAAGTCATCGACTCGCCTTCATGCAACAACCGATCAGCAGCCACGAGGGCCCCTTTTGCTGACCGGAAAAACTCTTCATGAGACCATTTGACACAGAAGTCCTTTCAGGCATACAAACGCTGAATGTTCCAACCGTTTGTACTGTGCACTTCAGGACTTACGAACGCAGGACCGATCCTACAATGTAATCGCCAAGACACAAACTGTCTTTCATCCGGCAATTTTTGCAGGGAATGGACATAAGATCAATATAGGAAATCACTTACATGAGTAAATTAGATTCGGCCGCGGGAAAGTCATGTCGGCTATTCCGCCCATCTCCATGGCGATCAACCAGACTGAAATGCCATTACTACCAGTACAATAGTGGCACCCAGTTCATTGCCCTTACGACCTTCCCCCTGAAAGGCCCCGGTTTCGATGAGTTTGCTCGTCCGAACGATCCTGATGCTGCTGCTCGCGATCGCATGGGTGCCGTGGACTCCCTGCCAGGCCCAGGATCTGAGTGGATTCATCCGGGGCGATGTCAATGGAGACCTCTCCATCGATCTCAGCGATCCGGTTCAGTTACTCGAAGTGCTGTTTGGGCCGACTCAGGGGCTCAACTGTGCAGAGGCTGCCGATCTCAACGATGACGGGTTACTACAACTCGATGATGTCATCGTTTCACTGGGGCTCATCTTTCTCGGGGATCCGATCCAGTTGGCCGCTCCGTTTCCCGGCTGCGGCACCGACCCGGTGACCAATACACTTCCCTGTGACAACCCGCCCTGCGTGATCGGACCGATCGTCGGCCAGCGCCAGGTGACCCTGGCCACATCTCGGCAGCCGCTCCCCTATCTCGATTCGCTGCCCAGAAATTTCGAGGAGGGCATTACATGGCAGATCGGTAATCTGTCTGGCGTCCATCGACCCGAGATTCCCTTCATCGGCTACGGTCTGATGCCGGGGCAACAATTCCCTCCCGGAATGGAATTGAATCATCAGAACGGTCGGCTCTCCGCCGCGGGATTCACACCGGGAATGCATCAGATACAACTGTGGGGACTCGATTCTCAGGGAGGCGTGAGCCTTTTCAATTGCCGCTGGGCAGCTTTCGATGCCATCGAAAGTGCCATCATCCCAGGGCAATCGCTGGATACCGCCGGCCCTTATTCGGTGCAAGTCGCCGATGGATTTACCACCTTCACCCATCAATTGATCTGGCCCACTCCCTACCCACTGTGGGGCTGTTCAACCAGTGGCCCGCCCAGTTCTTCCCAAATCGACTTCAAGGCGATACAGATCTTCATTCCCCAGGGACTGACAGAGGCGGCTCCGTTACTGATCTTTCATCACGGCACAGGGTTCGACTGGAATGGATACAGCAGCCTGCTTCAGTTCATCTCCTCCCATGGAATCATCTGCGTCTCGGTCAGTGATTCCTTCGCCTTCGATATCTACACCAATTGGTATTGCTGGGGGGGCCATGACGAGGCCGCCAAGGTGATGGTACATACTCGCGGAGTGCTGGAAGACCTCTCTCAGACCGCTGGACATCTCCTGGAGGGACTAGTGGATTCGAACCGGGTTTTCTACTCGGGACACTCGCGCGGTGGAGGTGCGGCTGTGGCCGCAGCCGAGATCGACCCCGATGTGAGGGGACTGATCCTGCTCCAGCCCACCGATGCCAAGCAAGATTCCTGGATCGGAAACACCAGTCGCTGGCAAACCCTGCCTGAAATTCCATTGCTCTCGGTCACTGCCGAGCAGGATACCGATGTCATCTACCCCTATGCCGAACGATTGCTGGAACGAATGACGGGTCCTTCCACTTCGGTCTGCATCTATGGTGGCTGCCATGGCTTCTCCAGTGATGCCCAGAGCATCGGCTGCAACAACTGCCTCTGGCAACCGGTCGCACCGATGATCGACGCTTGCTCCTACATCGATCGATCGCTACAGCAGCAACTCACTCGCCAATGGATATGGACCTTCCTCAAACGCCACGCCTTTGATGACCTATCGGTGGAGGGACGACTCTACGGAAGCGAGTCTCAGGAATCGCCTTACTACAGTTTGGCCCATCGTCGCGACCTGTCGGGAACCCTGATGGTCGATGACTTCGATCAGTTCCCTTTCAACAATCTCGGATTCTTGATCTCGTCGACCAACACGGATCTGTTTACCCAGGGTGCCTGCTACGACTGGCCATTTCCGCTGCCCCAGCCACTACCGCTGATCACCAATCTGGTGATGATCCTGCCGCTGGCGACAACTTCGACCTTGTCGATGCCACTGGGATCAACGGTCTCCTCCCTCGATGTGGGCCCTCGCAAGGAACTTCAGTTCAGGATCAAGAACCATGACGTCCATGGAGCCCTCGACAATTCTGGTTGGCAGTTCGACGGCACCTTATCGCTCGCCGATTTGACCGGAACCACGGCCACGGTCGACCTGGGACAGTTCCTGCCCCAGACTCCTTTTCACCCCGAAACGGATCCACCAGGGTTGCAGGTGCCTCTCAAGTATCAGAGGTTTATCCAGGTAGCGATCCCACTGGCGCAGTTTCTGGCGGCTCAGCCGCAACTCGATACCAGTCAACTGGTCCAGTTGGAATGGCAACTCACCACGGTGGGATCCACCAATGTCGATATCCGTTTGGGACTCGACGACATCCTGTTCCGATAGATCGGATCGGATCGATTCGATCGATTCGATCGATCCAATAGAGGAGCCGCTCGGTACTAGACGAGTACCGATGAAGCATCGGTGCGCCATCGCGCAGACCGCTGCCGCTCAGATCGCTGCCGCTCAG
>JAPKAM010000116.1 GCA_028825265.1 Planctomycetota bacterium
GGGATCCATTCCGTGGCGTGAGCCTTTGCGACCTGCTCGAAGAATCCCACTGGAGGTGGTGGTTTCCTGCAGGAATCGAACCCGAAGCGGACGATCGCCTTGTGGGCGATGGGGGCGACGGTGCCTCGGGCCGGTAGAGTCCGTTTGCTGGAGTTCTGTTTTGCTGGAGTTCTGTTGGAAAGCCTTCAAATGAAGTGGATGCATCTTTGAACCGAGTGACCGCCTGGCCCCACTCTTTCTCCCCATCGAGTTCCCCTCCGTCGCGAGTGGATTGGGTCAGGAGAGAGATGAAGCGCACCGGCTCCAGTCGGTTCACTATGGTGCTGTTGATCATCATGATCAGTGGTGCCGTGGGTTGTGCAGCGCCGACCTCCCGATCGCTTTCCACTTCCTCGGCGATCCGGGCAGCCCAGGGAGGCACGAGAGTCTCTCCAGCGCAACATGCCAGAGACCAGGTGCAATGGCTTCGATCTCGTTCTGGCCAACTCTCCGATCAGCAACTGTACTTGCTCCAGCAGATTCCTTGGAACTCTGGTTCGCAAGTGGATCTGGCACGGCAGCGAATGCTCGAGCGAGGACGAACTGGACGACAGAACGAAGAACAGTATGGTCGCCATCGGGTTCTTGGAAGGCCACGCGTGATGGATTCCGCACGTGATGCTCTCCGAGTTACACCGGAAGGTACTGAAAACACCGATAAAGATGCAAAAGATGCAGGGACTTCTTGAAGCCGCAAACTGAATAGTTGGAAGAAGAAACAAAACACAGGTAATAAGAATTCCAAGGGGAATGACGCCCACCGGTGAGAACCGGAATCGAGGGCGAGGATGGAGGAACGAGATGGTAGACAGACCAAGAAAAGCACGCGCTTCTGCGACCAAGAAATCGGCCGCGGCCGCTGAATCTTCACTGACCGATTCGCTGAAAGGGCTCGATGCGCAGCGCAAGCAAGCGCTCGACTTTGCCCTTCAGCAAATTCACAAGAAGTGTGGCCAGGGCTCGATCATGATGCTCGGGGATAAGGAATCGAGAAGAGTCGAAGTGATCCCGACCGGGTCCTTGTCTCTCGACAAGGCTCTGGGAATTGGCGGATTGCCCCGTTCTCGAGTGGTCGAGGTGTATGGGCCGGAATCCTCCGGGAAAACCACACTGACCCTGCACGCCATCGCCAATGCTCAAAAGAATGGCGGCGTTGCGGCTTTCATCGACGCAGAACATGCGCTCGATCCAACTTATGCGGAGAAACTCGGAGTGGACCTAGATCACTTGTTGGTTTCTCAGCCCGACAGTGGTGAGCAGGCCCTCGAGATCGCCGAGATGTTGGTCGCCTCGAGTGCCGTGGATATTGTCGTCATCGATTCGGTGGCTGCGCTGGTTCCACGTGCCGAGTTGGAAGGATCGATGGGAGATCATCATGTGGGCTTGCAGGCGCGCTTGATGAGCCAAGCGTTGCGCAAGTTGACCGGAGTGATCCATCGTTCCAAGACCACGGTGGTCTTCATTAACCAGATCCGTGAAAAGATCGGTGTCATGTTTGGCAGTCCTGAGACCACTTCCGGTGGACGGGCCTTGAAATTTTACTCGTCAGTTCGTCTCGATATTCGCAGAATAGGTGCCATCAAAACCGATGGCGATGTGAGCGGGAACCGAACGGCCGTCAAGGTCGTCAAGAATAAGATGGCCCCTCCCTTCCGTAGGGCCGAGTTCGATATCGTGTTCGACGTGGGGATCTCTTACGCCGGCGACCTGCTCGACCTCGGGGTGGAAGAAGGCCTGGTGATTCGAGCTGGAACCTGGTACTCGCTTGGTAAGGAACGGATCGGCCAGGGTCGAGAACGTGCAGTCCAGTTCCTGCGTGACCATCCGGAACTCGCAAGTCGCCTCGACGCCGAACTTCGTCAACGATTCTTCGGAGACAACCATGAGGCGTCGGCTCGGCCCGATACCGCCGATACCGCCGATAAGGCCGATAAGGTCGATAAGGTCGAAGCCTAGAGTGAGTGGTGAGGAATGAGTGTGGTGGAATGCAGATGTGCTGTAGTGCCATGTGACCGCGAGTGGACCGAGGAGTAGGGAAAGGGAAACAATGTTTCCAACGAAGGACATCAATCTGAAGCATTTCCATTTGCAACAGATTCAGGAGCATTCGATTCACGTGCAGCCCAATGGCAAGGAACGTGGTTCGATGCTGCTGATTGCTCTGGCAGTTCTGACTCTTCTCTCCATCATCGCGGTGACTTTTGTCGCCCTGATGCGCCTTGAGTTGAAGGCGACGGAAAACTTTCGAGATCAGAACAAGGCTCACTTGCTCTCCTCATCGGCAGAGTCGGAAGTGATTTCGATGCTCCGAAGTCGACCCTTCTGGGAGGGGTACGTGAGGAATGATCGCAATCGCTCTCCTTGGATATACGGAATCACCGGGGGAGATGGCCGTTCACGAATCGGTGGTGTGTTGGACTTGCGTGAGGCGGATCCAGATGAGACTTCCCTCGGTGATCAACTGACTCGAGGTTCTTATCCAGGAGTTTCCGGTAGTCCAGACGGCAAGGATCGCTTCCGGGTCAAATTGATCGACACTTCCTCTCAGATTTTTCTCAATGGTGAGCAGGATACGCTGGCTCAGATGTTGACCAACCTGGGGACGGCACTCAAATCGGATGTTCGTTACGGAGTGAATCCGTTGTGGAGTGGTCCCAAAGAGACGGGCAAGCAACTCAACGGCGAGGAACTGATGGCATTTCGCAATCGGCTCCCGGGGGGCAAGTTCTCGTCCAAATCGGAGCTCTCGGCTTTGATTGGTCGGGAAAACATGTTGCTGCTGGCAGACTTTGTGACGGCGCATGCATGGGTCAATCCTTACACACAGAGGTCGGGGGCGGGTCGTGAGGTGGTCAATCGCGTCGGGGGTCAGGCCAATGCTGGAGGCGCTTCCGGGACTACCGGGGTGAGCCGCAGTTTGCCGAGAGATCCCCGCAATCAGCAAGTGACCGGAGCCGCCCAGGTCGTGGGAGAGCCACGGGCCCCCATCAACATCAATACCGCAACGGAGCCGGTCCTGATTGCCACGCTGATGGGCGTGGGCGGGCGTCGAGCATTTCCTTACATGAGTATCAACTCCCAGTCGCTGGAGAGCGGCAATCAGGGGGCCATCGATTTTGGCGGTGGAACCTTGGCTCCGGTCAAGGAAGAATTGAGCCTTCAACAGACCCCTGTCTGGGTCTATTCCCAGCCACTTTCAGTCGATGTGGCTCGCAAGATTGCGCTGTCGATCATCTCCCAGCGAAAGGTCCGAGCCTTCAAGTCCTGGACCGCTCCGATCGGTAGCGGTGACATCGGCTTCGAAGATTTCATCAATCGACTTCCGTCCGATATTTTCCCTCCTCCCGAGTCGGTCTGGGTTCTCAATCCACAGTCCACGTCTACCGATAACCAGATCCAGAAGATCAGTGGCGGTACGGGTGGCTCCTCGAGGATGTGGGTCGCAGGAATCCCGCAGGAGGAACGTGGGATACGCAACGGAGTCTCGCTGCCGACCGATGCCGTCTACGCCTGGTACTACGACATGATGCGATCGATCATCATCGCAAATGCCAATCCGAATACTCGCATCAACAAGGTCAATCCGAATGCTCCCGCCTATCGGGCGATCGATAAGTCGAACTTGGTCAAGTTTGCCCCGGGGAACGACAAGAGTGACGTTCGGATGGGACATACCACCGAGTTCTGTTTTGACAGCAAGGGACTGTTCGAGATCAGCAGTATCTCTGAAATCACCGGCGGTGGAAATTCGAGCGACGAGGTCTTCTCTGAGGCACAACGTCGCAGCATCGTGAAAGTCTTCGATGTTTACCACCACACCACACAGAATCAGTTCGAAAGTCCGTTTCGGGCGATTGGCAAGACCAGTGCCAGCCGGGGAGGCGCACGGGAGTATGTTACCAGTTGGCCCGATCCAATGGACGCACTTCATCCGGACTTCTTCACCGGTTCGCAACAAGATGGTCGCATCGAGTTGTCCGGTGCCATCGACGCCCAGATGCAAGTGTCTGCACCCTCTGCTCGTCTGGCTCGGTGGTCGGGAGATGCGACTCTTCGGCTCGCCCACACCTTCCGTTTTCGAGAAGAAGATTCGCTTCGGAAACTGGGCAACCTGATGCGCACGGCTTCCAATCCCCAGGCAAAGTTGAAGGAACTGGGGAAGGTTCTCGATGCGAGTTACAGTCAGAAGGGCTCGATCTACAAGCAGCGATACTCCCGGGAAGTCTGGGGTGCCGCCGATAGTGCCATAGAGGATGAGAACATCGGTGAGCCGTTTGTGGATGAAGCTTCACAAAACTCTGACCTGATGCCTGACGGAATCAACAGTAGTATATTCCGGACATCGGCACTTGGAGGCCGTTTTCTGAGGCTACCGGCCCAACGTTTTCGCCAAAACCCTGCAGACCAAGGCGCAGCGAATCGAAATTACAACAACGACATCGGAAATCTTCCTTACTACAACGGTGCGGTCTCTTTCTGGGTCAAGTTGGAATTCAATGGTGATGATCCGACCTTCTCTGGATTGATCGGTGCCACCCAGGTTCAGACTGCTGTAGGGCAAAAACCGACGGATTCAGAAGGATCACAGTTCTGGATCTGGAAGAATACCGAGGGCGAACTACGAGTCTCTCGCCTCTATTATCACCAGGCTTTTGCTAAGGGATTCACTTCGCAGGCGATACCTCTCATCGGAAACGAGGATGAAGTCGAGTCCGGAAATGAAGCGGAAACCGATTCGCAAAAATTCTGGGCTCGCAGTGACGTGGTGGTGGATATTGGCAACTGGCGCGCTCACGAATGGCATCATCTCGCCATCTCCTATAATGACAACTCTCCGACCAATGGGATCCGGGTCTGGGTCGACCACTCCACCGTCGACGCCGTCAATCACAACATCGGTGAAGGTATGTTCTGTGCTCTCAATGAGGAAGAACCCAAGGATCAGATCCAGGTCGGCGGATTCTACCGCAATCAGGCAGTTTCCACCGAGGGCCTGTTCAAGTTCGGGACCAACTTCGATCGTCAAGGCACCCCTCGTTCCCCGTCGATCAAACGTGTTCTGGCCAATGCCACCATCGATGAGTTCCGGGTATATCTCGGTCAATACACCCAGGACGATAGCCGTAAGAAGGGCTACTACACCGATCAGGAGGGGATCTACACCAATGCTTTCATGGTGCCGTTCCCCGATGGAATCCAACGGATGCGCCTGAGGAATCTGACCTGGACGATGTACGCACCGAAGATGTACGCCAAGCAAAGTGTTCAGTGGGCCGACGAGACGATGAGTGTTCTCAACGTGGATGGGCAACAGAGTTCTCGACCGCTGGGGGATCCCGGCGGCGGAATCAGGGGAGAGGGGGGGCGCAATAACCAGCAGATTGCGGGTCACTGGCTCTACCCGACGGGAAGCCCTGACTTCATCAATCGCTTCAAGATCGGATTCCTAGGATACGAACTACGGATGCGGGCGGGGACTGGCCAGGGTCCCTATGCAGGAAAAGCTCTCGTTTCTCCGGCACTCGATGATGTGACCTTATCAGTCTACCTCCCATCGGCGGAATACTTGCTCACCGAGGTGACGGACTGATGCTCTTGAATAGGACCGGGAGGTCAAAATGAACCGTGATGTCAGACCAGGATTTTCGGAATGGATTCATCGCGTGCTCCCCTTAGGGGTATTGCTGGTGATTTCGTTAGGTGTGATGCCCTCGATCGTCGAGGCACAGGGTGAGGGGCGTGGACCTGGAGGTACCGATCTTCGACTCTTCGAATTCACGAAGATCGAAGCGATCAAGCAGGGCAAGAGCCAAAATTATAACCTCCTGATCGAGGCGAAGACTCCTAAGATTCCCGTCGGAACCAAGATCGATCTGTTACTGACCTGGCGTAGCCAACTGATCCAGACCTTCACCATCACCGTTCCAGCCAATAGGAGGCTGCGTGAAGAACTGAAACTGAAGCCACTGGAACCGACCGCAGACAAGTACATGTTTCGGACGGTGATCGATCCCAAGAAGCAGAGTAGCAAGGTCACAAAGGCGCTCGAAAAGGAAGCAGAATTGTTTCCTGTAGTGGCCGCTCCATGGACAGAGTTTCATTTTGATCATCAATTTATCATCGGTACCGCCGAGGAAATCGAAGCGGCTCTACAGCAGACTCGTGAGTGGTTCACCGTGCGATATACGGAGATGGCCACACTCGATGGGCAGGTGCGCAATGGCGTCCTAGGCGTCGAGGCTGCGACCGATTACGTCAACTCCAAAGGGGAGTTCGATGAAAAGAAATGGCGCGACTTCATGGACAAGAAGGTCATCGGGCGACTGGTGGAGCTTCAAGAAGAAATCCGAAAAGGATTTCAAGAGCCTCGATTTGTGGCCCATAGGTTGGCTCTCTCCTATCTACTAGAACTCTCCGTGGCCGTCGGAAAGCGATCCACCACGGAATCGAAAAAGTTGTACATCGCTCAGGGGCTGGCGGCTTCTGTCAGTGATACCAAACCTAAGAAATTAGAAGTCAAGGTTCGCTCCGGGCGTCGTATTCCAAGGAGTTCAGATCTCAATGATCTGGTCATGAAAATCAACAAGATGATCGGGTTGGCTCCCGCCGAGGAGGAGAATCAAGGATGAAAACCATCATGATGTCGCTGCTGTTTTTGCCATTTTTTCCGGGCCTAGTATTGTTGGCTCAGGATGACTCTGGCCCGCCCAAACCTCCTCCCACTTTCATCGAGTTGATCACTGTTCAAACCTCTCAGAAGAAGGATGTCTGGCAGATGCGGTTGGTCGGGAAAGCCCCGACTCTTCCGGCAAAAACGATCATTGGATTCGAGATTCGTTGGCGTAGCAGTATCGTCTACTCCTTCAGTGTTGAACTCGATGGGACGCGCAGGATCGATCAGGTGATCGAGTTGAAGGGGCTCATGGGTTCCATTTCGAATCTTCAACTGCGGTCCGAGATTCGACCTCAGAGCCAGCCGCGAGAAGTGCAGTTGGCGATGGAGAAAAAACCTGCGATGTACCCAGTGGGAACGGCTCCCTGGAAACAGTCTTTCTGGAAGAATAAATTCGATCTCGGCTCGACTTCGGAGATTGAAAAGGCTCGAGTGCAGGCGCAGAAATTTTTCCTGAAGAAAGTGAAGGATGGACTGAAGTTTCAGCGCATTTTCGAAGATGGACGCAACGCAGCTCTCGATGTCACTCGATTCCAGCAAGGGGGGAAGTTCGATCCGAAGAGTTGGCAGAGTTTCTGTACCAAGGAAGTCAGAGATCCGATGCGTAAATTGCAGGCGGAGATGAAGGTGGAAGCCAAGACCTTGACGATGCTTCCGCACTTGCGCGATATGAAATACCTAGTGGAGATCATCAATGCCATCGCCAAACGCTCTTTCGACCGTTCCAGAAGCCTCTATGGAGAACTGGGGCTGTCGGCGGATCCGGATGACTTGAGTCCGATGAAGATCGATATCAACTGCCGTTCGACCAAACTCAGCAGCCTGCAGAAAACAGTGGAACGGTTGTGTGAGAGCCAGGACATCCCCATGTCGGATCTGGCCAAGTAGTGGACTTCGAACCGTTCCAATCCAACGACGGATCAGAGCAGCCCCGGTTGTCGGCACGAGTGTCGGCCAACCGAGGGGTGCTGAAACGAGTCGAATCTTGCGCCAAGTCGGGAGAGGTGTCACTGAGCCGCAGCACCCAAGGAGGGGCGAATTTTGGCCCCGATGTGGACCCCGAAGCGAGTCGCGATGCGGAGCGAGGGCTGTTACCACTGCTCGATCAAGGCCTCGGCACCGGACATCGATTCGAGATGCTCGGAGGGATCATTCGTCCCGTCAGGGAATTCATCCGTCGTACGATCGATCCCGACGAGGAACCGGATCTGCCGCCTTCGTCTCGCTCATGAATTCAGTTGGATGCGATTCCAGTTCGGCATCGTTAATCCACGACAGCGTTAATCCACGACAGCGTTAATCCACGACAGCGTTAATCCACAGCATCCGTAAATCACAGTAGCTGTGAATTACAGTAGCGGTGAATCGGCTCCGACTAGTAAGGATCGGAGCAGGGAGT
>JAPKAM010000197.1 GCA_028825265.1 Planctomycetota bacterium
GATCCACAGCGCATCACGGTCTTGCAGTTATTGCAAACCATCGATGCTCACCCCCGTTACATGGTGATCTTGCCGTCGGGAAAGAGCATTGACAAACTTCAACTGAAGAAGTCCGCGGTCAAGACACTGCACATCTTCGATCCACAGCGGTGGAAAAGTGTCCCCATGGCGAGAAGGATGCTTCGATCTCTCGGCTGGAAAATCGTGGAGGCTAAAACTTCCGCGGATTTGTCTGTGACGACCGATCCCCGCAGCGCAACTCCAGTTCGTCGCACCAGAGCCGCTGCGAAGAGCATCCAGATACTCTTGGCCCATCCTCCTGAGCCCGATGCAGAGCCGCCGCTAATCACCCAGGTGATTCCAGTGAAGCACGCCAACCTGGACGACACTTACAAGGCACTGCGCGGAATGCGCGGCGTGAAAGCGGCCTCGGATGATTACTTTGAGGTGATTGCCGCTCCAGCATCTCATTCACTCGTCTTCATCTCATCCAGCCCGCAACTCATCGAGCACTGCAAGATCTTGATCGACCAGATGGAAGCGGTGGCCATTGCCCAACAGGCCAAGTCATCCCTGGTCCAATCACCGGTGAAGATTCGCCCCTTAATGAAACACCCCAGACCTCGAAAGGAACGCTCACGACGCTGAATTGACACCCTTGTCCCACATGGGTCCGCTGTAATGTCGGTGACGGAAGGAATCCGAGCCTGCCACTGCAAGAGTGGTGGCCAACGGGTTCTTTCCCGAGCCGATTTTTTTTGTGAAATCCGCGGGTGGTTCAGCGATGAAGGTCAGGCAACAGGGTCGATGCCCAGTTGCTCGAGCGCAGCCTTTGCGGCGGCCTGCTCCCCTTCTTTCTTGGTGGTGCCCTCGCCGGTCCCGAGTGGCTTCCGCTTGAGCATCGCCTGGACCACGAACTCCTTGGCGTGATCGGGACCACTCTCGCTGAGCACCTTGTAATTCGGAGTCGAACCATCTTCTCGTTGAAGGTGCTGCTGCAAGATCGACTTGTAGTTGACCGAGTGCTCCTTCTGATTCACTGCCAGCACCTGGTGATAGAGATTCCGGACGATGAATTCCTTCGCCTCGATGATGCCGCCATCGAGATAGATCGCTGCGATGACCGCCTCGAAGACGTTGGCCATCAGACTGCTCGGGAGCTTTCTTCGACTGGTCACACCCTTCCCCACGGCGTAAGCCTCATCGAGGCCGAGTCTTTGACTCTCTTCTGCCAGAGTGGTGGTCGAGACCACCGCAGATTTGATCTGGGTCAGTTCCCCTTCGGGGCGGTCTGGAAAGAAGTTGAAGAGAAACTCTGTCATCACCATGCCCAGCACCGAGTCGCCGAGGAATTCCATTCGCTCGTTGCACGGATTGTCGATGGTCTTGAGTGATGAATGAGTCAACGCCTGGACCAATTGATTGGGGTCCTTGAATCGATACCCAATGCGCTTCTCACACGCCTCAAGGCGTTTGAGATCGGAGGGAACGATGTTTTCGTGTTCAAATCCGCGTGGACCGACCATGATTACTTTCCTGTGGCGGCTCCGGACTTTCATGCGGTTCCCGGGGGGGCGTACATCCAGGGTTCCCGCACAAAGGTCGGAAGCCGTCCGACATCCCGTTATTTCGGTCTTCGAGCAGCAATCCTGCAGGGAAATTTGCTCCAACCTTGGGAATATCTCCGGAAAACCGATAATAAGAGGTTCTCCGGCGACCCGTCCAAGGATAAGGCGATCGGTGGGAACTCGCAACCGTGCCC
>JAPKAM010000018.1 GCA_028825265.1 Planctomycetota bacterium
TCGATGGCACTGTCGATGGCACTGTCGATGGCACTGTCGATGACACTGGCGGGGAAGAATCATTAGAGGACTCGAAATCCGATGAGGATGCGCAAGTAGAGTCGATTTCAATCGTGGATGAAGTGACCGAAGATGTTGTTGTGCTGAATCCTTCAAAGATACGCAAGGATCCAGCGGACGAGTTGCCTTATGAATGGTACGTTATCAAGGTTGCCAACGGTCGCGAGGACACTCTCTCACGTAAAGTTGAGAAATCACTGGCCCTCAGGGGGCTCGATGACCATGTCCGGAACATCGTGGTTCCGAAGCAGAAGGTCACCGAGATCAAAGAGGGCAAGAAGAAGATTCGCGAGATCAAACTCTACCAGGGTTACTTCTTCATGGAGTGCCAACTGATCGAGGAGATCTGGTACTTGCTGAGGGATATCCAGGGAGTAGGGTCCTTCGTCGGGGGGGTCGGCAACAAGCCGATGCCGATGACACCGGAGGAAGTGCGGAAGTTGCGCGACATAATTGAGCAACGAGAGAGCGAAGCTGCCCCGGAGTTGAAGATCGATGTGAAGAAGAACGATTCGGTGAAAGTCAAAGAAGGCCCCTTCGAGAATTTCGAAGGTATCGTAGAAGAGGTCCACCCGAAGACGGGAAAACTGCGCGTGATGGTCACCATCTTCGGCAGGGATACCCCGGTGGAACTGGAATACTGGCAGGTAGAACAGACTTGATCCTGATGGAAATCAGGATCCATGCGGGAGGTTCGCCCCGGCAGCGCCGGGCAAGGAACCGTAGACCGCAGGAAATGGCAGGTCATGGCAAAAGCAGCCAAAAAAGCGACTGCGTTGATCAAATTGCAGGTGACGGGAGGGCAGGCAACCCCTGCTCCCCCGGTGGGTCCAGCACTAGGTCAGCACGGTGTCAACATCGGCGAGTTCGTACAGCGTTTCAATGCGGAGACTTCTAGCCAGCAGGGCATGGTCATCCCGGTTGAGATCACCGTTTACTCTGATCGATCCTTTGATTTTGTTCTAAAATCTCCTCCGGCAGCGGTGCTCATCCTGAAGGCGATGGGCATGAAAAAGGCTGCGAACAATCCAGGGCATGAAACGGTCGGTACCATCACCTCGGAGCAGGTGAAGGAGATCGCCGAGATCAAGATCAATGATCTGAACTCCTCAACCGCTGAGGCTGCGATGCGTTGCATTGCCGGAACCGCTCGTAGCATGGGCGTGAAGGTGGAGGACTGATGCCAAGATTCAGCAAACGTCACGGAGGAAATCGCTCCAAGATCGAAGACATTGCTGCGGTATCAGTACCGGAGGCGGTCAAGATTCTCGGCGGATTCCAGTTGGCCAAGTTCGACGAAACGGTCGAAATCGCCATACGCCTTGGCATCGACCCTCGGCAGGGTACTCAAAATGTCAGAGGAGCATTCTCGCTTCCTCATGGAATCGGAAAACAGGTCCGTGTGATCGCATTTATCGAGGGACCTGGTGCAGATGAGGCCAAGGCGGCAGGAGCGATCGAGGTCGGTGGAGCCGAACTGGCACAGAAGATCGAGGGCGGTTGGTTCGATTTCGATGTCGCCATTGCTCACCCCTCGATGATGCGATTCGTCGGAAAACTGGGCAAGGTGCTAGGCCCTCAGGGGAAAATGCCGACTCCCAAGAGTGGCACGGTGACTGGAGATGTTGCCAAAGCAGTGACAGAGTTTGTCGCAGGAAAAATCGAATTTCGTAATGACGCCGGTGGAATCATCCATGCTCCAGTGGGTCGCCGTAGTTTCGATGCGACGAAACTCACCGAGAACATCGCCGCATTCATCGGGCACGTAGAGAAATTGAAGCCCAGTTCGACCAAGGGTACATACATGAAAAAAGTTCACATCAAATCAACCATGTCACCATCTGTATCCGTAATTTGCGGACAGTAAGGCAAGAGAGCAAGAGAGGGGGACCACATGGCCCGTAGGCTGAAAGTCATGATGGCTGACCAACTGCGTCAGCGTCTCACCGACGCCGGAGATCTGCTCCTTGTTGATTTCTCTGGTTTGAATTCCGATGAAGATTTTAATGCTCGCAAGGACCTTCGTTCGGAGGGTCTAACCGTGGGAGTTGTGAAGAACTCGATTCTTCGTCGAGTGTTTACCGAGAGCGGAACAGAATTCCCGGCTGAGACTTATGCGGGTCCCCTTGCGCTAGTGCTAGGGGAAACCGATGCCATTGCCGCCAGCAAGTTGATTGCGGGATGCAGAAAAAAGAACGGTAAGGCGATGGCGCTTAAGGGCGGCATGCTGGAAGGCGATACTCTTGGCCCCGCCGAAGCCGAACAATTAGTGAAAATGCCTAGTGTCCAGGATACGCGTGCAGCTGTCGTTTCTGCGATTGCCGGACCGCTGACGAGCCTGGTCGCTATTTCCCAGAACCTACTCACCGGAGTTCCCGGTGTGCTGCAGGCGATCGCAGATAAGCAAAGTAAAGAAGGAGAGTAGCTGCCATGTCGGATGAAGCTGCCACCGAGACGGAGAAGGCCCCGCCGAGCAAAAATGTCGGTTCCATCGTGGAGAGCATCAAGGTGCTCAATGTAATGGAACTCGTGGAGCTCAAGGATGTCCTTGAAGATGAGTTTGGTGTTAGCGCTGCTGCTATGCCGATGGGTATGCCAATGATGGCTGCCGCTGGTGGAGCAGAAGAAAGCGCTGCAGAACAGACCGAGTTTGACGTGATCCTTACCGCCATCGGCGACAAGAAGATCCCCGTCATCAAGGCTGTTCGAAGCATCACCGGTCTGGGTCTCAAAGAGGCCAAGGACTTGGTCGAGAGCGCGCCGAAGGCGATCAAGGAAGGTGCCTCCAAGGAGGATGCCGAGAAGCTCAAGCAAGAGCTGGAAAACGCTGGAGCCACCGTCGAGCTCAAGTAGCTTTTCGATGTGGTGAGTTCGATCGATTCCTGTCCAGACGCTGAAGAGCGCCTGGACGGGGTGGATCGGTGGAATTCAGCGGAAGTGTCGTAAATAATAGAGTGCGGGGGGGCGCCCAATCGAGGAGCGCGCCTCCGGGACTCCGGGAATCAGTGGTATGTCGAGGGTGGAGCCTTCGGCTGGTAGATTCCCAGTTCTGTCCCGGACAGCTGTCAACGGGCTGTCGCAGTATCGCCCTCGCTCGGGAGTCAAATCCCGATACGAAGGTACTCGAGGATCAGCGAAGTTTGTCGGTGAGATCATCGACTGGGTCATGACGCTGGTTCCGGATGGGACGGACGGGTTCTTACCGATCAGGTGAGAATTGTGTTCAGAAATCGAGAGAGAGGCAGCATGGAGACTAAGGTCTTCGGTGGCGGTATTCGTACCGTGCCAATTCCAAATCTGATGGAACTGCAGATGAATGCGTATGCGCAGTTCTTGCAGGCCGATGTGCACTGGACCGATAGAGATAATATCGGTCTAGAATCCATTCTTCGTGAGATCTTTCCGATCGAAAGTTACGACGGCACCATATCTCTGACATATCTGGGATATGACCTGGGTCGGCCGCGCTACACGATCGATGAATGCCGCCAACTCAAGCTGAGCTATGGCACCCCCTTCAAGATCCGCCTTCGGATGGAGAAAGAGGGCGAGTCCGTCGAGGAGGAGGTATTCCTGGGCGAACTGCCGAGCATGATTGGTGGTGGAGAATTCATCATCAACGGTTCCGAGCGAGTCATCGTCAGCCAGCTGCACCGTTCTCCTGGAGTCGATTTCAGTGAAGAACTCCACACCGGAGATATTCGGCTGCACTCGTGCCGGATCATCCCGGAGCGCGGATCCTGGGTCGAATTCAATGTGACCAAGAAAGGTGCATTGACGGTTCGTATCGACCAGAGTGGGAAATTCCCGGCCACCATGCTTTTGCGTGCAATGAACGAGGAATACGGTTCTTCGACTTCTATCCTTGAACTTTTCTACTCTGTTGAAACTGTCAAGGTGAAGAATCTCAAGAACATCGACAACCTTCTCGGTGAGGAAGTCGAAGGCGTTAAGAGTGGTCGAGTCAGTGCCGAAGATATCGTCGATGCCGAGACAGGAGAGATCCTTCTGGTGACCGGTGATGTGTTCACCGAGACCTTTCTGAAGTCCTTCTTCTCCGAGGATATGTCCGCCAAGCGTGGTGGGAAAAACTCCTTCAAGGTTCTTCCTGAAAAATACGACGACCTGGTGCTGAAAACCCTCAAGGAAGACAACTCAGTCGACTACGAAGATGCACTGATCAAGATCTATCAGCGCTTACGTCCCGGTAACCCGCCACAGGCGGCCAAGGCCAGGGAACTGTTCTTCGACAAGTTCTACAATCCGAACAAGTACCGTCTCGGTCGTGTCGGCCGCTTCCGGATCAATCGTAAGTTTGGTCTGGCGATTCCGGAGTCGGAACAAACAATTCAGAAGGAAGATATTCTCGAATCGATCGCATACATCTTCAAGTTGCGCGATCGAAAGGGAAAACTGGACGATATCGATCACCTTGGAAACCGCCGAGTTCGTACCATTGAAGAACTCGCGGGCGAGGAGATTCGAAAAGGATTCCTCAAGCTCAAACGCACCGTTCAAGAGCGGATGAGCATGATGGAGCCGGAGAACCTGACTCCGAGATCGGTGATCAACTCCAAGACGATCTCGTCGTCAGTGGAGTTCTTCTTCGGTCGCGGAGAACTCTCGCAGGTGGTGGACCAGACCAATCCGCTGTCGCAGTTGACTCACGAGAGACGATTGAGTGCTCTCGGACCTGGTGGATTGAACCGGAAACGAGCCGGCTTCGAGGTGCGAGATGTGCACATCTCTCACTATGGTCGAATCTGTCCCATCGAAACTCCCGAGGGAACGAACATCGGACTGATTTCCAGTCTCAGTGTGTTCGCGACCATCGACGAGTATGGATTCCTCATCACCCCGTACTTCCAAGTCAAAGATGGCAAGGCGAAGATCGATGCATCTTCGGTCAAGTTCTTGCGTGCGGATGAAGAGGAAAACCAGTACCTGACTCCTGCGGATACACCCGTAGATGAAAATGGTCAGTTGCTCGGCGATCTGGTGCTGGCCCGCCTCAACGGTGAATTTATCATGGTGGAGCCTACCAAGATCCAACTGATGGACGTTTCGTCCAAGCAGTTGATTGGTGTCTCGGCTGCATTGATTCCCTTCCTCGAGCACGACGACGCAAACCGTGCCTTGATGGGATCGAACATGATGCGTCAGGCGGTTCCCCTGCTCAGGACCGATCCGCCGTTGGTCGGAACCGGCATGGAAAACCATGTTTCCAAGTACTCCGGAATGGTCTTGCGTGCTCCAAAATCTGGAATCGTGACCTCCGTCGACGCCTGTCACATCGAAGTGGATGGCGAGCGCTACCCACTGAGAAAATACCGTGGTCTCAATGAACGTACCTGCCAGAACCAGCGCCCATGCAAGAACCTGGGTGATGTGGTCGAAGAAGGCGAAGTGATCGCAGATGGAGCGGCCACACAGGATGGAATTCTCTCTCTTGGGAGAAACATCCTCGTGGCCTTCATGTCATGGGATGGCTACAACTTCGAGGATGCCATCATTGTCAGTGAGCAACTGGTAAGGGAAGACATCTACACATCGATTCACATCGATGTGTTCAATATCGAGGTCCGTGAGACAAAGTTGGGTCGTGAGGAATTCACTCGTGACATTCCAAACGTCTCGGAGCGAGTGCTGGACAAGCTCGATGAAGAAGGAATCGTCAAGACCGGTACTCGGGTCTCCCAGGGAGATATCCTGGTCGGAAAAGTCGTTCCAAAATCTAAGAGCGAACTGTCACCCGAAGAGAAACTTCTTCATGCGATCTTCGGTCGTGCGGGGGAGGACGTGAAGAACGAATCCTTGACCGTAACTTCCGGCATCGAAGGCGTGGTGATCGATTCCAAGAAGTTCTCCAGGAGGAGTGATCTGGATACGACCGAACGCCGTAAAATCAAGGCCGAGGTGGAAGAGAAAGAAGCATGGGCTTACGAGGAGATCGTCCTCGAGATCGACACCCTGCTCAATGAGTTAAAATCGGTCCTTGGATCGACACCCAGGAATCCCAACACGGGTCGGGTGTTCAAGGTCGATGAACTCTATGCCGCTCGCAGTGTCCACTCCATCAAGATTGCGCTGAACCCCGATCTGTTCCTCGGCTCCTCCGAAAAGAAGAACCGACTGGTCAAAGCTGCACTGCTCAAGCACCTCAGCCGTATGGAAGAGGTCGAAGACATCCGAAACCGTGAGGTCAATCGACTTACTCGGGGTGACGAACTCCCTCCTGGTGTGATCGAGATGGTCAAGGTTTACGTTGCGACCAAGAGAAATCTGTCGGTCGGAGACAAGATGGCGGGGCGTCACGGAAACAAAGGTGTGATTTCTCGCATCTTGCCGAGACAGGACCTGCCGTTCCTCGAAGATGGAACTTGTGTCGAGGTGATCCTCAATCCACTTGGAGTGCCATCCCGGATGAATCTAGGACAGATTCTTGAAACCCAACTGGGTTGGGCTGCCGAGAAACTCGGATATCGCGCCGTGACCCCGGTCTTCGATGGAGCCACAGAAGATGAGATCCGTGCAGAGATGAAGAAGGCTGGAATCCCCCTCGATGGCAAGTCGGTTCTTTACGACGGTCGTTCTGGCGAAAGATTCGAGCAGAAAGTGACTGTCGGGAGGATGTACCTGCTGAAGTTGCATCACCTCGTAGACGACAAGATTCACGCACGCGCCACGGGGCCGTACTCCCTCATCACCCAGCAGCCGCTCGGGGGTAAGGCAAGGTTCGGCGGACAGCGCTTTGGAGAAATGGAAGTCTGGGCACTCGAAGCCTACGGAGCTGCACACATCCTTCAGGAGTTGCTCACTGCAAAGTCTGATGATGTGGACGGTCGCGCCAAGATTTATGAGTCGATGGTCAAGGGAGAGAACAGTTTGCAGGCTGGAACTCCGGTCTCATTCGATGTGCTGACCAACGAGATCAAGGGCCTAGGGTTGAACCTCGAACTGGAAAAGAAGCAATAAAATGGGCGAACCTGTTTATGACAAGGTGAACGACATTGTTGCGGTGAACATCCGCATCGCTTCACCCACGGATATCCTTTCCTGGTCACAGGGAGAGGTTCGGAAACCTGAAACCATCAACTACAGGACCTACCGTCCGGAGAAGGATGGACTCTTCTGCGAGCGCATCTTTGGTCCCGAGAGGGACTGGGAATGTGCTTGTGGTAAATACAAGGGCATCAAGCACAAGGGAATCATCTGCGATCGCTGTGGTGTCAAGGTGGCTCACTCGCGGGTTCGTCGTGAGCGTATGGGCCACATCAACCTCGCCGCACCGGTGGTTCATATCTGGTTCTTCAAGGCGATGCCTTCGAGACTGGGCAACCTGCTAGATATGAAGACCACTCACCTCGAGCGAGTGATCTATTATCAGGACTATGTGGTGATCGACCCCGGCGATACGCCTCTCACGGAGAAGGGCCTTCTCAGCGAAGAGGAGTACCGATTTGCCAGAGAGAAGTACGGGGATGAATTCGAGGCAGACATGGGTGCGGAGGCGATCCGCACGATGATCAATCGCCTTGAGTTGAACTCACTTTTCGAGGAACTGAAGGAGGAGTACGAGAATACTCGCTCCAAACAAAAGCGAGTGGCGCTGATTCGTCGCCTGAAGATCGTCAAGACCCTCCTTCACTCAGGAAACAAGCCGGAGTGGATGGTCCTGGAAGCGGTTCCGGTGATCCCGCCCGACTTGCGTCCTTTGGTGCTGCTGGAAAGTGGTAACTTTGCGACCAGCGACCTGAATGATCTCTACCGTCGACTGATCAACCGCAACAACCGCTTGAAGAAGTTGCTCGATCTGAACGCACCTGAGGTCATTATCCGTAACGAAAAACGGATGCTGCAGCACTCGGTGGATGCTCTGTTCGACAACAATAGATGCCGTCGACCGGTGCTTGGGTCCAACAATCGACCACTCAAGTCCCTGACTGACATGATCAAGGGTAAGCAAGGTCGATTCCGTGAGAATCTGCTCGGTAAGCGAGTTGATTACTCGGCGCGATCGGTCATTGCGGTCGGTCCAGAACTCAAGTTGCATCAGTGTGGATTACCCAAAAAAATCGCATTGGAGTTGTTCCAGCCTTTCATCATTCGTCGCCTCAAGGAGTTGGGATACGCCGACACCATCAAGAGTGCGAAGAAGATGCTCGAGCGTAAGGATGACGAGGTCTGGGACATTCTTGAAGAAGTGACCGAGGGACACCCCGTCCTCCTGAACCGAGCACCGACCCTGCACAGGATGGGAATCCAGGCGTTCGAACCGGTGCTCATCGAGGGGAACGCAATTCTTGTGCATCCTCTCGTTTGCGAAGGATTCAACGCAGACTTTGATGGAGACCAGATGGCGGTTCACCTGCCACTTTCCGTCGAGGCACAACTGGAGGCGCAAAACCTGATGTTGTCGACCAACAACATCTTCTCTCCTGCGCACGGCAATCCGATTATCGCACCTTCACAGGACATCGTGATGGGGTGCTACTACCTGACCATCGCCAAGGAACAGATGAAGGGTCACGAGATCCGCTTTTCCAGCACTGCTGAAGTGCATACCGCACGGGGTGCCAACAAGGTCCATGGTCATGCTTCCATCAAGGTCAGGCTGCCAGAGGGAAAAGTGGTCTTCAGTCCACATGGCAAGGTTCAAGAGCCGGATGAGAATGGATTCCATACCACCTCTCCGGGCCGAATCATCTTCAATGATCTACTTGGGCACCCGGATATGCCCTTCTACAACTTCGCCTTGGCGAAAAAAGATTTGAAGGCGATCATCGCGGATTGCTTCCGGATTCGTGGAAGACGAACCACATTGAATTTCCTAGACGAAATGAAGGATCTCGGATTCAAGGCAGCGACGCGTTCCGGACTCTCATTCAGTTCTGACGACCTTCGGATGCCCGAGGGTAAGGCCGCTCACATCGCAGCCACCCAGGCCCAGGTCGAGGCGATCCAGAAACGCCACCAGGACGGCGTGATCACCAACGACGAACGCCGTAGTCAGATTATTGACAAGTGGACCAATACCACCAATGCGGTGGGTGACATGCTGATGAAGAAACTCGAGGAGGACTCCACTCCCGGAGATACATACGTCAACCCGATCCACGTGATGGTCGATTCTGGTGCGCGTGGTTCGGTGACACAGATTCGACAACTCGCAGGAATGCGTGGTCTGATGGCCAAACCTTCCGGTGAAATCATCGAGACTCCCATCAAGGCATCGTTCCGCGAAGGCCTTCGAGTTCTGGAATACTTCTCTTCGACTCACGGTGCTCGTAAGGGGCTGGCAGATACCGCTCTGAAAACCGCTGACTCGGGTTACCTGACCAGGAAACTTGCGGATGTGGCGCAGAACGTGGTGATCACCGGATCGGATTGCGGGACCAAAAACGGTCTCTCGAAGAAGGCGATGAAGCGTGGAGACAAGGAAGCGATCCCACTGGCAGCAAGAATTCGTGGCCGAACCTCCGTTGCGGAGATCAAGGACCCGATTTCTGGTGAGGTGCTGATCGAGGCCAATGGCCTGATCACTTTCGAGATTGCGAACCAGATTCAAGAGCTCGGCCACGAGAAGATTTTGGTCAGGAGTCCCCTGACCTGTAATGCAACCCTTGGATCCTGTGCTCACTGTTACGGCATGGATCTCTCGACAGGAAAACAGGTCGAGCAAGGTCTTGCCGTTGGAATCGTCGCAGCCCAGTCGATCGGAGAACCGGGAACGCAGTTGACAATGCGCACCTTCCACATCGGTGGTGTGGCATCCAAGTCGGTGCAGGAAGCGACCATCAAGGCATCTCGTGCGGGTATCGTCGAGTTCCGCGAGACGACTCATGTCAAGAGTAAGAGTGGTGAAGAAGTCGTGCTCAGTCGCCGAGCAACAATGGCCCTCGTGAACAAAGACGGCAAGTTGCTGGACTCTCATGAACTACAACTCGGTGCCATTCTTCACGTCACAGACGGGGAGTCGGTAAAGAAGGGGACGGTCCTCTACGACTGGGATCCCCACTCTCAATCGATCCTCGCAGACGTGGCAGGAGTCGTCGATTACGAAGACATCGTGGAAGGGGCAACCCTCAAGGTCGAGAAGGATCCGGTATCCAACAAGGATCGTCGGGTGATTCTCGAGCACAAGGGAGAGTTGCATCCACAGATCGTCATCCGGAGCGAAGCCAAGGGACCGATCCTGGCGGCCTATCCCGTGCCGGAACGCGCCTTCATCCAGGTGGGTGATGGAGACACCGTTCAGCCGGGAGACTTGCTAGCCAAATCTCCCAGGGAGATCACCGGTACTCAGGACATCACCGGAGGTCTTCCCCGCGTGACGGAAATCTTTGAGGTACGAAAGCCGAAGAATCCGGCGGTGATTGCGGAAGTTGACGGATCCATCGAGATGGGCGAGAAGAAGCGTGGTAAGGCGATCATCAACGTGGTCACTCCCGATGGCGAAATTTACGAGCACGTAATTCCGCCTGGAAAACACTTCCGGGTCACCAAGGGCGATGAAGTGATTCATGGTCAACCGCTCACTGATGGAGACAAGGTTCCCAAAGACATCCTCAGGATCGAGGGCGCCGCAGAGGTGCAGCGCTATCTGATCGAAGAAGTGCAAGGGGTCTACCTGTCGCAAAACGTGACCATCAACGACAAGCACATCGAAACGATCGTGGCCCAGATGATGAGAAATGTGAATGTCGTTGAGCCGGGAGATAGTTCCTTGTTGCCCGATACCGTCATCGACCGACACCGATTCAAGAAGATCTGCTCTGACTTGGTAGAAGAGGGCAAGATGCCTCCCAGTGCCGAACCGATGCTTCAGGGAATTACCAAGGCTGCGGTCAACTCCGACAGTTTCATCTCTGCGGCGAGTTTCCAAGAGACGACCAAGGTGCTGACCGAAGCTGCACTCAGCGGCAAGAAGGACAACCTGGTCGGCCTCAAGGAGAATGTGATCATGGGTCACATGATTCCCGCAGGGACCGGTTATCGCAGGTACTTCAACAAGGGAGTACGCAAGTTGGCGGAGCCGCCGTCTGTTGTGAAGGCAAAGAGAGAGCCCGTTCTGATTGGGAAACAAACTTCCAAACCGGCGGTCTCGAGCGACCCGTTGAAAGATTTCTTGATGGGTACAAGTGGTGGAGGGGGCGATTCGATCGATCCTCTCACCGCACTGCTGGGCGGCGATGGGCCTACTGGAGCGACAGAAGCGGAACCCATCATCGCCGAGGTCGAATCCGGGATCGAATCTGTGGTCGAAACTGTGGCCGAATCAGGGGCCGAATCAGGGGCCGAACTAGAAGTGACTGAAGTTGTAGAATCAGCGGTAGAAGAGCCGCTAGAGGCTTCTGAAACCGATCTGGCCATGAATGAGGCGGCCCCGACGGATCCGACGGATTCGCCGGAAATCGCTGAGGAAACCTCGCCGAGCGAGGAAACCTCAGAGATCGCCACCGAAGATGAGTCAAAATCGGGAGATGAAGAAGTCCAGTAAGGGTAATATGCCGGACCGCGCTCGATAATGTTTTCGAGCGGGACCGCATCCAGGTGAAATCGAGTAGGCATGCCGACGATCAATCAGTTGGTCCGCAAGGGCCGTAAGAAGCAGAAGAATAAGAGTAAATCGCCGGTGCTGGACTCCTGTCCGCAGCGTCGAGGAGTTTGTTTGCAGGTGAAAACCCAGACCCCGAAGAAGCCCAACTCGGCGTTGAGAAAGGTCGCTCGTGTGCGCCTTTCTAACGGCAAAGAGATCACGGCCTACATCGGTGGCGAAGGTCACAACTTGCAGGAACACTCGATCGTTTTGGTCAGAGGTGGCCGAGTCCGGGATCTTCCCGGCGTTCGGTATCACATCGTTCGAGGAACTCTCGATTGCTCAGGTGTCGATGATCGTAAGCAAGGCCGTTCAAAATACGGTAAGAAAAAGAAGTAAAGCAGGAGCCTCCTTTGGCAAAGAAAAAAAACAAAGTTACGAAGCAGAAGTTCCGTTCAACACAGCGGTTCCAGAAACCAGATCCTCGCTTCAATAGCATGGTGGTGACCAAGTTCATCAACCGTTTGATGTGGGACGGCAAGAAAGCCGTGGCCTGCACCATTTTTTACGATGCAATGGATCTTCTCGCCAAGAAGGTCACCGACAGCGAGCCGCTGGATACCTTTCTTGCCGCTCTGCAGAACGTGATGCCTCAGGTCGAAGTTCGATCGCGTCGAGTCGGTGGTGCGACCTATCAGGTGCCCATCGAGGTGAGCCGTCGGCGTGCCCAGGCACTGGCCATCCGGACCATCATCGATACTTGTCGCGGTCGTGGGGGTAAGCCGATGGCGGATCGCATCGCCGATGAACTGGCGCAGGCTTTCCGTCGTGAGGGGGCCTCGGTCACCTGGCGTGAAAATACCCATAAGATGGCGGAAGCCAACAAACTGTTCGCTCATTACGCCTGGTAACTGAACCCCTGTAACTGAACGCCTGGTAAGGTGAAGAAGCTTCCGGTAGTGCATCCGCGGATGGGGTCGATCTGAAGCGTATTCAGGCACTGGACTCGATCGGCAATGACCGGGTCAGAACACCCCCTCGCCTCTTCAGAGGCGAGGGGGTGTTTTTCATCGGAGAAGCGGCGGGCTGCTTCGCTTGAGAGAAGGGCCTGATTACCGCAGAATCCCACCCAAGCCCACCCTCTCGGTCGGCAAGATCAGCAGAATCGAGACGATGAAGAAATCCATCCGGAATATCGGGATCATTGCCCACATCGATGCGGGGAAGACCACCGTATCTGAGCGCTTCCTCTTTTACTCGGGCAAGGAGTACAGGATGGGTGAAGTGCATGATGGCAGTGCTCACATGGACTGGCTGGTCGAGGAGCAAGAGCGAGGGATCACCATCACCAGTGCTGCGACCACCTTTGACTGGGGTCCATGTGTGATAAATCTCATCGATACTCCGGGCCATGTCGACTTCACTGCGGAAGTGGAGCGATCCCTTCGGGTTCTGGATGGCGCCATCGGAGTGTTTTGCGGAGTCGCAGGTGTACAAGCACAGTCTGAAACCGTCTGGCGTCAGGCCAATCATTACAAGGTTCCCCGCATCGCTTTCATCAATAAGTTGGATCGAGTGGGCGCCGATTTCTATCGAGTCGTGGACCATGTCTCCGATGGACTCTCCTGTCAGTTGCTGCCGCTTAATATCCCGGTCGGAACTGAATCGGATTTCAGAGCGGTGATCGACCTAGTCACGATGCGACAATTCTCCTTTGATGAAGAGAGTCTTGGCGCTGACGTGATCGAGTCCGACATCGAAGTTGAGATGGAAGAGACTGCAGAGTTGTACCGCTCGGAACTTCTGGAGATGGTTTCTGATCACGATGAAGCGGTGATGGAAAAGGTCATCGAGGGTGAACCGGTGCCGGATGAGTTACTCCGCGCCGCGATACGCGCCGGAACCATCGCTCGTAGATGGGTTCCAGTACTGGCAGGAAGTGCTCTCGGGAACAAGGGCATCCAGCCTCTGCTCGATGCCGTGGTTCATTATCTTCCCGCTCCTGAGGATACGGGGATCATCCAGGCCAGGAAGCCATCCAACGGGGAGCCCATGTCGGTGACCTGCTCGGAGGAAGAGCCCTTCAGTGCCTTGCTGTTCAAGGTACAGATCGATCCTCACGGTGAATTGCTCTACATGCGGGTCTATTCAGGATCCCTTCAGAAGGGCAAGACTGCGATGAATCCCCGCACCGGAAAGCGGGAGAGAATTAATTCGTTGCACAGGATGCATGCCAACTCGCGAGAAAATCTCGATCGAACCGTGGCTGGCGACATCGTCGCAGTGACCGGTCCCCGATTCAGCGGTACAGGGGATACCCTTTGCGATGCCAAGCACCAGGTGCTGCTGGAGGAGCCAGTTTTCCCCGAGGCAGTCATCTCGATGGCGGTGGAGCCGCGCTCCAGCAACGACCGAGACAAATTGCAGGAAGTACTCAGCAGGATCGAACGTGAGGATCCGACTTTTCGCATGGAGGTGAACAAGGATACGGGGCAATTCGTGATGTCGGGGATGGGCGAGTTGCACCTGGAAGTGATCCGGAACCGTCTCGAAAGGGATTTCAAGGTCGATGCGAATATCGGCAAGCCTCGGGTGGCGTACCGCCAAACGGTCAGCTGCGAGGGGACCGCGACGGTGCGGGTCGAGCGGCAGTTGGGCGGCAAGGATCACTTCGGGGAGGCGACCGTGACTCTGGCTCCGATGGGCGACGATGCCGGGGAGTTTTCGGAACTGGAATGGGTCGGGGGGCCTCCTCCCATCGCACCGGAGTGGGTCGAGGCGGTGGAGGATATGATTCGATCCTGTCTCAGTGGCGGCGGAGATCTGGGTTTTCCCTTCATCCGGGTCCAGGCGAGAGTCCAGATACCTCCGATAATGCCGGAGACGACGGAGTCGGGCCTGACGGTCGCCGCACGGGAAGCGTTCCAGGGCGCTCACAAGAAGGCGGGGGATCTGCTGCTGGAACCACTGATGGCGTTCCAGGTCACCACTCCGGAGGACTATTTCGGGTCGATTCACCAGGATCTGGTGCGTCGCAGGGCCCAGATCGAGAAGGTCGATCTGGTCCAGCAATTGCGCAAAATCGCCGGGAAAGTGCCATTAGCGGAGGTCTTCGGATACACCACCTCATTACGATCCCTGTCGCAGGGAAGGGCCTCGATCTCCCTCGAGCCGATCGGATTCTCGGCGGCTCCAGACTCGGTGGCGGAACGTTTCCGCTTCTGATCGAGCTGGAGCTCGATTCGATGATGAAATTTCCTCAGATTCCGTCGCAAATTGTGCTGTCAGCGTTGACAGTCCCTCTCAAGTTCTTACAATCACACGCTTTGAGAGATGGTGCCTGAACCTACTGTCCCACTCCGTCGGAACCCCTCACTGGGGCGGAAGACAATGCAGTGAGTGTCGAAGTTTTGGCGACCGAGGAGAGACCCGAGCGTCGATGTGGATTCGTTTCCGCTGGTGCGTGGCCCGTTTGCGGGCTCGCTTCGAAGCGTCATCGTCGTGATCCAGTGCTGTGAGAGATTCAGTCCGGTTCATTTTGTTGGATGCTGCATCGCCGACCGTCGAAGATTCGATCTTCGACGAATCGGGCTCGCGGCAAGATCCAGAGTGACGAAGATCGGTTTGCTCTTTGGCAGGTTGGGAATCGAAGTGGTGCCGTGGTCACCCCGAGCCGGTGAAAGGTTCGGAATGGCCGACGGCGCGAGGCTCGTGCTTTGTTAGGCGAGTTTCCTGGGTCGAGATCGTGAGTGAGACTGATTGCGGACGGTGACGTGGCGTATTGCAGCACAGGTGTGTTGGAAGCGCTGACCAGGAAATCAATGATCGACAACTTGTCGATCGAAGTCGTGCCGAGAACGGGAGACTGAGCGCTCATGCAAAAGAACAAGATTCGGATTCGCATGGAAGCCTATGACCACAAGGTCCTCGATGGGGCGTCTGCGTCCATCGTCGAAACGGCAAAGCGTACTGGTGCCCTCGTGCACGGACCGATTCCCTTACCCACTCGCATCGAGAGATACACCGTTCTGCGTTCACCCCATGTCAACAAGAAATCTCGCGAGCAGTTTGAGATGCGCACGCACAAGCGTGTCATCGAGATCAGCGAAGCGAGTTCAAAGACGATGGATGCCCTTACCAAGATCAACATGCCTGCGGGTGTGAACATCCGGATCAAGATCTAGGAGGATCCATGGCTCAGCGAATTCGAAAGACGATTCTTGGGAAGAAACTGGGCATGTCCCAGATGTTCGATGATTCAGGGAACTGGGTCCCGGTGACACTCATCGAGGCGGGTCCCTGCACCGTGTTGCAGGTCAAGGGCGTCGATAAAGATGGCTACGAGGCGCTTCAGGTGGGATTCGATGGAACCCACAAGGCCCCCACCAAGCCGAAAGCTGGCCTGTTTGCGAAGGTCGGCTGCGCCACGAAGAAAATGATTCGCGAGATCCCGCCGCTGGCCGGTCAAGAACTGGAACAGGGGCAGGAATTCAACCTCTCACTCTTCGATGGAGTGGAACTGGTAGATGTTCAGGGGATCAGCAGGGGAAAAGGTTTCGCCGGAACGGTGAAGCGTTGGAACCATCACATCGGTCCGCAAGGACACGGTTCAAAGAGCAAGAGAACGATTGGCTCGACCGGGCAGTCGCAAGATCCCGGACGAGTGATTAAGGGTAAGAAGATGGCAGGCCAGATGGGCAGCGCCAAGGTCAAGGTGCGCAACCTGAAGGTGATCAACTGCGATGTCGAGCAGAACTTGCTCATCGTTCGCGGTGCCGTTCCGGGTTCTCCCGGAACTTACCTAATCGTGGAAGAAAGCCTGTAAGTACAACAACGAATTTTTTCGGGTAACCCGAAAAAGCCAGAGTGATTGGAACGAGAGCCGTGAACACCGGACTCGATAAACCGAAAGAGATCCAGACGCTGGATCCGGTTGAGGTGCCCTACTTCGGCACCGATGGCCAGGATGAGGGGGTGAAGAAATTCAACCCCGGTAAGGTTTCCAATTACCCCAACTACGTGCTTCTCAAGGAAGCCATCCGACGCTACCAGGGGCGATTGCGACGAGGGACAGCCAGCACCAAGACTCGTGCAGAAATTCATGGCTCTCCACGGAAGCCGTGGCGCCAAAAGGGCACCGGCCGCGCGCGAGCGGGGAGCAAGAAGTCTCCTATCTGGCGCGGCGGTGGAGTGGCCTTCGGACCGCGTCCTCGCTCCTACGACTACGGCCTTTCTCGCAAGCAGCGGCGAATCGCCACACGTCATGCGCTCCTTTCCAAGTTGATCGATGGCGAGACTGCCATCATCGAAGGACTGCCGGCTGGAACTCCCTCGACCGCCCCTTTCAGGAAGTTCGCCACCGCGGTGGGCTTTCACAAGTCGTTCCTGATCGGCCTCTCCAGCGAGATGTCAGTGGAGGAGCGCCGCAGTATCTGGAAATCGGTGAGGAATCTCGAAGGTGTCGAGGTGTTGCCGGTTTGCGATTTCAACGCTCATTCGTTGCTTCGGTGTCAAAACCTGATGCTGACCAAGGATGCGTTCGAGGAGATCCAGAACAACGAAAAGACCCACTTCGGTGAGGAGGGCTCGAAATGAAAGATCCGCATACGATCGTCGTCAAGCCTGTGATCACCGAGAAGAGCACTTTTCAGGTCGAAAAGAACAACGCCTACTCGTTCAAAGTGGCGACCAGCGCCAATCGGATCGAGATCAAAGAGGCGGTCGAACGAATTTTTGATGTCAAGGTGCGCAAGGTAAACACCGTCGTACAAAACGGCAAGCGCCGTCGAGTCGGACGATCGATCGGATTCACCAATAAATACAAGAAGGCGTTCGTGACCCTGGAGCCGGGGTACGAAATCGACCTGCTCTGATCGCTCCTGGCGTGACCACGTTGGTCGACGTCGGATGAACATGGTGTGGACCCCCGGCTTGAAGAGGGTCCTGGCCGAGAAACTTGAGAGCCGATCCGTTGATTGGCGAAGGAAATGGGGACGGCATGGGCGTCCGCAAATATAAGCCGACGTCTCCTGGTCGCAGGAATGCCTCGGTCTCCGATTTCAAGGAGATCACGGCAAAAAGACCGGAGAAGTCGCTCTGTGAGCCACTCCACAAGACCGGAGGGCGCAATAATCAGGGGCACATCACATCGAAGCATCGAGGTGGTGGTCACAAACGCCTCTATCGCCGGATTGACTTCCGTCGTACCAAGGATGGGATTCCAGCTCGCGTTGCGACCATTGAATACGATCCGAATCGCAGTGCTCGAATCGCACTGCTCCATTACGTCGACGGCGAGAAACGCTACATCCTGGCCCCCCAAGGGCTTGAGGTGGGAACGATGCTGACTTCTGGCCCCGGCTCTGAACCGAAACCTGGCAATTCGATGAGCCTGTCCGACATTCCTGTTGGACTTTCGATTCACAATATCGAGATGGTTCCTGGCCAGGGCGCCAAGTTGGTTCGCTCCGCAGGTGGTAGTGCACAACTACTGGCTCGTGAGGGGAAGGTCGCAGTTCTCTCCTTACCTTCTGGTGAGATCCGTCAGGTGCATTCCACTTGTCGTGCCACCGTCGGTACGGTCGGGAACGGGGATCATAGTCTTGTGAAACTAGGCAAGGCCGGTCGTTCTCGTTGGCTCGGTCGTCGGCCCAAGGTTCGGGGTACCGCAAAGAACCCCGTCGCTCACCCGATGGGTGGAGGAGAAGGCCGCACTGCCGGGGGACGTCACCCCTGCTCCGCTACCGGGCGTCTTTCCAAGGGTGGTAAGACTCGTAGTCGTGGAAAAGCCAGCAACAAGAGCATCGTCCGACATCGGAAGAAGAAATAATCATGAGTAGATCAATGAAAAAGGGACCCTACATCGATCTTAAACTGCTCAAAAAAGTGCAGAAGAACATCGATGGTGGCTCTACCGAACCGATCAAAACATGGTCTCGGGCATGTACCATTTGCCCCGAGTTCGTTGGCCAGACCTTTCTTGTCCATAACGGCAAGATTTTCAATACGGTCAAGGTCACTGAAAACATGGTGGGACATAAACTGGGAGAATTCAGCCTGACTCGCAAACTTGGCAGTCACGGCAAAAAGTAGAAGTGCTCGGGATCCGGTGCGAAAGCGCTGGAAAACCCGGAGGTGAGGGACCGATGTTCATGGAATACAAGGCGAGTCACAGATATGCGCGGATTACCGCGCGAAAGGCTCGTTATGTGGTCGATCAAGTACGCAATATGCCGGTCGAGGGTGCCTTGGACATGCTGAAATTCAGCGATCGAAGAGCAGCACCGATGATCGCGAAGGTGATCAAGTCGGCACTTCATAATGCGATCCAGGAAGGCGGGGCCAACCCCGAGAAACTGGTGATCTGGCGTGCCACGATCAACGAAGGTCCGACGATGAAACGTTGGCGCCCACGCGCCAGAGGAATGGCATTTCCAATCCTCAAGCGCACTTCACATATCAACATTATCCTCGCTGACCGCGAGGAAGCCGGCGTTGCCGCGAAGAAGGGGAGCTAGCTCCAATGGGTCACAAGGTCAGACCAACTAGCCTGCGCCTCGGGATCACCAGAAACTGGTCCTCGCGCTGGTTCGCCAACAAGAGGGATTTCGGTGCGCTGCTGGTCCAGGACCAGCGGATCCGCAACTTCATCAAGCACGAGCATTTTTCAGCGGGGATTCCCGAGATCGAAATCGAGCGAAGCGGCAACCAGGTCACGATTCACCTGCATGCCGCCCGCCCGGGTGTGGTCATCGGCAAACGGGGAGCCAAAGTCGAGCAACTCCGCGAAGACCTGCAGTTCATCATCGGAAAAGACGCGGATGTTCGCCTCAACATTGTCGAGGTTCAGAACCCCGATCTAAATGCCCAGTTACTGGCAGAAAACGTGTCCGATCAACTGCGTCGTAGGATGCCCTTCCGTAGGGTGCTCAAGCAGATGGTGCGGGTCACGATGGAGTCGGGAGCCAAGGGTGTGAAACTGATGCTTTCGGGTCGCCTGGGTGGTGCTGAGATTGCACGGACCGAGCAGACTTCCGAGGGCAGCATTCCGCTGTCGACGATTAGAGCAGATGTCGATTATGGTTTCGCCGAGGCGAAAACCAGCTACGGAATCATCGGGGTCAAGGCCTGGGTGTACCGGGGTGAAGTGATGAACCAGAAGAAGAAGGGAAGCGGACGCCATGGCGATGATGCCCAAGCGCGTCAAGCGTAGAAAAGTCCATCGTGGACGAGTAAAAGGACACGCTACCCGTGGAAACTTTGTCCACATCGGTGAGTATGGCCTAGTCGCCATCGAACCGGGTTGGATCACGGCACGGCAGATCGAAGCCGGTCGTGTCGCTGGAAACCGTGCACTTTCTGGTGCGGGTAGGGTCCACATCCGGATCTTCCCCGACAAACCTGTGACCTCGACCCCCGCAGAAACGCGGATGGGAAAGGGAAAGGGAGAGCCAGAGTTTTGGGCCGCCGTGGTTCGTCCCGGTCAGGTCATGTTCGAAATCCAGGGCGCGCCGGAAGAAACCGCACGCCTCGCTTGTAACCGGATGGCCCACAAGTTTGGACTGGCCACCAGAATGGTAGGCAGGAGGCCTACAGTATGAAGATCAATGAATTCAGACAGCTCCCGGACGAGGATCTCAACACTGAGATTCGCAAGAGACGTGAAGGTCTCTTCAAGATCCGTTTCAAGGCTGCTAATGAGGAGACCCAGCGCGCCGGACAGATCCGGGAAATGCGCAAAGACATCGCCCGCATGAACACCGTTCTGCGAGAGCGAACGATGGAGCTTAACGGCTCCTCGAATCAGGAGGCTTGAAGATGAGCGAAGATACTATCGCTCAGGATGTAAGTTCGGACTCCCCTGCGCGAAAATCGCCCAGGTGTGTTCAGGGCCTCGTGGTGAGTTCTTCAATGACGAAGACTCTCGTCGTCAAAACCGAGCGGCTGGTACAGCATGCGAAGTACCGCAAGTACGTTCGCAAGCACACCAAGTACTATGCACATGATGAAGCCAGTGAAGCCGTAGTCGGTGACCTGGTCGAGTTGGAGATGTGCCGTCCGATCTCGAAGATGAAGCGTTGGAAACTGAAGAGGATCGTGCGGATGGCACCGAGAGACGATGTGCCGACTCCCCAGCAGATGGCAACCGAAGTCGTTGAGGACGGTGACGCATGATCCAGATGCAAACCAGACTCGATGTTGCCGACAACAGCGGCGTCAAAAACGTGATGTGCATCAAGGTGCTCGGTGGTAGCAAGCGTCACTTTGCCGGTGTGGGTGATGTCATCATCTGTTCGGTGAAGAAGACAACGCCTTCCAGCGAGATCAAACAGGGTTCTGTGATCCGGGCTGTCATCGTTCGGACGAAGAAGAGAATCCGCCGCAGGGACGGATCCTATGTACGGTTCGATCGGAATGCGGTGGTGGTGGTGGATGAGGCCGGAAACCCCAAGGGTACGAGGATCTTCGGTGCTGTGGCACGGGAGCTCCGTCAAAAGAACTACATGAAGATCATCAGCCTTGCACCAGAAGTGGTTTGAGGCGAGAGAGAGGCGAGTACGATGTCCCGGCTGAAAAGCGATGACCTGGTTGAGGTCGTCAGCGGTGCGCATAAAGGCAAGCGCGGTAAGGTGTTGCGAATAGATCGAAGTGCTGGGCGCATCGTCGTTCAGGGCGTCAACATGGTCTACAAGCACCTCCGGAAGAGCCAGAAGCACCCTCAAGGTGGTCGGATTCAACTCGAGGCCGCTCTTCACATCTCGAATGTGATGTTGGTCGATCCCAAGTCAGGTAAGCCGACAAGGGTAAGCATGAAGGTAGATGGCAGCGGCAAGAAAACTCGCGTGGCTGCCCGAAGTGGAGACCCGGCATAGCCGGGGCGGAAATAAAACGATGTCAAGATTGAAGACAAAATACGAAGAAGAGATCCTTCCCAAGTTGCGAGAGAAGTACGGTATCAAAAATGCCATGCGTCTCCCCAAATTGCAGAAGATCGTGGTCAACCGCGGAATCGGGAAGGCGCTCGAGAACAAGAAGCGCATCCAGTCTGCGACCGCTGAGCTGGCTCTCATCACTGGCCAGCAGCCGGTGGAGACTCGCGCCAAGAAAGCGATCGCAAACTTCCACCTCAGGGAGGGGAATGCCATCGGTTGCAAGGTTACACTTCGTGGAGTGCGCATGTACGAGTTCCTCGATCGATTGATTGCGGTAGTGCTTCCCCGGGTCCGAGATTTCCGTGGGGTGTCAGCGACCGCTTTTGATGGAAGAGGGAACTACTCGATGGGTTTGACCGATCAACTGGTCTTTCCCGAGTTGAGAGTCGACGATGTTGAATTTCTGCAGGGTATGAATATCTGCATCACTACAATCAATTCAGATGACGAAAAGTCGCAATTTCTGCTGTCGCAGTTCGGCTTTCCGTTCAAGAAGAAATAAGAGGCAAGGCTTTGGCGAGAAAAGCCCTGGTGAACAAACAGAAGTTGGTGCCCAAGTTTTCGACTCGGGGTTACCACCGTTGTCAACTTTGCGGTCGTCCTAGAGCCTATTACAGAAAGTTCGGCATCTGCCGGATCTGTTTCCGTAACATGGCATCCAAGGGAGAGATCCCGGGCGTTCGCAAGGCCAGTTGGTAATTGAATTAATTAGATCCCATGGCTCACCAGTGTGCATGTCACACCAGGAGCGAAGGAGACGACAAGAATGAGCATGACCGATCCGATTGCGGATCTCTTGACGAGAATCCGCAATATCAACGCCCTCGGGCGTCCTTCCGTGCGTGTACCTTACTCCCGAATCAAGGAGCAGATCTTGCAGGCTCTCCAGCGCGAGGGCTTCATCGGCGAGTTTGAGGTGAACGGTGAAATTCCAAGCAAGGAACTCACCATCCAGTTGAAGTATGGGCCCGAAGGGGAAACGGTGATCCGAAAGATCGACCGCGTCTCCAGTCCGGGTTGCCGCGTCTACAGTTCCGTCGCTGACCTGCCAGTCGTTCGTGAGGGGCAGGGAATTATGGTGGTCTCCACCTCGCACGGAATTCTCAGTGATAACGAGGCTCGTCAGCACAATGTGGGTGGCGAAGTCATCTGCTGCGTGTATTAGGAAGGAGGGGAAAAGATGTCCAGACTAGGGAAAAAACCGGTACAGATTCCCTCCGGAGTTTCTGTCGCAGTGGCAGGGAACCAGGTCAGCGTGAAGGGCCCCAAGGGAGAAATCTCCTGGGATTGTCACCCTTCTGTTGCGGTTTCTGTTGAGGATAACCAGGTCACTTTCACGCCTCGTAATGAGGAGCGAATTGCTCGCACGATGCATGGAACTGCCAGGCAACTGGTGAATAACATGGTCGTCGGGGTGACCGAAGGATTCACCAAGACTCTCGACATCGTCGGGGTCGGTTACAATGCCAAGGTCCAGGGCAAGAAACTGGTTCTCAGCATTGGATTCTGTCATCCGGTCGAAATCCCATTGCCCGATGGCGTCGAGTGTGAATGCCCCGAGCCAACCAGGGTCGTGGCCAGAGGACTCGACAAGCAAAAGGTCGGTCAATTCGCCGCCGTTGTTCGCGCGGTCCGTCCACCCGAGCCCTACAAGGGTAAGGGGATCAGGTATAGCGACGAGGTGGTCCGTCGTAAACAGGCGAAGAGCTTCGGCTCGTAGGCCACGGGAGTAATCAAAATGCATGCAACGAAAAAGAAATTGGTGCGGCGCAAGCGCAGACGTCAGCACATCCGCAAGAACCTCAAGGGGTCGGCGGCGAGGCCAAGATTGACCGTCTACAGGAGTGCCAAGCACATCTACTGTCAGGCGATCGACGACTTCAATGGAGTCACCCTCGTCAGCGTCTCTTCGATGGCCAAGGATGTTCGCGAAGGAATGTCTGCCAGCTCCGGAACCGTTAAGGGTGCCACTTCAGTGGGGACACTCTTGGCGACGCGATTGAAGGAGAAGGGAATCTCCCGGCTCAGTTTCGATCGTAACGGATACAAATATCACGGGAGGGTCGAGGCAGTTGCCGAGGCTCTCCGCAAGGAAGGCATCGAGGTCTAAGGTATGTCCGAAGAAGAAAAGAAAACCGAGACTCCGGCGACTCCGGCAGCGGCAAGTTCTGCTCCTGCTGATGCTGCTCCGGCAGCAGCCCCGGACCCAGCGAAAGCCAGTGGTGGCGGTGGATATGCCGGTGGTGGTGGTGGCCGTGGCGCCGGTGGCGCCGGTCGCGGCCGTGGTGGCGGTCCTGGTGGCGGCGGTGGCCGTGGTGGCGGTGCTGGTGGCGGCGGTGGTCGTGGTGGCGGTGCTGGCGGCGGTGGTCGTGGCGGCGGTCCAGGCGGCGGCGGTGGTCGCGGTGGCCGCGGCGGCGGTCGCGGCGGCGGTCGTGGTGGTCGTGGTGGTCGTGATGACGATGGCCCACGCTACGAGGAAAAGGTCGTCAAGATCAACCGAGTCGCTGCAACGGTCAAAGGTGGCCGTCGAATGTCCTTCAGTGCACTGGTGGTACTCGGGGACAAAAAGGGTACCGTTGGCATTGGATTCGGAAAAGCCAAGGAAGTTCAGGGTGCGCTCGAGAAAGCGTTCAAGGATGCCCGCGCCAAGATGCACAAGATTCCCCTCAAGGGAACGACCATCTACCATGAGGTGCTGGGTGCTGCAGGCACCGCTCGCATGAAGATGGTCCCCGCCTCTCCTGGAACTGGCGTGATCGCCGGAGCCTCGGCGCGTGCGGTGCTCGAACTCGTCGGAGTTCAGGATGTCCTGACCAAACAATACGGAAGCAATAATCCACTGAACGTAGTCAAGGCGACGCTGGAGGGACTCCTCCGTATTCGTACCAATGAGCAAGTGGAGAAATTGAGGGGAGTGACACTGGCATGAACCTCAACGATTTAAACAAGAAGGCCGGTAAATACAAGAACCGCAAGCGAGTGGGACGAGGCCATGCTGCCGGTGGTGGAAAAACCGCAGGTAGAGGCATGAACGGTGCCCATTCTCGCTCAGGCTGGAGTCGCAAGCGTGGATTCGAGGGGGGGCAGACTCCCCTGTTCCAGCGTCTCCCGAAGCGGGGTTTCAGTAATGTCCGCTTTCGTGTCTCCTATGACATCGTCAATGTGGGAGACTTAAACCTGATCACCGGAGACATCGCGGTTGTGAATCTGGACTACCTGGTCACGCATGGCCTGGTGAAAAAGCGTCACTCCCGTCTGAAGGTACTGGGATCAGGAAAACTGGACCGCAAATTGATCGTAGAGGCGACGCGTTTTAGCAAGTCTGCCCGCGAGCAGATCGAGAGTCACGGCGGGGAAGCCAAAACTGTCTAGGGGAGCTCCATGTTCAAGGCGATAGCGAACATCATTGCAATTCCGGATCTCAGGCGCAGGGTTGGCTTTACGCTGATGGCCCTGGCGATCTATCGGATCGGATTTTGGATCTACCTGCCAGGGGTCCGAGTGGACGTCATCCAGGACGCCGTCGCTCAGGTTCCGGATGGTGGTGGTGGGGTCCTCCAGTTCATCGGAATGACCAGCATGCTAACCGGAGGCAACCTTAGGAATGCGACCGTGTTTTCCCTTGGAATCATGCCGTATATCAGCGCTTCCATCATCTTCTCGTTGATGACGAAGGTCTTCCCTCGTCTCGAAGAGTTGCAGAAGGAAGGCGAATCGGGCCGCAAGGTCATCGCCCGCTGGACCCGTTACTCGACGGTATTGTTCTGCCTTCTGCAGGGAATTCTGGTCCACACTGCAATCAACAGCCCAGACTTTCTCGGCAATGGGGTTGCGGTTTCTGAAGGTGGATTTGCACTCGGTGTACTACAGGTGATGGTCTTGACCTGTGGCACTTTGTTCTTGATGTGGCTCGGTGAAAAGATCACCGAGAACGGCATCGGGAATGGAATCTCGCTGATGATTATGGCTGGAATCGTCTCCTATCTCCCATCCTCGATTCCGCAGTTCAGTGCGCAGTGGAATCTGTTGGATTTGGATGAGAGACCCTTCTTCATCCTGAAACTAGTAGCGCTGGTCGGCCTCTTCTTTGCCATCGTTGCGGCGGTTGTATACATCACTAAGGGGCAGAGGCGAATTCCGATCCAGAATGCAAGAACCGTTAAGGGTGCCGGGAGCCAGCGGCACTACATGCCGATCCGCGTCAATAGTGCTGGTGTGTTGCCCATCATCTTTGCCCAATCGTTACTGATGGTGCCGAGTCTTGGCCTCGCCATGATTCCGGGGGCCGAGGGAATTGCCGCACTGCTACAGGCGGGTACTTTCTGGTACCTGATGTTGTATGTCGGGATGATTGGTTTCTTCACCTATTTCTGGACATCTCTCTACTACAACCCGGTCGAGATCGCTGACAACATGAAGGAACACGGTTCCTTCGTCCCAGGGATTCGACCTGGCCGTAAAACCGCCGAGTACTTGCAACAGGTGTTCGCGCGCATCACCCTGGCAGGAGCTGTATTCCTGGCGGTGATCGCATTGATTCCGCAGTTACTTTCTCTCGGAGCACCGGGCGGAGCATCGGTCGCCCAGATGATGGGCGGAACTGCCATCCTCATCGTCGTCGGGGTTGCCTTGGATCTGGTCGATAAGATCGAAGCACAACTACTTGCCCGTCAATACGAGGGGTTTGTGGCTCCTCGAAAGGGACGGTCGGGAGCGGCCTCGAGGGATCGTTAATTCGATGCGGCTTGTTTTCCTCGGACCTCCAGGAGTGGGGAAAGGTACCCAGGCGGAGGGTCTTGCCCGCGAGTTGCAAATTCCGCACATCTCGACCGGTGCCATCCTTAGAGATGCATTGGGACGAGGAACCGCGACCGGACTTGCAGCCAAGAAATTGATGGATGCAGGAGACTTGGTTCCAGACGCCGTGGTTGTGGATCTGGTGGAGGATCGCTTCGCCGAGCAGGACGCCGCTTCTGGCTGGCTGCTCGATGGTTACCCAAGAAATCTGGATCAGGGCGCGGCTCTCGATGGCCTGCTCTCGTCATTAAATCTGACCCTGGATCATGTGGTCTTCTTCGAGTGTGACTCGGCAGAACTGGTTCGTCGTCTCGGTGGCCGCCGTGTTTGTCGTAAGTGCGGAAGTACCTTCCACATCGAATTCGCACCTCCTCCTCAGTCGGGTGACTGCAGTGAAGGGGGTGAATGCGAGATCCATCAACGCAGTGACGATGCCGAGGATGCCATCCTCAAGCGGCTCGATGTGTACCATAGTGAGACGGGTCCCCTGGTGGACCATTTTCGCTCTCAGGGTCGTTTGGTCGTGGTGGACGGTAGTCAGTCGATTGATCAGGTCGGAGTCCAGTTACGAGCGGCTCTGGAGCGGTCATCGTGATCCAACTCAAATCACCGCGAGAAATTGACCAGATGGCCGTCGCCGGAGAGATGGTCGCCCTGACTTTTCAGGCGATCCAGCCGCTGATCGTTGCAGGGACCTTGACCGTCGCGATTGACGAAGCGGTGCGCGATAAAGTCAGCGACCTCGGTGGCAAGCCGCTATTTCTCGGATACCACGGATTTCCAGCCCATTCCTGCATCTCGGTCAACGATCAGGTGGTCCACGGGATCCCCGGTCCGCGGGAGTTACTCGATGGAGATCTGGTCTCCATCGATATTGGAATTGGTGCCGGCGGCTTCTGCGGTGATTCGGCCCGCTCGTTTCTCATCGGAGAGGGGTCCAAATCATCAAGAAGGACCCTGGAGGTGTGCCGGGAGGCCTTGGCTGCGGGAATCGCCGCTGCCACCCCGGGAAATACCCTGGTGGCACTGGTCGGGGCGATCGAAGCCAAGATTCGAGCCGCAAATCTCGGTCTGGTGGAGAAATATGTGGGGCACGGCATCGGCAGGGAAATGCATGAGGAGCCTCAAGTTCCCAATTTCGTCACTCCGAGTCTGAAGCAGAGCAATTTGGAACTACGACCCGGATTGGTTCTGGCCATCGAACCGATGGTCAATGGCGGAACCGGTGAGGTTCGCACCCTGGATGACGGCTGGACCGTGGTCACCTGCGATTCGTCGGTCTCGGCTCACTGCGAACATACCGTGGCAGTGACCGAAGAGGGCCCCCGGGTCCTCACGCTGGCGCCTGGGGAGGCCTGGCCGCCGATTCCAGGGACTCCCGGCCAGTAGATGCAGCCGGTCGCCTCCTCGGCCGACTAAATTGTCAGAAATATCGTGGAATTAATGGGATGCGACTTGACGGTTGGCGGCCCCAGTCAGTATATTCCTCGCTTCCCCTTGAGTAGGGAGGACCGGGTGTCTTGTTCCGAATTCCTAACGGAATCGGTACCGATGCTTGTCATGAGTTCAGTCTGGGTGCCATAGGCTTCGCAGATTCCTTAGGGTGAACAGCGTAGTTTGAACAGCGTAGTTTGAACAGCGCAGTTTGAACAGCGCGGTTGGAAGATCGAGGAAGTGAAGAAGGCCGTTGCGTGTCCTGCCAGTCAGAGCGGCACTCGATTGGATCGAATCGAATCGAATCGTGGAGGTTGTGGCGAAGATTTGCATCGCCTCCACAGAAACCATGAAGACGATAGTCATGAAGACGATCTTTCGCGCAGCGGAAGAAGAGGGGACACGATGAAGGTACGAGCTTCCGTCAAACGGATCTGCGAGCACTGCAAGTTGATCCGCAGAAAGGGAGTTTTGCGCATCATTTGTTTGAACCCACGTCACAAGCAGCGGCAGGGAAAATAATCAGTCCTTTCGGTGCGGTTGAAGTCCTCAACCGAGATGACCGGAAGTAGTAGGATCGGGTCGAAACATGCCAAGAATTCAGGGTGTAGATATTCCGCCGAATAAGCGCGTCCACGTGGCGTTGACTTATCTCTACGGGATTGGGGACAAGATTGCCATGGAGATCTGTGAGGCTGCCGGCATTGCGCCGGAGATCAAGTCGAGAGATCTCAGTGAAGATGAAGTGAGTCGCATCACCACGGTGATCCAGGACTCCTACGTCGTCGAGGGGCAATTGCGTCGACAGGTTCAGCAGAACATCTCACGACTGAAGGAAATTGCATGTTACCGAGGGATTCGCCATCGCCGGGGTTTGCCGGTCCGTGGTCAGAAGACACGTAATAATGCGAGGACCCGTAAGGGTCCTACTCGTACCATGGCGAAGAAAAAGAAGTAACCAGAGCGAATCGGAGACTTTCAATTGGCGAAGGCAGCGAAGAAGAAAATTCGACGTAACATTTCCCGCGGGATTGTTCACATCAAATCGACCTTCAATAACACCATCATTTCTCTCTCAGATGCAGAGGGAAACGCTTTGATGAGTCAAAGCGGCGGAACGGTGGGATACAAGGGAAGTCGTAAATCGACCCCATTTGCGGCTCAAAGGGCAGCAGAAAACTGCGCTGCGGCCGCCAAGAAGATGGGGATCACTCAGGTGGATCTCCGGGTCAAGGGTCCAGGATCTGGCCGAGAGTCGGCGATCCGCGCGATCCAGTCGAGCGGGTTGGAGATCCTTGCCATCGAGGACGTCACCCCACTTCCCCATAATGGTTGTAGACCGCGCAAACAGCGCAGAGTCTGAGGAGAAGAAACAGCATGGCACGAATCCTCGGACCCAAATGTAGACTCTGTCGTCGAGATGGTGATCGCTTGTTCCTCAAAGGGGCGCGCTGTCACACTGCGAAATGCGCGATATCCAAGCGTGGATATCCGCCTGGGATGCATGGGTTCCGCCGTGGACGTCCATCCGAATACGGCATTCGCTTACGCGAGAAACAGAAAGCGAAGCGGATCTATGGGGTGCTTGAGCGGCAGTTCAGAAAGTACTTTGCCGAGGCGAACCGCCTGCGCGGGGACACCGGGGCAAATCTTTTGATCTTGCTGGAACGAAGACTGGACAATGCAGTGTTCCAGCTCGGTTTTGCGGAAAGTCGCAGTCAGGCTCGTCAGTTTGTTGCCCACGGTCACGTTACCGTGAACGGGAGAAAACTGGATGTGTCGTCTCACCTGGTAAAGGTGGGGGATGTCATCTCGCCCAAAGCGCACAAGAAGAGCGAGTCTCTGGCACGAGAGAGGGTTGAGGGTCAACAGGGCCGGTCTGTTCCGGAGTGGTTGACGCTCGATGTCAAGGAGTTGAAGGGGACAGTGACCAGATCCCCAGCACGCGAGGATGTAGCCATTCCGATCCAGGAAGCCTATATCGTCGAATTCAGTTCCCGTTGAGGGACGAGATTTTTTAGATTCAAGATTCCGTGTGGTGCCGGGTGAATTCCCCGCTGCCGTGAGAAAGGGAGCCCAGCCCATGTCGATGCGAGTTCGTTGGCGAGAATTCGAACTGCCGAATCGGGTCGAGTGCGAGGAAAAGACCAGTACTTCCAATTACGGGAAGTTCATTATCGAGCCCTTCGAGAGAGGCTTTGGACACACCATAGGCAATAGCCTGCGGCGAGTTCTCCTCTCCTCGATTGAAGGAGCTGCGCTGGTTCAAGCACGGATCGAGGGGGTGGACCACGAGTTCGCCTCCAAACCGGGTGTTCTCGAGGATATTTCCCATGTCGTTCTCAATCTCAAGCAGGTTCTGGTGGAACTGCGAGGGGTCGAGGAAGCGGAGATGTCGATTCAAAAGTCCGGCGCCGGAGTGATCACGGCAGGTGACATCGAGCATGGCGAAGGTGTTGTGATTCACAATCCCGATCAGGTGATTGCCACGCTGACCCAGGATGTCGAGTTCTCGGCAGTTCTGAGTGCTCGGATCGGACGTGGATACGCGACTGCGGCTGAAAACTCAGGAGATCAGAAGGACATCGGCCTGATCTGGTTAGATTCGACCTTCTCGCCGGTTCACCGGGTTCGTTATCGAGTCGAGTCGACTCGTGTCGGACAATTGACCAACTATGACAAGATGATCCTCGAAATTTGGACCAACGGAACCGTCGAGCCCGACAGCGTGCTGGTCGAGTCCGGAAAAATCTTACGCAAGCATCTCACTCCAGTGGTCAAGTACTTTGAACTGGGTTCGGAAGTGCTCCAGCCGCGGATTCCCGACATTGAAATGCCTTTGACCGAAGACGATGAGACGAGGCAGTTACTCGATATGCCGCTCTCTCAACTGGAGCTTTCGGTAAGGGCGTCGAATTGTCTCGAATCGATGAACATCTCCACTCTGAGAGAACTGATTCGACTGCGGGAGGATGATCTACTGAGAATCCGAAACTTTGGCCAGACTTCGCTCGACGAGTTGAAGGTGAAATTGGTCGATCTCAATCTAGAACTGGGTCAGATTCCAGGATAGCTTTCCGGGGTCCATCTGCAGGAGAATTTCGATGCGTCATCGCGTAGCAGGAAAAAAACTGAATCGGACGAGTAGCCACCGAAAGGCGCTCGTAAAGAACTTGATGCGCGCTTTTGTCATCGAATGGCAGGGGAAAGGTCACATTGTGACCACTCGCACCAAGGCGAAATTCATCCAACCAAAGATCGAGAAGTTAATCTCACTCTCTCGCAACAAGACGGTTCATAATATTCGACGAGCGATGTCGCTGATCGGCGACCGTGATGTCGTCCAGGTGCTCTTCGATGAGATCGGCCCCTACTACAGCGATCGTCCGGGGGGGTACACGCGAGTGTTGAGGCTGGTGAAGCCTCGTCTCGGAGATGCGACTGTGAGAGCCTATCTCGGCTATGTGCGCGAAGACGACGATTATCCCGAAGGGGACCGTCGCTCTCGGGGTGCCACTAGCGATTCCGAGGGGGGCGAAGTTTCCTCAGCGACTGCGGTCGCCGTGGAAGATTCCTCAGATTCCTCCGAGGAAACGGTTGTGGCTACAATCGTCGATGAGGATTCTGGCGAAGCGTCCGCTGAAGCGGCTCCCGAAACCGATCCGTCGGACGAGGAAACGCCCAAGTAGCCGGCCCACGGCTTCTGGTGCTTCTCTTCACCTTGGGTTCGCCTGGGTGTTCCAGCTTCGGTGTACCAGTTTCTAAGGTGCATTTCGACTCTATCAGAGTCCTCTCGACTCCATCGGCGGACTCTCGAATCGATCCGTGGACCCTCCTTTGATCCTCCTTGGACCCTTTCCTACCCAGCCAAGACTGCCAAGTTCCTCGCTGTTTCCATCTCAGTTCTGACCATTTCGCGAATCGACGGGCATTTCCTTCCCCTTGGACACCGGGTGGGAGTGGCAGTGGGAGGTACGAGAAACCCAGTTTTGATCGGAATGTTCGTTGATTTTCTGAACTAATTTCAGTTCTGGAAATGAAATCACGCGGAGAGGGGGCCTGTTTTGCTGTTGGGGGGCGGAACAATCCTGTCATTCTATCGCCTCGGTCTCGGTGTTAAATTCATCATCATCAAGCCGTAGCGGCTCAAGGAACGGTTCGAGTGGGGAGTGCGATGGATCATCCCAATCCTGACTAACAAACCAGTTGTGCAATTGCATTCATAAAGACAAGGATCGCCATTACTTAGTATGGACATACACGACATTGCGACTTGACGAGGAGCCCTATGTGTAGTCTGATTGTGTTGTTGACGAGATCTCCGGAGGTGTATCGGATGTGAAAGTCCTCTGACCTCAGCGATCGATTGGCTCAGTTTGATTATGACGGCTAAATTAAATAGAGTTGTGAGTGAAAGGCTCGTGGATCTCGAACCGATGTTTACTTATTCAGATATTTCGACTAAAGGACTCTCACCATATGACAAGGGAGGAGATCATGTATCTCTCGAAAGTAGTTTCTAGTACACGGATATTCACGTGGGTTGTTGCGGTACTGGTGTTCTCGAGCACTGTATTCGCTGGTGGGGGACAGTCACTTAACATCAGCAGTGACAGCACCCAAGGCTTGGGTGCGGTAGATCTGACGATCAGCCTCGATTCGGTCGCAGAGACTGAAGGATTCGTCCTTGCGGTCGCATACGACGACTCGTTGGTTTCAGTCTCAAACCTGTCGACCGCTGGAACCGCAACAGAAAGTGCCAGTTCAGAACTGGTAGTTCCTGAAATCCTTTCCGGTGGATTTACATTGGGTGTCGTTGTTGACGCAAACCCACCCTTTGATGGCCATGCGATCCCTGCAGGGACTGGCCAATCACTCGCTATGGTGACCGTCACTCCCATGGCGATCGTCTCGGTCGAAACCGATGTCGCTTTTTCATTCTCTGATAACACCCTGAACAACCCTCCCCTGGCCAACATTATCGTCCAGGGTGGATTGTCTGTGGGAGCTGCAGCTGGCCTGGGACTCAATGGGGGTACAGTGACCCTCATGGTTCCCCCTCCAGCCACAATGAGAATCGAAGATGGTTCGGCGACCGCGGATGGTACCGGTTCCACCGGTGATGCTCGAATCATGCTCGACAACAGTCTGGGTGGTGTTCAGGGCTTCGTGACCGCGATCTCTCATGATCCGACCATGATTACCCTCGAGGGAATCTCCACTGGTGCGGATGCGGATGCGGCCGGTGCTGAGTTCCAAATCTCGAATAGTTATGCCAACGGTGGAACTTTTGGAGTCGTCCTCGATTTCCAGTCGCCTTTCGATGGGCAGACGATTCCCGAGGGGAACGACACTCACATCGCCACCTACACCTACTCTTGCAACAATGCGAATATCTACGTTGAAGGGGAGCCGACTCCTGCGAGTGACTCCAGTGCTCTGACACTCAGTGACGGGCTGCTTGGAGTTCCGACCCTCGACAATGTGATCGTGGTCGGTGGACTCTCGGTGTCTCCATTGCATGAAAATGGCACCTTCACCTGTGATCCGATCGCATTCCCAGCCGAGGACACCACCCTCTGGATGGAAACCGCCTTCGAAGAGGGTGCAGGGA
>JAPKAM010000198.1 GCA_028825265.1 Planctomycetota bacterium
GCAAGAGTGTTTTCATGACGGCCAGTTTACGGTCGAGAGAGCGCTGGGGCAGGTGGCAAGATCGGCGATCGGACCCCTGGCTGGACCGCCACCTGCTGGGGAGGTCCTCAAGATGATTGTCGAGGTCGGGCGACCAGTGCTCGGATGGCCAGCATTGCGCCCAGAGCCAGGTAGGGCCAAGGAGAATCAGGTTGGGAGATTTCCAGCGGATCGGCTTGAGTCAGCAGTAGCAGACCATGACCGAGCAGAGGTAACGAGAGTACTGCACAGATCCAGCGGACCGGATCGTGTCGCGAGGGGGGTGGATCGGCAGAGTTCAGCGTCTCAATCCTCGTCATCCTCTTCAGCGAGAGCGGGCCCGAAAGGCCGCATCATCACTCCCAGTCCAACCACCAACGCCAATGCGAGAGGGATCGACCAGCTGGCGAATTGGTTTTGTGAAGCCAGGAACAAAAATCCGCTGAAGAGCAGTACCGTTCCGGGCAAGAAATCGAGCGGCTCCACATCGGTTCCACAGGACATCACGGTTTGCCACAGCAGATGCAAGACCGCGGTGATCAGGAGAATGGCACCCAGGTTTTCCCCCATCGTCGCATCACTCTGAGGTCCCCCCGCCACGATGAAGAAGATGGTCAGGCCAACGATGACCGCACCGGCTTTCTGAGATTTATTCATCGCTACTTCTCCTTCGGTTCAACTTCTTTGACCTCTTCAGGAACGCTGTGGCTCAAGAGCCAGTCACTCCAGCGCGGGTCCTCCCGCAGTGCCCTGAGGTCGCCATCGACCTGCACCATGGTGATACGGATCGTCGATGAGAGCAAACTGATCTGGGTCGCCTCGAAGGCCTCGTCGACCTTTCCAGAAAGCGCCAGGCAGCAGGCCAGATTGTAGTGAATGGCCTGCATCTCGTCGATCAGGCGTGGCTGCAGCCGCTCCGGAAGCCGCGGTATCAGGTCCTCCAGTAAAGCGATTCGGCGCTGGTGGGTGGTGCTCGCTCCGGCCAGATCCGCACTTCTAAATTGTAGATCGCCGAGTTTGCCCAGTCCCTCGAGGATCTCTGTCAGGGTCACCGTGGTCGGGGGTTGGTCGGTGATTCGCCGCAACTGACCGATCCAGCGATCGAGCATCTGGCGCTCCCCTAGGCGTGCCAGCAATAAACCGATTTCGGTCTCGACCCACGGTTCCAGCAGTAGATCCTCCATCGTTTGCTGGAGGGCATCGATCAGTTCGGTGGTGGCGACATCGTGCAGGGCATTGGCCGCCTGGCGGCGGCGCGAGAGGAGCCGGTCTTCATCGCGGAGCATCGTCAGCAGCAGTTGTGCGGCGGGAGTTCCCAGCGGAACCAGAGCGGCGTACTGGCCCCGATAGCGCACCTGCTCCTCGCGACTGGCGACGCGATCGAGTTCTTTCTGCACCTGGATCGAGAGATCGTCTGGATTCGGAAGGGCGAAAGTGTCGCTGGAAATCGCCATCGTCGTGACCAACAGACACAGGAGTGTCTTTGCGCGTCGAGTTCTATAGGACCGTCTCGAGTGAGCCATCGCACCTCCGAGGTCGCATCAGAGCAATCTTCCGCTGTGGGTCAAGGGGCGATCGGTCGCGAGCCGGAGATCTGCCGCAGCAGTGATCAAGAAGCGAGACCCGGGAACTCCCTGACGGAAATTCCCAGGTCTCGCAATGGAAAGGACCCTATGGCATTCGATCCTTACTGGGAGATGGTCAGTCTCCCCTGGTTGGCATTGGACAGTC
>JAPKAM010000117.1 GCA_028825265.1 Planctomycetota bacterium
TGCTCCCGCTATGCTTGGCCCACTTCGGCAGCCGCCGTAAGATGGTTGTGATGACTTCCTGATTTATGGACAGGTGTACTCGATGCAATCGAGTGAATCGTCGGTCGGATCGATACCGCAGCCATGGATCGGCGATGGAATCGGAGCGGCTCCTGGCACGTACAAGTCATTCAACATCATCACGGCATCGGAGAGGTTGAGAGATCCATCATCATTGGCGTCGCAAGCATCCCGGCAGTCTGGGGTGAGACCGCTAGAGAAGAGAACACTGAGGACCGTGATGGCATCGGCGAGGTTGAAGGCACCATCGGCATTGCAATCGGGACGGATGAAGGAACCAGATCGCTGGAACACGAAGGCCGCTCCGGCACCGATGATGCCGTTGACCTGTTCCAGTTTCACTCCTACCGCCAACTGATTCTGATCGAGCGCCAGGGCGAATCCGAATTGATCCCCTTCATCCGGCTCAGGGTTATCAATTTTCTGACGCAATGGCCACTGCCCGGTGGTCTCGCTTCGCTCGTAGATGGAACAACTTCCTGCACTGGAAAATCCGTTCACTTCATCTCGAGATGCCCCCACCACCAGAACATCTCCAGAGAGGCCAACGTCAATGCCGAAATTGTCGAGGTCGAGTGGATCGGGACAGGGGATCTGTCCCGGCACAGTGGCGCCGGCGATTCCGGTATCGGCGGGCACCCACTGTCCGCTGATCGGTTCGTGGCGATACAGATATACAGACCCCCCATTGGAGACACCCGCAGGAAGGTCATCTGGTATTCCGAAGGCGAGGTGGTGATCAGTCAGAGCCAACGACCGGCCCATCGCTTCGCCGGCTGCAGCATCCGGATTCGGGATCACTTGTTGGAGATCAAAGGAAGTGGAGGAGCGCTGGTAGATGTACCCGCACCCGGAAGCCTCTTCCCCACCAGGCCCCCGAGTCCCGGGGGCCCCCACCAGCAATCGGTCACCGACCAAATCGACCATCTCTCCGAAGGCATCCCCCCCCGGATCTGCAGCAGGATTCCAGATCACCTGTTCGAGTGTCCATAAATCGGTAGTGGCATCTCGTTCGAAGATGAAAACAGCGCCGCTATCAACTCCCTGTGCATTGCGATCTCCCGGCGCCCCCACCACCAGCAGGTGGCCCTGGAGAGAGACCGACATGCCGAACCAATCGAACGGTTCAGGAATGGGATTCTCGATCACCGCTTGCTGTTGCCAGCAGTCGGTCTGGGCATCCTTGCCGAAGACGAAAACAATGCCGACGGCATTTCCTGGAGATCCATGAAGGGGTGCAGAGACTGCCAGGCGGCTCCCATCGGCAGAGAGCCCATATCCAAACCAGTTCTCGCCGACCATCTGTCCCGGGATGGGAGTGGCCAGATCTCCGATCTGTGCCGGCTGCCACTGCTGTGTCAGTGGGTTCTTTTCCAGCAAGAAGATCTGGCTGGAAGGAAAGGCTCCCGCAACCAGCAGCTGCGACGAGATCTCCATCGACGCGCCGCAATTGGCCTCCGTCGTTGGATCTGGACAAGGGAGGTAGCCACCACCGGCGGCGGTCGCTGCGACAGACCACGGCACTCCTTGCCCGCCGAGGTCAGCACAGGTCAACAACACTCCAAGTAGGAGCATCGCAGTTCGAAAAATCGCAGTTCGGAGCATCGCCGGTCGAAAAATCGCGATTCGGAGTCGCATGAAAGAGGAAATCAACCGGTAACGCACTTCGCAGACTCCTTTCGTGTCTCTGCACATCATCTTACAGGGAATCGCCATCAACGACGAGAAGGGGGTCGTGACCGGTTTCCCAGCAATGGTTCAGCCCGATTCGGCACTTTGATCCAATCCTGGCATCTTCCTTCTGATCCACGTCCATCCCGGAGTCCTGCGTCGGAAATCCGCTCGTCACCATCGAAGATCATCATGGCATTCAGTGAAGTCACAACTTGACTTGATCGAACGCCTATCTAGCATCAGGCCTCCTAGCGGTGTGACCGTTTCCATCGGCCTCTGGTACTGAAATTGGAATTCCGTTTCACATTCATCGGATTTTTGCCTGCTCAGAAACTCTTGTTGACCGGCAATACCGGTCGAGGAGGAACATTGAAACTCATACGGTTCTCACTTCTGGCCTCAATACTGATTCTTTCCGGCGGAGCATTCCAGACCGTCGATGGTCAGGAAAGCCCGCAAGGATCGACCGGCTTCGAGCCCACCTTTGATCCTTTCTTCTGGTTACAAATTGGAGCGCATATCGACCTGGGAGATGAAGAGAGTAACTCCCTGATTCTTCCAAAGGCTCGGTTTGGAGCCAACGGGAAGGTCACCGAAGCTTTCAGTTATCACTTCATGCTCGCTGGTACCGCGAGCGGGGCGGAAGAAGCGGAAGAACGCGAGATGAAACTGCTGCAAACCTTCATGAGGTACAAATTCTCGGATCGTACTTCGATGCGATTGGGTCAGTTCAAATACCCCTTCGGGATCGGAACCTATCCGGCATTCACCACTTGGGATTTCAACCATCCGGCATTCATTTCTGGAGGAATCGCCCGTGACCTTGTCCATCGCGATGAGGAAACAGGATCCGGGCTCTTTCGAGATCTTGGAATCGAAATTGCCAGTTCCCTCGTCTACGACTCAGGATTCAAGGTTGGTTACAAGCTCATGGTGATGAACGGTAACGGAATCCTCAAGAAAGACGACAATTCCGACAAGGATTTGGTTGGACGAGTCTCTCTCAGTAGCCCGAAGTCAACAGGAATTGGAACCTGGACCCTCGGTTCATCTTTTTACCGTGGAACCCTGCACCTCATTAAGGATCCCCTCCTATTTCCCGATGGTGAAGATCATGATGAAGAAGCCTATGGAGTCGATTTCCGCTGGGATCTGCACGAAAACAACCTCCGGGTGGCCACCGTGCAAGCCGAGATCATCACCGCAAAGACTGAGGCCGGAGAACACGATGTTCTCTCCGATGGAGAGGTCTCTCCTGCTGGCTTCTATGTGCAAGGCACATACTTCACCTCTGCAGATTTTTACTGGGCTCTTCGGTATGACGAATTTGATCACGACAGCAATGCCGAAGGAGACGATTCTCGAGACAGGACCACCATCGGAGCCTGCTACTACATCGATGGCCAGAAAAACCGTCACAGGATCAACGCGAATTACGAAATGCACAACGACCCCGATCACGGCAGTGAGGATCTGATCATTGTGGGGGTCACACTTGTCTTCTGAGACGGTACAGAAAGAAATGGAAGCGAACTCTGCAGCTTCCGCTCAGCCGCAGTCCAGACCTCGCGCTACCTTCTTGACCTCCACCTGGTACAAGTTCGCTGAATCCATACCCGGTCTTGAGATCAACGGGAATCCGGCGCCCTATCCCGTGGTCAATGAGCGGGCAGTTCGAGCCGCAGCGGGTCTGACCTTGATTGCAGCAGCCGTCGCATTTGCACCGGCCTTGCTCCAGGGAAATTACGAACCCATCAAGGTGATCACGACGCTGTTGTTCTACGATTTTACGGTTCGAATATTCACTGGTTTGACTCCACTGAGCCCTTTCGGTGTGCTGGGCACACTTCTCGTGATCAACCAGAAACCTGAATATGTTGGAGCCGTGCAAAAACGATTCGCATGGGGTATCGGTGTTGCGCTTTCCTTCACCATGATGGTGTTCACCAATAGCGATATCACCAGTACTTATTTTCTCTACATCTGCATGGTCTGTCTCGCTTTCATGTGGCTCGAGTGTGCCGTGGGATTTTGCGTGGGTTGTTGGATGTACAAGTACTTCACCAGTGCACGTGATCACGACCCTGAAGCGGTCACTCCTGCTTGCCCCGGTGGAGTCTGTGAGATCCCGCCGGGTCCACAGGACAAGACCCCGCCCTCCTCTGACTGAACCGATCGAACGGAATAACATGACTGGATTCGATCCAAATAAGACACCTGGGGAAGAACAACTCCATCAGTTTCACAAACAAGGCTGGAAGAAATGTGAACTGCTGGGGGGTGAAGTGCTTTGGACAGATGGCGAGTTGGCAGATCAACTCGCCTGGATACTCAAGGGATCGCTGGAGGTACTCGTCGACGACGAGGTCGTCACGCGTTGTGAACCCGGAAAGATACTGGGAGAGATTTCAGCCTTCTTCGATGATGAGATTCGAACGGCCACCATCCGAGCGGTCGAACCGTGCCTGTTATTGGTCCTTTCCGGCGACGATCTCTCGGCGCTTCGACACTCAGAAGGCAGTACCTACGATGATCTCCTGGCTCTCACCATCGATTCCCTGGCCAGGAGAATCGAAAATCGTTCGATCGACCTGATCGACTCCATCCAGGATCAGTTGCAAGAAGCCCATCCCATGCTTGAAAACAACGCCCCCCCTTCGACTCCTGCTGAACTGGAACAACTGATCAGCAATTCTCATGCAGATTCTGAGAAGGGTGTGGCCAGCCTCCTGCAATCCTTCCAATCGATGTCGATTCAGGAAGGTGAGCATCTCATCAAAGAAGGTGATGAGAGCCGCTCCATCTACTTCGTGAGTTCGGGGGAGTTAGATGTCATCCGCAGTGGTACCCCCAGTGGTACCAGCAGTGGCGCCTCCGGCAATCCCTTGAGGACCGCGAGGCTGACCGCTGGAGATCTGGTCGGAACCGGTGCGTTCATCACCGGGTCTCCTCGTAATGCAGATGTCGTTGCCACATCCACCGTCACCGTCCACCGCCTCGAGCGACCGATTTACGAATCACTCGAGCGAGACAGCCGACGACTCTTCGATGAAATACTGCTGTTCGGCCTTCGTTGCCAGCTCTTAGAGATCGATGGTCTCAGATCAAAGTTGAGCGGCCCCAAAGGCACCTTTGATCTCACCAGGGCGTGGCGTAGTCTTGGCTCATTGCACTCTTGGCAAGCGGGTTCGCCTCGATTTGATGTGTCGCTTTCCGTACTTCCTGTGCCGGAGATCGTCGAATCCACGGATCCAAGATCGACTGCACTGTTGAAGGCCATCCGGGAATCGGTGATCGGCAACGACACTGCCTTGACCACACCTTTCGGCAAAAAGAGAATCGTCTATGCGGATTACACCGCTTCGGGAAAACCTCTGGGCTTCATCGAAGATTTCATCCGAGAAGAAGTGATGCCTCTCTACGCAAATACACACACGGAGGCATCGGCGAGCGGCCTACAAACTTCCAGATTTCGCGAGGAAGCCAGAGAGAAGATCGCCACATCCACCGGTGCCAATCAGGACGATGCAGTCCTCTTCGTCGGCTCTGGAGCGACTGGAGCCATCAACAAGTTGATCGACATCCTCAATCTTCGCTTGCCGCCAGATCTCGATGAAAAGTATCAGTTTTCTCAGCAGGTACCGGCGGACGAACGACCCGTGGTATTCATTGGCCCCTACGAACATCACAGCAACATCCTTCCCTGGCAACACAGCCTTGCTGACCTGCAGATGATCCCTCTCGATTCCGATGGTGGAATCGATCTTGAACTTTTGGAATCGAAACTGGTTGAGTTTGCCGATCGGCCCTTACGCATCGGCAGTTTTTCAGCCGCGTCAAATGTCACGGGCATCTCGTCCAGCGTCGATACTACTACGACACTGCTTCATCGACATGGTGCGCTGGCCTTCTGGGATTACGCCGCTGCTGCACCGTATGTAGAGATCGACATGAACCCTCAAGATCCGGATGGCGGAAATTCCCTCGCCAGCAAAGACGCCATCTTCATTTCACCCCACAAGTTTGTCGGTGGACCAGGAACTCCTGGAGTTCTTGTCGTAAAACGGCACCTTGTGAAAAACACCGTACCCACTCAACCCGGTGGTGGGACGGTGGACTATGTCACCGACAGTTTCGCCGTCTACAGCGACGGAATCGAGCACAGGGAAGAGGGTGGAACTCCCGCCATCATCGAATCCATCCGAGCCGGACTCGTTTTCCAGCTCAAAGACGATGTGGGGACCGATACCATTCGATGGATGGAAGACAATTTCGTAAAAGAAGCCATCTCTTCATGGAAGTCTAATCCGAAGATCAAGGTCGTCGGTAATCCCGATGCGGACAGGCTCTCGATCACCTCGCTTTTGATTCGACACGGCGATCAATTCATCCATTACAATTTCATCGTGGCCCTGTTGAATGACCTCTTCGGAATCCAGACCAGAGGTGGATGCTCTTGTGCTGGCCCCTACGGGGCGATGCTATTCGGCTTGAAGGATGAGATTAGTGATTCCTTCATCCGTTGTGTCGATGAAGGTTGGTCTTCGATCAAACCAGGTTGGGCAAGACTCAATTTCAATTACTTCATCAGCCCCAGAGAATTCAACTACCTCGTCACTGCGGTTCATCTCGTGGCCATTTACGGTTGGGCGATGCTTCCCCAATACACCTTCGATCTTCGAGATGGACTATGGAAACACCGAGCAGGTAGCCCCTTTGATCCGATCAGCCTTTCCGCTCTCCAGTTCGATGGTCACTCGATTCGTTGGCCGAAAAATCATCCGACACTGCCCGAAGAAGTTCTCGGGAGACAACTTGAAGATGGGCGCCGTGTTCTCGAAGCCGCCGTCGATTCGATTCCAGACGCCTTGGAACCTCCTGTACTGACCGAGCAGTACAAGAATTTGCGCTGGTTCCCCATGCCCCATGAGGTTGCTGATTACCTCAGAAGGCGAAATGGCACCGGAGAGCCCTCCGACGATGGTGAGGGATTCGATCAAACAAAAAATGAATCTCTCGCAGTGGCACTGGATGCGTTAAAAGTCCACCGCACATAGGTAACGAACCGCAGGACTTCTGAAGCGGCTTCGTTGTCGGCTTCCTCAGCGCTGACCACAAGCGAGGTCACTCGGCAGATTTCGATCGTCACGCTCCCGACCAGGAAATCCTGCAAGTCGTGGCTCAATTCACTCTGTTCACCGCTGTGGAGCTTGTCTTGTTCCTCGCAACCTAAATGGTTTCCTGCTACGATGGACGCAGTGGATGATCCACTTGCGGCTCGAAAGGAGTCTCACAGATGAAACGACAAAAGATGCTTTGGACTGTCTGGGCACTGATCCCGGTAGTGCTGGCCATCTGGTGGTTTGGTCCCGGCCAGGAGTTGCAGGCTCGCTCACGCGTCGCCTCCACTGTCGAGTTGGCCGTTGCTGCTGCCGATCAAGAAAACTGGGAACAAGCCGCTGAACTGTTTGGCCAGGCGATCGGTGAGGCCCCGACCGATTCTCCCGAGTCGAACCGGTGGTTGCGCCTGCGTGCGAGCCATGCCGAGTTTATGTCCGGCAACACCTGGAATGGCATCTCCGGCATGGAGGAAGTGCTCGACGAGATCAAGGATGTCGACCCCAATCTGGCCAGAGATGCACGGGCCAGAATCGCTTCCGCCCAGTACTTCGCAACCTGGAAACTTCGCCTCGAAGGTGCCGAGGCCTCAGTCTGGAAACCAGAGGCCGAGAAGGCTCGCCAACACTTCCGCCTACTCGCTGAAGATGCCGAAGCCCGTGGGGCCAGCGAATCGGAAGACCTGAAGAAGAATGTCGAATCGGTGATCTGGCTCGAGCGAATGGATCTCGCCGAGTTGCAATCGTTACCTCTTCCGGGAGGTTGCTGACAGGGTTCAGGGCTCCTCGGTTCGAGGGGCAATGGCAAGAATCCGAAGATCGGCGATAGTCGCGGGAAGTCCAATAATGTTGGCGCCAGTCGTGCAAGGGCCAATGGTTCCGGTTCCTGAGCGCAGTTAGATCGCTTCGATGATAAATAGGGCCCGCATCGTTACCGATGCGGGCCCTATTTTGTGATCGACAGTTCCGCCGATTCTCCGCACCCGATTCTCCGCACCCGATTCTCCGCACCC
>JAPKAM010000118.1 GCA_028825265.1 Planctomycetota bacterium
ACTGGTACCCGCTAAACTGGTACCCGCTAAACTGGTACCCGCTCACTACTTGCAGCAAGATACATTTCACACTGGAAAAATTTCACACTAGAAAAATTTCACACAAGTAACCTGGAGGTACTCGATGTCAGTCAAGCCAGACCGCTGGATCCGAAGGATGGCCGTCGAGCACGGTATGATCGAACCCTTCTCCCCCACCCAGGTGCGTGAGCGAACCAACGAGAACGGACAGTCGGAGCGCGTCATCTCCTATGGGATTTCCTCCTACGGATATGACCTAAGGGTCTCCAACGAGTTCAAAGTCTTCACCAACGTTCATGGATCGGTGGTCGATCCGAAGAATTTCGACGATCGTTCATTCGTCGATTTCACCACGGACTGCTGCATCATCCCGCCCAACTCCTTCGCCCTGGCACGAAGCGTCGAGTACTTCAGGATTCCCAGGAACACCATCACGGTCTGCCTCGGGAAATCCACTTATGCCCGCTGCGGCATCATCGTCAATGTCACCCCCTTTGAGCCGGAGTGGGAGGGCCACGTGACGCTGGAGATCTCCAATACCACTCCCCTGCCCGCCCGGGTTTACGCCAATGAAGGCCTCGCCCAGGTGTTGTTCTTTGAGAGCGACGAGGAGTGCGAGACCTCCTACAGTGACCGTGCTGGGAAATACCAGGGTCAGACCGGCATCAATCCGCCGAGGATGTGAGCCAAAGTTGCGGCCCACCAGCAGTGGCATGAGGAGGGATCGGCCCTTACGATGCCAGCCAGCGCCCCGCCGCATTGTCACCGTCAGGGCCCGGAATGAAGGGGATCTCGGTTGAGTCACGAATCAGGTTCAACAGCCAATCTACAGTTGGTCGCTTCTTGCGACAGCGCCGCATCCTGCGAAGTGATCCTCACCGCCGCACTCGCCGGTAATAGAATTTCCGCCGCCGATGCACTGGCACTGGCTCTTCACGCCGATGAAGACGCTCTGTTTGCTACTGCAAACTCGATCCGAGAAAGGTGGCACCCGGACTCGATGGTCACCTATGTCGTCGATCGCAACATCAACTACAGCAATGTTTGCACCTCGGTGTGCTCATTCTGTGCCTTTTATCGCAAACCAGGAGATCCTGAGGGGTACTTGCTGAGCCTCGATGAAATTCATCAAAAGGTGGATGAGACGATCGAACTCGGTGGCAGTGGAACCTTGATGCAAGGAGGACTCCACCCCGATCTGCCCCTCTCCTGGTACACCGACATGATTCGCAGTATCAAGAAGCGGCATCCAGACTTCTACCTCCATTGTTTCTCCCCCACAGAGATCCACGCCCTCACCTCGATCACCGATCTCGACTGCGAAACGATTCTCACCAAGTTAAAAGATGCCGGGCTCGATTCGATTCCCGGAGGTGGAGGCGAAATACTCGTCGATGCGATTCGCAAGCGCAGACGATCCTCCTGTGGCACCGAAGACTGGCTCCAGGTGAGCGCCACCGCCCATCGGATCGGACTTCCGACCACCGCCACCATGATGATCGGCCTCGGTGAAGAAACATGGATGCGAGCCGAGCACCTCGACAGGATTCGACAGGTTCAGGATCAAACCGGGGGATTCATCTCATTCATCCCGTGGACCTTCCAGCCGGATAATACTGCGCTGGGAAGGAAGATCAGCGAGCGAGTGCCAGTACTTGAATACGCACGGTGGCTGGCAGTATCCCGCATCTTCCTCGACAACATTGCCAACCTGCAAGTCTCCTGGCTCACCGTTGGCCTCGAGGAAGGTCGCCGTGGTCTCCAAAGAGGAGCCAATGACCTGGGATCGGTGATGATCGAGGAAAATGTCATCTCGGTGGCCGGGGCGCATCACACGGCAACCGAGAAACTATTATGCGATACCATCGTCGAGGCAGGTTTCGAACCCGCGCTCAGAAATGCCGGCTATCGAAGGCTGGCACCCCGTTCCATCCCGGCGGAATGCTCGGAGAAGACCGGATGAAGCGCCCAGCGACCGATCCGACCCGCGAGCGAGAAGAGGTCGCCAGCGCGACCGAGGCGCTGGTCGCCAACTGGACCATTCCCGAGGTGATCCCCCAGGGAATCTGTACTGCCATCGTCCCGGGAACCGAGTGCCTTGTCGGAGCACGCCTGTTGGCCCGAACACTTCATACCGCAGTGCTGCGCTCGCGACCCAGAACCTTGGTACTGGTCGCCACCGGTTCCGGATCCGTCCCTAAAATCCGAGCGATGGGTGGCCTGACCACGACCCTGGGTCCATCGCCCATCGATGAGCGCCTCGCAGCACGGATCGCTTCCTTCTGGCCCGGAGAGATCGAAGTCATCCCCGATGGTGAAGATGAAGATTCGCTTCCAGCGCTGCACAGGATCGGGCCTTTACTAGCACAGGTGCTGATCCCCGGCTGTCGCATCGTTCCGATCGAACTTCCGGCAGAGAAAACTGACGATTTCGATCCCATCGGTGTCGGTAAAGAACTGGGTCAACAGTTGAAGTTTGAATACGGCTGCTTCCTGCTCGCTTCCTGTACTCTTTTTTCCAGAAAAATAGATGACTCACAGCAGCCCATCTCCGAGCAAATCCGCGAAGATGCAACGGTACTGAAACATCTGCTGGAACCGCAACTGAATCGACTCTCCGAACAGATCGTCGAAACAGGTCTGCCTCACTCCACTCCGATGGTGCTGGCGATGGCTCACGCTCTCGAACGAGAACGAGAAAGCGGTCACCTACTGGAGCATGGAGTGGTGGAATCGGACGGAGATCAATTCGGCGCTGCGGCCATAGTACTCTAGAAGGGCGCACGAAATGAATTCGATCACGACCGGCGGTGGCGATCTTGGGGACACCGGAATCCTCGGGTCTGATCGTCTTCAAAAATGTCACCCCAGAATTGAAGCCTATGGTGCCGTCGATGAACTGAACTCCGATCTAGGAGTGTGTATCTCGATGATCCCCTCGTCCAATCTCTCGTCCAGCGACTCATCCAGCCCCTCGATCCCAATCGCGATTGAATCCCAGTTGCGAGAGATGCAATCGATGCTCTTTCACATGGGAGCCGATCTGGCTCAGCAAGATTGTGGACTGGAAGGTCGGGCCAGCCCCCGAGTCGGTCAGCCACAGGTCGATCTCCTGACCGGTTGGATTCATCAATGGGAAGCCGAACTCCCACCGCTCAAGGAGTTCATCCTCCCCGGTGGTGATCCAATTGGCGCACAACTCCACAGGGCCAGGACCACCGGCCGGCGAGCCGAACGACGAACGGTAGCATTTTCTGGTTCATCCGGAGAAGGCAAGAGTGCAGTGGTGGTGCTGAACCGGATTTCGGACCTGCTTTTCTTGCAAGCCCGTGTCGTCAATCTCTCTCTCGGTCATCCAGACCGACCGTGGAAGTCGGGGACCTAGAACTGATCCATCTCCCCGATCTCCCCGCGGAGCCGATTCGAAATCAATTCTTGAGATGAGCCGTCAGGAATTGTGATTTGGAAAGGGTCTGGGTCTGGAGCGTCACTCCCACACCGCTGGCGAGACGGTCGAGCCACTCTCTCGCCTGGTCGGGTCGATCCCCCTCCACCTCCACTTCCCAGCGCAGCACACCACCAGGAAATTCTGTTTCATCCACCTCGACCAGCATTTCTGGAGTGACACGATAGCGTCTGCGCCGATTGTGCAAACGGCCCCACTCCACCAGACTCTCCAGCGGTCCCTCGCAACGATTGCGGGTCTGCTCGATCACGATAGACTCGATGCGAAAAATCGCTCGGGCCTCCGCCTCCAGCGCAAGCGCCCGATCGAGACGGATCGGGTCCTCGATCTCCTCGCTGTCAAACACACCATCCACCGTTGAAGTTCCGATCTTGAGAGTGAGAGTTGCCGAAGGGGGCTCGATCCTGAGCCTCAACATCATTCGCTGGTCGGCGAGCCGCCGCTGATCATCGAAATAGATGTTTCGCTGCGTTTGCTGATCTTCGAAACCGGGCAACGCCTCGCATAATCGTTGATAATCATCCGCACTCGCAATGGCCAGTTTGAGTTCAACCTCCCGGAAACTCATTCTTCTTCCCCAGTCACCCCGAACTCCTTGAGCCAGTGGTCCACCTGATTCTTGCTACGGGGAAGAGGTGGTTTGTCGCAACTGTCATCGTTGGCCGACGCTTTTCTCCCGGTCCCGAGTTTCATCACGTTGCTTCGAAACTCGGAACAGGTCATCCACTCGATCCCCACGCCTCCGAGGCGCGCGCCTATATCGGAGCGATCATCCGTCACCACGATCAGTTTTCCCTGCCCGCTTTTATTTCGTGCCAGGGCCAGTACTCGATCATCGGCAGAGTGCCCCTTCTGGGCGATGGATGTGAACACCCCGCCCTGTTCGCGAGTCGAACCTCCCCCATCGTAAACAATGTGAAACTGCTCGTCCGCAGAGCGAATCCTGGCCAAATCATGATCGAGTAATTTCCGGGCGGATTCGAGACCACTCTCGACCATCCTCTGACGTAGACGAGGATCGGAGTGAATCAGATTATTGCCATCGATGATCCAGATGACCATCTGCACCCCCTAATCGAAGTCGAAGATGGAGGGAGGTTTCTTGGTCGGCTCATCCTCAGCTTTTCGAACCCCTTCATCGAAGAGGTCGCCCAGACGCTCCTGCTTGCCATCCTCGGCGTCGAGAACATCCTTGAACTTGTCTGCGGCTCTCTGCGCACCTCCGGTGGCATCCTCGACGGCAGTTTCGAAGGACTTCTGTTGACCCTCCTGGTCCTTGCTCACCGAGTGGAAGATCCGCTTGGCTCGGGGATCAATCGTCAATCGGGTGTCGCAGCAGGGACAATCCACCTCGAACAATCCATCGGGCCCCCCTGACATCTATTTCACCCTGCCAAAGATGAGGCCGAGAACCTCGTTTCGGGTCGCCAGGTTTTCACGGATCACCCCTCTCATGGCAGAGGTGGTCATCACGGCCCCGGGTTTCCGAACTCCCCGAAGGGTCATGCAGGTGTGAGTCGCTTCGAGGACCACCGCAACTCCCTTGGGCTCCAGGACCTGACTGATCAGGTCGGCGATTTGTGCGGTCAATCGCTCCTGAACTTGCGGTCTCTTAGCAAAGTGCTCCACCGCTCGAGCCAATTTTGACAGACCGACGATCTTCCCGCCGGGAAGGTAGGCGACGTGTGCCTTGCCCGTGAACGGCATCAGGTGATGTTCGCAAACCGAAAAGAACTCGATGTCCCTCAGCAATACGATTTCGTCATAGTCCTCGTGAAACACCGTATCGAGAACCGACGTACTGGACTCTCTCAGCCCAGAAAACATCTCTTCATACATCCGGGCGACCCTGTCAGGAGTGTTGAGGAGTCCCTCGCGAGTCGGCTCTTCACCGACTCCCTCGAGAATCAGTTTCACTCCTTCGCGAATCTTCTCCGAATCAAACTCTTTCATCGAACTCATAAAATCACTCCCAACCCGGTTGCAGGTCTACCCGTCCCGAGAGTGAGTAGAAAGCGATGGGGTTATCCCAAACAATCTTTCGGATCACATCCTCCGCAAAACCTTCTCGTCGCATTCGCCAGACGGTACGGGGAACACTGAGCGGATCTGATGGACCCCAATCACAGGAAGAATTGACCATCATTCGATCCGGTCCGTGTTTCTCGAAGATGGCTGCAGCCCGCTCAGGACTCAACTTGGTCAGCGGATAAACGGTATGGCCACACCAGAAGCCGTTATCGAGGCTCACCTCGATCGTCTCTTCGGTGTTGTGATCCATCAGGATGCGTGCCGGATCCAGATCCATCTCCTGAACCACCTTGATGGTTCGGAGGGTTCCCTCGAGTTTGTTCCGGTGAGGCGTGTGAATCATCACCGGAAGTCCGGCAGTGAAGGCCATCTCCAGTTGCCGGCGAAGGATCGTTTCTTCGTCGTCGGTGATCAAATCGAATCCAAGTTCTCCGACCGCCACCACCGACGGACGCTCGAACCATTCCTCGACCCGGGTCAGCACCTCGGTGGCCAGATCGATGTTATTGGCCTCGCGGGGATTCACTCCGATGGTGCAGTAGTGCTTGATTCCGTATTCTGCGGCCCGTTGCGCCTCGAAATTGGTGATGTGGTCGAAGTAGTCATAAAAAGTACCCGCATGTTTTCTCGGCTCGCCGAGCCAGAAAGATGGCTCGGTAAGAGCCACGATTCCTGCCACGGCCATCTTCTCGTAATCGTCGGTGGTCCTGGAAATCATGTGACTGTGTGGGTCGAAGATTCTCATCTGGAAACCTTTCTTTCCAATCCGCCAAAGCGGTCCGGACTGATCGTGCATGGTACCGGATGAAAACGGGTCATGGAAACCGCTCACTCCCCCGGTGATCGCCGAAAATCTTGAGCGCAGATCGCTCCAAGCTCATGTGGCCTGGTGCTCGATCCAACGCTCGGCATCGATGGCAGCCATGCAGCCGCTGCCCGCGGCTGTGATCGCCTGACGGTAGGTGAAATCCTGGACATCACCACACGCAAAAACACCCTCGACACTGGTGCGAGAGCCTTCAGTACAGCGAATATAACCATTGTCGTGAAGATCGACTTTACCCTCGAAGAGCTGCGTATTCGGAGTATGACCGATGGCCACGAATAATCCGGTCAAGTCCACCCTCAACTTCTCATTCGATTTGAGGTTCTCCACCTCGACGCCGCAAACCTTGCCCTCTTCCTCAAAGATCTGGGTCACCGCTGAATCAAACATGAACTCGATCTTTGGATTATCGATCGCCTTCTGCTGCATGATCTTCGATGCCCGAAGCGAATCTCGACGGTGAATCACCGTCACCTTGTCCGCAAATCGAGTCAGGAAGGTCGCCTCTTCCATAGCAGAATCTCCGCCACCGACGATGGCGATCTCCTGTCCCCGGAAGAAGAAGCCGTCGCAAGTCGCACAGGTACTCACACCGTGTCCCATCAGCCGGCTCTCGGCTTCGAGACCCAGTAATTTTGCACTGGCGCCGGTGGAGATGATGACAGTCTTCGCTTCGACTTGCTGGGAAGCACTCTTGACCTGGTAAGGGTGGCTTGAGAAGTCGACCTCAACCACGTCCTCATAGACCACTTCGGCGCCGAATCGTTCCGCCTGGGTCCTGAAATTCTCCATCAACTCTGGTCCCATGATCCCCTCGGGAAATCCAGGATAATTCTCGACATCGGTGGTCAGCATCAATTGCCCTCCACTGAGAGAACCCGCAAATACCAGTGGTACCAGTTGAGCACGCCCCGAGTAGACGGCAGCAGTATATCCTGCCGGTCCCGACCCAATGATCACGACTTCACGAACCATCGATGTTCCTCTTTTCAGAATGACCGTTGCCCGAAGAGAATCCGGGACCTGAACTGGCCGCCGTTGTATGACGGAGGCGCTTTGATTATCGCCTGGATCCACCACGATTTCCTCGAATACGGGCACAATATTTTTTCTGAGGCCAGAATCCAAGTCCGCCTCATCGGGGTTGTCATACGGTGATGCGAGACTACGAGTTCTCATCCTTTGACTTTGACGAATAACTTCGTAGACTGGATTCCGTTCTGCTGCCCAGTGGCGACTGACCTTGAGTTGCAGGACCTGTAATCATCTGTACGGACTGAGCCCGTGGGTGAGCGAGAAGGAGTTGTCGATGAACTACTTTCCTACCGGCGCTGGCCTGATCGGCGTGACGCTGCTGGCCGCGCTACTCTGGACAGTTCCCTGCAGTGCTGTTCCCTGCAGTGCTGT
>JAPKAM010000019.1 GCA_028825265.1 Planctomycetota bacterium
CTTAAAATCCCCTCCTCGTTCGAGGGTCCGGGTTCGAGTCCCGGCTCGCCTATTTCTCATGACCACGGCTGATCTTCTGGGGGGCCACTTCCCGAGGGATCTCAGGACAAATGACGGTCAAGATCTGCACTGGAAGTTCTGAGCTTCCAGTGCGGGATCCATCGGCCTTGATCGGCTTCGATCAGCCCAACGGACTTTCGACGGGTATTTCTTCTTCGCAAGTACATTCTTCGCAATTACATTCTTCGCAAATACAGGAGTTGAACCAATCCTGGCACTGCTTGGCATCCTTGTTGGTGGCAAACAAATAACAGACCGATTCTCCCGGTAAACAGAAGACAGCAAAGTTACGACCTTCTTTGATGCAATAACATCCGTCCTGAACTTCGGGTGCCCTTGGAATGACAAAGATGGAGAGGCACTCGTCGGCGCCAAACTGGTAAAAAACCTTGGCGATCCGCAGATCGCCCATCTTGATAAAGGAAACCCCGCGCAGAGACTCTTCTGGATTGGGCAAGATCACCGACGGAACTGACAGTTCAGATGAAATCCTGGCCGCAGCACTCTCGGCACCCCCGAAGAACCAGGTCGGGCCATCGTCCCCATGGATGGACCGCAAATGGGAATCAAAAACGAACTCACCAACACTGGCCTGGAGTTCCTGATGATTGATGGTGGAGAAGGGATTGAGGGAGGACAAGATCACGAGAAGAACTGCAGCGGCGGTGGCGAAGGGAATCAGTTTCCGGCCGGTCCATCGCCTACGATAAGACTGACGAGAAGATTCGACGGTGATCGCCTGACGAACCTTTTCCTGCAGACCATCTGGAATCCGAGCAGGACGAGCTTTCGCTTGTACCAGTAACTTCATGTGCTCGATCGCCCTGGCGGTATCGGCACACTCGGAGCAGAGAGTGAGATGGAGATCGACCTCATCGGCGTCTCCGTCGACCAACTCACCATCGACCCATTCATGCAACTTGTCCTTGTATCGAATGCAATCGTCCATCGGTCCTCGTCTTTCATGCCCATATCTTCAGTGTCTAGATCGAACGACACCAGAAGATTGTATCACTGGCGCCCATAGCCAAGTTCTTCAGCGTATTCCTCCAAGCGTCCCTTCAGGAACGCCCTTCCTCTGGAAATCCTCGACCGAATGGTACCGATCGGCACATCCAGAATCTCTGAGATTTCCTCGTAACTGAGTCCATTCACATCGCACATCAGCAAAGCTCGGCTGTAGACCTCAGGTAATTCCCTCAGGTGGCGATTGACTTCGTCTCCGAACAGGTCGAGAAATGTCTCCGGATTCTCAATCCCCTGCCTTTCGAAAACTGCGATCGAATGCCGAACCGGATCAACCGCCAACTCCTCGACTTCGCCACCGTGGTGAGGGCGGCGAGCCCTTTGTCGGTAGCCATCGATGAAGTGATTCTTGCAGATTCTGAACAACCACGCCTTGGCATTACTTTTGGCCCGAAATCCACCAAAGGCCTTAAATGCCTTGATGTAAGTCTCCTGCACCAGATCTTCCGCCTGAACGGGATTCTTCGACAAACCCAATGCGAATCGAAAAACGTCATCCATGTGAGGGAGAGTGATCTCTTCGAACAGATCCTTGTTTCCCATGTCCATCGTATCGCTCATGGGTACTCCTTTCGCGCGGGCAGTGTTCACGCATACCGTGTCAGAGGAAGAGGCGTTCCCGGCGAATCCACTCTGTTCCGATCTCCACTCTGGGCCGATCGTGCCGATCCTTTCTCTCTCTACTTCTTCTCCAACGAAGGTCTATTGGTCGAGGTTCCAGGCTTTTCTTTTATGACTCTATTCACCAGGATTTGCACGTCCTTGGTCGATTCTAGCCATAATTGGCTCCAGGGCATCCGCTCGGGATCATACACTTGAGCCAGCAAGATCCTCGGCAGGCTCCAGGACGACTTCGCCAGTTCCGCGCCGGACCACTGCTGCCACGGCTGATCCGCCAGTTGCAGGCGAAATTGGCCGATCCTCGCCTCCACATCCCCTTCAAGGAGTTGTTGTTGCAACCCCCTGAGGAGTCTATTGAGGCGTTTTTCGTCCCGCTCTCGACTGCGGTGTCGAGTCAGCACTTCCGACTCCTCGCCGTGCTGCAGGATCAGCCACTCCTCGGCCAGCCGGGATCCAAGAAAAGTCGCCAGCCCCTCATTCAGATCGGACTCCCCCGAGATGTGAATCGTCCGGTGGACCAGCTCATGAAGCACCGTGGTCGCAAAACGATGCTCTGCCAGATCGAGCAAAGAGGACGGCAGCGGTTCGGGAAACCAGCCGAGGCTACTCCACGCGGAGACCGGCATCACCTCGACGATGAGGCCGCGATCTGACAGCGTCTCCGCCTCCCTCACGGCATGCTCCCGGAATCGAAATCCCTTGTAGGGAACGACACCCACGATGGGGAACTTCCAGTGGTAGAGACTCACCGTCTTCGGGTCCGCGGCAACCACGATCCAACTGGCTGGCAGTGGGGTCGATTCCACCCTGCGGTACGCCCCCCCGACTCGCAGTCCTCGGTTCCGCGCGAACTCGAGTAATCCAGGTAAGATCTTCAACCGAGCCCGAGCTTCGGGGGACAGATCCGGATCGCGTGAAATCTGCTCGATGGGAATCGAGCCTGCGAGGCCATGCACCACTCCGCTGCCATTGGAGAGCAAGTAGGAGGCGTGGCACCCTGAGCCACTCAAACTGGAGATCATCAATAGCAAAAGGAGCCAGCGGCCTGCCCATCTTGGATGATTTTCCTGACAGAAGTTCATGCCGCTATTGTATACCGAGTCGAGGTCACTCACCCCCGAGTTTTCCGCGATCGCGACCTGACCGAAGTGCGACCTCTTACCGCTCCGACTCGAAAGTGGGGAACGAACGTGGCTGAAACCCATCGAAGATTTCGGTGAAACCGAAGTAGAACTCATCGAATAGAGGTTCGCCGGTCGGGCCTTGATAGATCATCCCTGATTGGCCCAGAGGAATCATCGATTCGATTCTCACCGGCCCCTGGGGTCCGAGTTCGACCACCTGGGTGTAGGTCGATCGATCGAGCCAGGGTGTGGTCCAGACCTCCCCCACCACCTGCCCGGTGAAACTGATATTGGCCCGTGGTTGATCCCACGGCCTCGGACCCAACTGAGCCAGCGTATCATCGAGTGCCTGCACGATGATCCCAGCGGCATCCGTAGGTTTGGGTGTCAGACCTCGATTCATAAACCAGTTGATCCGATTCTGCAGCAGGGTTTCGGACCCAGGTAATGCCCGAAGAAACACATTGAAGAGTAAATTGACCCCCTGCTGATTCCACTGCAAACTCTCGGTATCCAGTTCGTCCTCGAAGGTCAGTTGCAGCACCCTGCGGATCCAGCGGTCCTGAAGAGTCCAGGCATCCGCTTCAACCTCAGCGGTGGTCCAAGCATCCGGCCCACCGGGTACGAAATAGCCATCCCATTCTCCGAGCAGCGCTAGGGCATCCAGTCGATCGAGATCGGGATCCGATTCGATCGCAGCCACGAAGGCATCGCGAACGAAGAACCAGCGGTTTCCCCCGCTGGAGCCGAGGTTGCAACAATCGGTCGAACTGATAGTCGGGGCCAGTTCACGAAGAAACTCGAAGGAAAGTGGCCCCTCCTCGATGGCCTCTGCGATTCGATCTTGCATTGCATGGGCGCGGTGAAAACGGCCGTAGGCATGACCCGGACTCGCCCCTCCGGCAGGACCTCCTCCCGCCTTGTTGTTCCAGCCCCCAATCCAGCCCCGCTGAGGATTCCGAACCGTCTTGCGCGGCTTGTAGGTGACCGGCTCGGTCCATTCCATCGATCCGTCACCGAGTTGCGGTAACCGAGGATCGGCATCGACCGATCTCTCGGGGTCGAGTCCTGCCATCCAGTAGCCGACATTTCCCCGCCGATCGGCGTAGCAAACATGCAGACCCACACAGAATCGATCCATCGCATCCCCGAAATCATCGATGTTACGAGCCATGATGAAATCAAGATTCACATCGATGGTGTTCAATTCCTTGCCCCAATGGGAATACTTCCAGCTCGCAACCGGACCATCCACCGAAGACGGGTCCAGGATCAGAGGTGCCACCACTGGACCGTGCTGAGTCCGGTACACCGGCAAGTCGAGGAACTGGTTATTACCCAGAGGAATCGTTTCGACCCGGTGCAAGAACAGGTCATCGGCATCGTCGAGGTAAATATCCACGGTATGAGGGTGGGCCACCTGGCCAGACCAGGCGTGCCGAGGTGTCCGCCCGATGATGATTCCCGGTAATCCGGCCAGTGCCATGCCAGAGACATCGATCCCTGCGCCTCGCAAAGATCCCTCCACGATAATGCCGGGCGCACTGAACTCCATCTGCGGCCCAGAGTACAGGATCGGATTGCCCGTATCGGTGTGATCGCCCGACACCACCCATGCGTAACTCCCCAGGCGAATCGGTGATCCGATGTCAGAGAGCCGCTGGGCGGTACCCGCAAACACATCCTGTACCCGATCTCTCAGGGCTCGTAAATTCTCGACTTGATATTGCTGGGGCAAGGGTTGAGCAGGCGCGGCGCCACCCTGGAATGGAATCGAAAAGTCTTCCGGGGGGATCATCGTCGGAGCCTCTGGATCATCGAGCCAGCGAAGGTCATCGAACATGTCCCCACCGTCGAGGGGATGCTCATCGATCAGTTCCGCCAGCAACAAGGCATTATCCAACTGATGAGTCGAGAGTGCTTCCGAATCAAAATTCCTCAACAAGGTGACCTGTAATGCCATCACATCCTGGATCGTCCACGGATCCGGCATGAAACCCAGTTGATGGAATTCATAAGGAAGCAGATCAGGATTCGCAATTACTTCCGCGATCCTGCGATTCATTCCATCGATGTATGCCAGAACCACCAGTTGTCCCAGTTCAGAGATTCCATCGAAACCATCCAGCATCTCCTGATCGGAGTAGCCCAGTATATTGATGGCGATATCGGTATTGAGTTGGCCAGCACCGAGAATTTCCGTGAGCCGACCCGATGAGAGTCTGCGAAATAATTCGCTCTGCCACAATCGATCGGTGGCGATCTCGTAGCCGAAGGCTTCGTACAACTGATACTGATCGCCGCCTTCGATGAACCAGACTCCCAATTCATCTCGGGTCACTGTCAATTCTGGAATCGGCGGACAGACCAGGTAACTGTCGCACTCGCCTATGGCGGAGATGCCACAGTAAGGAAATGGATAATCGGGAGCCCTACCATCGAGCAGCCTGAAACCGATGACCACCGTCGCATCGGCGAGATCCACATCCCCATCGGCATTGGCATCCATCGCAGCCAAGCACTCCGAGGCGGGTCCTCCAAGATAGAGGTACTGGAGTAGCCAGATCCCGTCGGCGAGATTGACATGGCCGTCGACATTGGCATCGCCGCGGATAAAGGGGATTTCAGCCGCTGGCATGGGAGCCGCAGCCAACACCATAATCAGTAATACACCGGCAATTCGCAGCATCCTGCCCACCTCCAGAGTTTCTACCTTCCATCGTATCAGTGCTGGAATCCAGTACGAGCCCCGGTTGGCCTCCCGGCGGTGGCTGGTAGAATGGCATCTGGTCGGCGAGTCCTTTTTTCCGGATCCGCCCTGAGAAGGGTCCCCATGACCAGAACCACTGCTCTTTTGCCCCTGATTCTGTTATTCGCCATTCCCGGCCAGGCCGGAGAACCGATCGAAACGGCTTTCGTGGCCTCCGGTGTCCAGATCGTCGGTGGGGAACTGGGAGCGGTGGCGGATCTGCTCAATCCGGTGCTCCAGGAGCAGTTCGATACGGGCGGGCTCCGCAACCTGCTCGAGGTTCAGAACCTCGACGATCTGTCGATGCAGAATGATCCAGAGGTCCAAGTCGCTTCGTTCCCAGGCATCGATCAAGATGGCGATCCAGGAAATGACTTCGATGGAAACAACCTGTTTCAGGTCGACCCCTTGGGCCTCAATGCGAATGGCCAGCCCTTGACCGTGTTCACTCCTGGATCGATCACCAACGGATTACTGATCGCTGGGCCGGCAGACCTGGACCTGGGCGGTGGCCTGGTGATTCCCGGCACGATTCTTGAAGGCACCATTGCGGTGGGTGGCTCATCGCTGACCACGCCTCCCATCGCTGCGGCGATCCCTGTGGCGGTCTTCGATGCGATTCCAGCTCCCGCACCCTTCAATGGTTTCCCCTTTAATTATGACACTCTCACCGAGGTCCTCGGATTCTTCGGTGTCAATCCAGATGTGGACATCGATGGGGACGGCGTCTTCGATGCCTTTTCTGTGGAGTTCGTTCTGGCATTTGTTTCCTGTCAGATCATCTATCCCAGCAGTGAGCCACTCTTCCTGCGCGGGGACATCAACGATGACGGAACGACTGACCTGAGTGACGCGATCAACCTGCTCGATTACTTGTTCACCAGTGGAGCCGAACCCAGCTGTTATGACGGGGCCGACACCAATGACGATGGAGCACTCGACCTAGCGGATGTCATCCTCGTCCTCAGTTATCTGTTCACAGGAGGCCCTCCTCCTGAAGATCCATTCGTTGGTTGCGGAAGCGATCCGACCGCTGACAGCATCGACTGCTTGACGATCCCCGGGAGTTGCTAGATCGGTCGATCAGGTGCCGGTTCGAGCCAGACGCCGAACCACTCCCTGGATGACCCGATCGAGAGCTTGCAGAAACGCGGATCGGTCGCGCTGATCAAAGGGAGCGGGCCCCGAAGTGGGCAAGCCAAGATCTCTCAGATGAGTCGCCAGGTCTCGCCGCGCCAACGCTTCCCCGACCGATTCCTTGTCAAAAATCCTGCCATGGGGCGAAACCACCTCAGCACCCGCGGCAACACATCGTGAAGCCAATGGGACGTCTCCGGTGACCACAACCGTTTGATCGTCGCAATTCTCGGCGATCCAGTCATCGGCCGCGTCGAACAGTTGCGCAACCACCTGGAGCCGACAACGTGGCCCCTGCGGAATTTTCATCTGCCGATTGGCGACAAAGATGACCGAGAGATCGAGGCGCTTTGCGACCTTGACCACCTCATCCTTGACCGGACATCCATCCGCGTCGACGACCAGTTGAATCTTCATCGGATGTGGCTTTCTTCGAATATGGTGGCTGCTGAGTTCAACGGGAACCTTCCGGATCCTTTTCCTCGATCGCCTCGACTTTCCCATCGCTGGCTTCTGTGGCGGGCGCATCGGTCGAAGGGGCTTCCTCCGATTCTCCAACAACACTCTCACGGGCGAGTTCTTCCAATCGGCTCGAAAGCGCATCGACATCGACAGTGGGAAGATCGCATTGCTGATGGATGCACAGGTAAGCACATGGCTTTCCTTCCAGCGGACCTCGATCCGCCAGCAGCCCCACCACTTCGGCCGCACGATCCCCCTTCTCACCGGGAGAACGCAGCGCCACGATCGGAAACGGTACCTTTGAATGGGTCACGGCATGAATCAAGTTCCGCGTCTCCGGTGCCGCTGGATCTCCCACCACGGCGACCGCTGGCGCGGCGCGGGTCAGCGCCTGCACCGCCAGCAACAGTTCCGCCGAACCGGTCGGATAGGGTCCAATCGAACGTAATCCTGCCGCGATAATGTGCTCGCCCGCCTCGCGGAACTCGCCGGTTCCGGTCAACTCGTAAAGGCGTAACAAAGAACGTGCCACGGTGGCATTGCCCGAAGGAATCGCTCCATCGAAGAACTCCTGTCTCCTTCCGAGCAGCACCTCGTCGCCGGCAGGAGCCTCGAACAGACCTGCGTTCTCATCCAATGGGCCGAACTCCTTCAGGATCAATTGCCAGGAGCGAATCGCCTCGGCCACGAATTCAGCCTCGAAGGTCGCATCGTACAGATCGAGACAACACTTCATCCATAACGCCGCATCCTGGAGGGTGGCAGGGTTGCCGGCGACCTGAGTCACGCTCTGCCCGCCACCATCACTGGACCCGATCCCGGTAGGATAGTCGCGGCGGCGCAGGAACTGATCATCCAGAACCAGCGAACCCTTCATCGATGAGTAGGCCCCCACCGCAGCCTGGCGAAAACGGGGTTCATCGAGCAGTGCCGCTCCACGTGCCAGTGCCGAGATGGCGAGAGCATTCCAGCCCAGCACCACCTTCGGATCTCGCTTGGGAGCCACTCGATGACTTCGGTGTTCTTTCATCAAGGCCACTCCGGCGACAAACTTCTGAACCGCCTGCGCTAGATCGATCGAGAGAGATTTAGCGGCATCTTCGAGCGACATCGCCTTGCGTGGGACGCTCGCCTCTCCCCCCTCGAAGTTTCCCTGCTCGGAGATTCCGAGAACCTTGCAGATGAGAGGGGTCGATTCCACCCCCACCACCTCGGTCACCTGCTCAGGAGTCCAGACGTAGTATGAGCCCTCGACTCCTCCAGAATCTGCGTCCCACGAACCTGCGAATCCTCCGTCGGGAAGCAAGAATTGCTCGAGCAAGGCATCACAGGTGGCCACCCCGACCGCAGTCAGTTGTGGATCTTCGGTGATACGCCCCGCCTCGAAAAAACTCTCCGCCAGTGATCCCTGATTGTAGAGCATCTTCTCAAAGTGCGGGACCTGCCACTGGGCATCGACACTGTATCGATGGAATCCCCCACCGACCTGATCATAGATCCCCCCGTTGGCCATCGCTCGCAGCACCGAGACTCCTCGATCGACGGACGCTGAATCGCCACGCATCTTTCCCTCACCGATGAGATATTGCAGCAATCTGGGATTGGGAAAGCGTGGGGCCTTGCCGAAGCCGGCCGGTTCCTCGGTGTAACTACTGGCGGCTCCGTCGATCCCCCCCGACAGATACTCCGCCGGTTCGATTCCGTCGTAACTCCGCTTTGCCCGAGCCAACAAGTGCGCATTCAATTTTCCGGCACTGTCGACCATCTGTGCCCGGTCCTCACTCCACGCTCGTGAGATGGAACCGAGGATTTCCATAAATCCAGGTCGGTTGAATCGAGCTCTGGGAGGGAAATAGGTGCCCCCAAAAAACGGTTTCAAATCGTGGAGTAGAAAGGCCGATAGGGGCCACCCCCCTCCACCGGTCATCGCCCTCACCGCATCCATGTAGGCATCATCGACATGAGGAAGGTCTTCGCGGTCGACCTTGATGGAGATAAAGTTCTCGTTCATGAATGCAGCAATCGCTGGATCCGAAAAAGACTCACGACGCATCACATGGCACCAATGGCATGACGAGTAGCCGATCGACAGGAAAATGGGGCGATCCAGTTTCTTGGCCTGCTCGAAAGCCTCTTCCCCCCAAGGGTACCACTCGACTGGATTCTCCGAATGTTCACGCAGGTAGGCGCTGGGGCTATTGGCCAGTCGCCAGCCACCCAACTGAGTTTCACCTGATTCTTGTGCTCGTCCCGGGATTCCCGCGCAGAAGAGAGTGCAGGTGCAGATAATCCATCGATTCATTTGGTCCTCCGTCAGGCGGTATCCTATCGGTTCAGCGAGCCTCAGGGGAGGGTAACCTGCAGAATGCACAACGACCCCAGCAGAATAACGCCCGACAAAAATAAATTACGTCAGCCTTATGGGTCGCGATTCCTGTAGATTGTTTTGCCATAACCTCAGCGTAAAGGAGTGCAAATGACCGACCACGATGGTCCAGAAAAACAGGGACTTCACATCGGGATCTTGATCCTTCAAGGCCTCTACGGTGTGTTTTTCATCATCATAGGGCTCAATCATTTCTTTCACTGGTTCGCAGCCGGCGGTGACCAACCTCCGACCAATCCGGAGGCGACCGGTGCGTTCTGGGGAGGAATCACAGCCAGCGGCTACATGTTCAACCTGATCTTTGCCACACAGGCGGCCACTGGCCTGTTGATCGCTTCACGGAAATTCAGCGCCCTAGGACTGCTCCTGTTGAGTCCGGTGCTGGTCAACATCGTGGGATATCATCTCTACGTGGAACCCAATGGTTTGGGGATGGCCATCGGACTTTCTGCAGTACATCTGGTACTCGCCTGGTGCCACCGAAAAAGTTATCAGCCGCTCTTCTGCAGTGGCTAGTGTGTCCGCAGATTCGTGCCAGCCGGGGAGATTCACTCCTCGGCTGGCGCGATTCCACCTTCTTTAACCGCACCGTAGAACTGCCAGGTGGGTCGATGATCCCTCTTCAGTTCGACACCGCTGAGCGCAGCACGAACCATATCGATGGGGATCGAGTTATTCTTCAGCACCAGATCATGAAACTCACGATCGCTCATCTGACCTGACTCGACCAGTTCATCGTGAAGAGCCATCAACTGGAGCCCCCCGAGCATGTATGCGGCCTGGTAGAGTGGTCCGTAACTGCCGCTGACTGAACGGCGCACCTCGGCAGTGGCATTGTTTCGTTCATGGCCAACATTCTCGACCAGGAAATCGATCGCTTCATCGGCACTCATCTGCTCCAGATGATAACTGAGCGAGAAGATGATCCGTGCACATCGATGAGTGCGCCAGAACAGCATCCCCACGCGATTTTCGGCGGACTCTGCGAAGTCCTTCTTCCACAGCAGCATCTCCCAGTAGAGCGCCCACCCCTCCATCCAGAAAGGAGTACCGAAACCACGGCGATGAGTTCGATGTCTGCTGGTCATGAACCCCTGCAAATGATGACCGGGAATCAACTCGTGATGGACCGTCGCACGGGCAAAGTGACGGTTGTTCCCTCTCATGCTCATCCGCTTGTCTTCGTGTTCCATCTCATGGGTGGGAAAGGCCACCATGATGGTTTCGCCACCGAGAAAGTATGGACTGGTCTTCTGTCGAGCGGCGGAAAGCATCTCCATTCGCCAGGTCTCCTTGCAAAGATCTGGAATGGTGACCAGTTCTCTCTGCTCGATAAACTCGACCGCCTCGTGAGCCAGTTCGCGGATCAGGTCAGGCTGCTTTCCCGGCTCCACATGAAGTTCCTTGACGTGATCCAGAGCCTTGCGCCAGTCATCTCCGTATCCAAGATCTTGCGCCGCACGAATCATCTCCTTGCGACACCAATCGAATTCCGTGCGCGCAATCTCGATCAGTTGTTCCGGGGAGTAGGCGATCATCTCGTGCTGTAGCAAGCTCATCAGTTCTTCGCGTCCGACCGGATCTCCGATGATGGGTGGATCGGTCTCGTCCTCGATAGCCATCACCTTGTTACGGATGAACTTCGAGTAACCCTTGAGGGTCTTCTCTAGTCCTTTGTAAGGTTTTTCTACCCACCAGGTGAAGAGTGGATCGTATCCTGCATAGAATCCGTACCAGCCAGAAAGGGTTCTCTGAAGACGATCCACCATCCGTGATGCCCGGTTTGCGACAGCGATCTCGAACACTATCTCTCCGTCGCCACCCTCCTTCAGTTGTTTCTCGAGCGCCGTCCTGGCTACCTTCACGGCTTCATCCAGATCCGTGATGATATTGGCGATCTGCTTCCCATCGACCGGCTTCACTTGCCTCCGGTTCTCCTGCAAACTTGTGATCACTCCTGCGAAGGGCACAAACTGCTCGATCTGTTGCTCTTTCAACTGCTGGTGTTGTAGCGAGCGAAGTCGAAAACGGAGATCGTTTTGAAAGAGCACGTAATCCACTTTTTGATCGCGAACCAGGGCATCAAAGTCGATGGCTTCGAGAACTTTCTGCCAGTGTTGCAGAGACTCCCGAGTTCTCTCCGATGCGATCTTTGACATCGGTGCATCATAAAACCTGCCGATATTCCTTCGATCCGCAGAATAGAGTTCAATCATGCCGCGCAGTTGAGGGAGGGTAGAATCGATCACTCCACCCGGATGCTGCTTATCGTCGGATACCAGTTCGGAACTGGGAGGCGATTCCACGGCGAGTTCAGTCCGAACGGGTACCCCGCCCAGGATCGGGATCATGACCGAAATCATGACCAGGCTCATGACTAGATGAGTAAGCGCATGGCTGAGCATCGATGAGTCCTTTCTGAAGCCTGTCCAACAACCACTACAGTTTATGAGGAACACTCATCGATACAACGATGCATTCACGAAGTGAGGATCAGTACCAAGCATGAGAGCCGAATAGATGTCGCCGAAAGATCGATGAGAAGGGGGACGGAGCCTCGCTTCAGGCTCCGTCCCCCATGCAGTTCACAATCGTATGCTGTGGATCAGGCTTCAACCTTCTCTGCCTTCGAGGCAAAGAGGTTGGCAAACAACGACCCAAAGAAACCCGCCAATCCGACAGCCACGTAAACATTAGGCTCAGGCACGATCATGTTAAGCACGTACCAGCAAGCCACCGATATGATTCCACCGATGACTCCCGCGAACATTGCGCCTCCGAGATTATTCCCCATCACCCGATCTCCCATCTCTACACGGGGACTACCCCCGCATGCACAAACGGTATGTCAAATCGCCCTTCCATGTCAAATCAACCATCCATACCGAACACTTCCTGCCGGTAAAAAACATGGTCCGAACCTAGCGATTCTACGGATGTAACCATCCTGAGCCACATTCAGGCGGCATTCGCCATGGGGGCGATTGTCTTCCAGCCCACTGAAAGGGGGTCTCCATGACCCACTCCATTTTCGGGACCAAGGCGATTCTTCGTCTCTTCTCCCTCTCATTCTTGGTGCTCGCCTTACTGCCCGCCACCCCCCTCTACTCCCAGGTGTACATGAAAAACCTGGGCACTCGGGGAGCAGAGCTCTCTCTCGAGATGACGCCGACCAGTGATGGAAACTACGTCACAGTCGGTCCCGTCACTCGACCTCCCGGCGGACCACCTGGCTTTGACATCTACCTCAACAAGGTCAGCCCTGGCGGCAACCTGATCTGGACGCGTCAGATCCTCGAATCCAATGTGCAAGGATTCGGCAATGCGGTTCCTGTTTCGGTGACGGAAACATTCTCCGCTGGAGTTTCCAGTGGTTTTGCGGTGACTGGTATCGTCCGAAACGGAATTTCGGTCGACGATCCGGTGATGGTGGTCACCACTAACGTCGTTGGGATTCCCACCGGCTACAGTTCCTATGGCGGACCACTACCCATCAATAATGTCGGCATCATCAGCGGGGCAGGCGTGAAAATCATCCAGATCCCAGATGGGCGACTCGCCATCTGCGGATCGGTCACGCTCGCCAACTCTGCCGGTCAGCTTCCCTTCATCCTCGTGGTACACCAAGACCTCACGCTGGATTTCATGCGGGTCTACGAGGATGGTGCGTTCAGTATCCCGGGAGCCAATCTGTTCGGATTCAATACCCAGGCTCATTTCGCCGACATCGAATATGTCGAGGAGTTGATTGATCCCGATGGTACCGTTCTCCAGGAAGCGGGATTCATGGTGGTAGGATACACCGGTCCGATGAACTCGTACTTCTCTGAAATCCTGGTGATGCGCACCAGGATCGATGGGAATCCATCTCAGGTGACACTACATGGCCCGCAACAGGTGAAATCGATCGGGACCGCTCTCACCATCACCCAGGCGGGCAATGTCGAGGTCGCCGGGCTGGTCATCCCTTCGCCAAGCGCCACAGGCGCACCCGCGACCCCACCGTCGACTCTGGTCCTCAAACTGGAACCACACTTTCTCGGAACCCTCGATCAGGACGAATACCATGGATTCATCGCCCACAGCGACATTCGAGAAGTGGGAGCGGGTGAGTTCATCCTGGCAGGTCGAGATGCAAACCCGGCGATCGGCCCTGGCGGCAACCTGATCTGGAACGGAGCTGTGCTTCGAATCAAGAACAGTGGAACCGTGGTCTTCGCCAATGGATACGGGAGTCTCAATGGTGTGGAGGTTTTCACCGACGTTCACGAGATGGCGGGAGGAGATCTGCTCTCCAGTGGAATCTCCACTGTCTGGTGTAGAGGCCCCATGGACGAATACCTGAACAGAACTCTAGGCGATGGTTCCATCGTCGGTTGTAACTTTTACTCGCTCAACTACGCGCACGTCGAGCCAGTATACCCGGTTCGAGAGACCTGGCTCCCATCGGAGTTACTCGACCTGGTCAGGGTCCACTCTCATGATCTCATCACCCCGGACACACGGATATTCTTGATCTGTCCGCTAATATTCGTTCCAAATATAGTATTTCCGATTCCCTGGGACTGGTTCAGGCGCGCGGACTTCACTCGTGATCTCCAGATCGACATCGGAGACGTCATCGCCAGTCTCGGCCGACTCTTCGGTGGTGGTCAGCCTTCTGTCCCCGAACAAGCGGCAGACTCCAACAGCGACGGAGCCCATGACGTCAGCGATGTCATCCACACCCTGACTTACCTGTTCGGCGGTGGATCTCCTCCCGCGGCCCCCTTCGACGAGCCGGGCCCGGATCCAGAGAATGACCAGGGTAACATCTTCAACATCGATGAACTGCTCCAGTGGATCGATCAGTCGTTGCTGGCTGAAGGAGGAATCCTTGCGGAAGAGTGATCGCAGTGACCCAGGGCCGATCCAGCCCTGACTTGAATCAAAGAGGCCTCGTCGGTGACCACCGGCGAGGCCTCTTTTTTTTGCCAACATCTGCAACGTGGCTAGATCCCAAGTAACTCGGGTAGTCGCTCGGTCATCCAGCGATTCGCCTCGTCAGGGGAACGGGCAATAGCAATCACATCGAACTTCCCCGAACCGATCAGCGGGCCGACATTGTAGAGCAGGAACTGTCCGTCACCGCTGCCGGCATCGAACAAAGGACGCGGAGAAAACGAATGCATAAAAGCCCTCTGGAGAATTTCACGCTACCGATCTAACGCCTGCAATTTCCTCCCAAGTTTGAGCTGTTCAGAACTCATCGGGTCTACCGGGGTAGATTCAGAACTCTACAGGAGTGCAGAGAAGGACGTCAATCGGGTCCCGGACGACTATGACGAAATTCTATCGGAAACCGGAGGACATGGTCTCTTGTTCGTTCTGGAACGAGAATACTCTTACCATCTTGAGCGCGGAGATCAGCTGGCATGGATCGCCAACTACTCTTGCTGTGGAATCCTCTGGCTATTACATCGGCGAAATTCCGAACCAAACTTCTTGGCCCCCAATTTCCTCCAAGCACTCATGGCGAAAAAACTGGCAAAGAGAATCCTCAATGCTTTACAGAACCGCAGAATAGAGGCCGTCAACGCAAGATTCTCACAGAAACATCTTCTGAAAGAATTCATCAAATACATCGATCAACAAGGTGGACAACTACCGGCAGAATTGTTCGAGAAAGGTTAAGAAAAAACTGCCATCCTCTTCCAACAAGAGCCACCCAAACCACATCGATGAAAAACAGGATCAGGGGCAGTTCGAAAAAGAATCACATCCACCGAGGATGCCTACACGAATACCACAGGAAGGAAAAGGAGCAGCAGGAGCCAGTCCACCCTGGAAAATGTAGTCCAGCAGGTAAACCACATCAGAAATATCTGCTGTGCCACTTCCATTCGTATCTAGAGAGTAAGGACAAACGGAAATCACATTCCCGAAGAGTACACTCAAGATTTGAACAGCATCGGTAATGTCAATCACCCCATCCTGGTTCCCGTCACCGCTAATAAATGGCACCCCTTGGCAACGATCCAGAATGCCATCCAGGTTTCCGTCTACAGCACCGGCAGCGAGATCGCAACTATCAGGAACACTGTTTCCATCACAATCGACATCACCTGAAGCGAGGTCACAACTGTCTGGAATTGCGTTGCCGTTGCAATCGAGAGCGGCCCCGGTAGCGATCTCACAAAAATCGAGAAGACCGTTCAGATTGCAGTCATCTTCAGAAATCTGACATTCGTCAGGGATTCCATCACCATTACAATCCTCGGAAGTTCCAGATGCGAGATCATCAGGGTCAGGTACAGAGTTGCCGTTGCAATCCGGTGTCGGAAATGCGCCAAGAATCAAAAACACCGTGGTCGTGCCGCTGATCTCATTACCGGTAATCAGGAGTGGCTGCCCCAGAGCATTATCCTCCGGCTTGACGTAGACGATGGATTCTACCCCCAGATCACCAGCAGCCTGGCTCTCGATATTAGCGCCGAAATTTCGATTACTGAAGTATCCCAGCAACTGCGAAGAAGCAGGCGTGGTCACGTCGTAGGCGAAAATCCCCCCCTGCCTTTCCATACCAATGAAGGCCAGATTTCGGTCTCCGATTTGCGCAACAACCACCGCTTCGGGTTCACAACCCTTGTTGTCGGACCGACCATCCGCAGAATTATTACTGGTGCTATTCGAGTTGAAATTTTCTGTTTCAAGAGCGGCGATGGTCACCGCAAACTCGTCGCCACTGTCGTAAACCAGTTCGGCACCCGCACTCATATTAAAGATGGAGAAAGAGCGACTTCCGTAGCAATAGACCTCATCAAAATCACCATCTCCATCGAGATCCCCGTCGATGGTTGAAACGAAAAGACGACCCATATTGCCATTTTGTTGCAAAAAAGCGGCATTCGGAAAAGTGACCGGATCCAGATTCAGAGTTCTCGCCCTTCCGGCTTCGTTACGGGCATCTCCTTCATTAGCCGTGAGCAGATAATTCTGCCCGTTGACCTGATAAGTGACGGAGCTGTCCGGCATGTACATGCCGTGGACTGGCCAGTTACTGATGTTGATTCCTCCATCCGAATCGCTTCCGTCGAGACCGTTTCCGACGATTGAATGGTCCTTGGTACCCAGCGTATGAATCGAAGTTGCGGTCGCAGTAGGGATATCGATGACCACCACAGAATTCTGCTCCTGGCAAACCGCATAGGCGGTCGTGTTGTCGGGCGTCACGGCTATGTACTCAGGCTCAAGATCTATGCTGGCCGACAAGCCCGGGAAGATTCGAACTCCTGCATTTCTCAGGGCTGCTTCCTGGCCGTTGAACACGGCAAAACTGACGGTCGAAACAAAACCAGTCTGAAGATTCACAATCGAAACTGAACCTGGTGGATTCGCGGCTCCTATCGGTTGTCCCTCGTTTGCAGTCAAGGCCAGATGATTGGATGTGACATAGAGCATATCGGGTAAGGCGCCAACCACATGAGTGGCTTGTAGCACGCCCGAGGTCGTGAAGACCTGAACCGAGCCTGGATTGGCCAAGTTTGCTGCAGGCACGGCAGCCACCACAAAACTAGTGGTCCCATTATCCCAGATCCGTACATGACTGGCAGCGCCGATGGTGTTCACGAAACCGATCAGAGACAAAGTACCAGTCGGATTCAATTGTAGTATATCCAGATTTCCGGTGCTGGCATTGGTCACAAAAATCCGATCGCTTCGCGGATCGTGAGCGACGATTTCCGACGCACTCCCCTCAAAAACACCCGAGTGATGGGTGCCCAAAGGCACCAGATCCAGAGATCCTCCGGCAATAAGACACGAATTGAAGACACAAAAAACACCAAGAATGGAAGCTATTACACCAGGACGCATCGGTATATCCCTCGCTGAATAGAGAAGACCTATAACGCTAAATTTTTCAAATACTCGGCCTGGTTATACAATCGGAACTGCGCGTCTCACTACAGAAACTCATCGTCAAAAATTCCCAAAATAGATCATCGTTTCCATGAATAGAAGGCAACAAACTATCATTACTTTCCAGTACCAGACACTTCAAAAACGCTGTTCATTGCATTATGGGGTAAGCAATGATTCGTTTCAATTTTGATTTCACGTACAGTGCATGTGCCAGAGTTCCCAACGGCCCCAGGGGAAGCGCGGAAGTCACGAGATGAAAAAAACGAATGTCCTCCGGTTGTTCGGTTATTTCGTGATAATGATGCAAGTATCGGTAGGGACCGACATGTTGGACATCGAAAAAGGAACGTCTCTCCTGAATATTCTGGATTTCTGAAAGCCAAGTTTGCCCCCCCAGGAAAGGTATTGATATCTGATACTTGATGAGAAGCCCGTCGAATATTCCAGCAGGTATATCGCTAACGATGGGAAAAGACAAATTCTCAGGAGTGCTATGATCTAGATTCTTCGGCGTGCTGATAAATTCCCATGCCCTGTCAAGATCTGTGGGAATCACCTGTTCGCGTACAAGATGGGAAATTCTGGACATTGCGATCTCCCGAAAAGTAGTTTTTAAACCCCCAGAATCTCAGGAAGGACCTCTGTCAGCAACCGATCCGCTTCAGTTGAATCTGCTGCAATAGCAATCACATCGAACTTCCCCGAACCGATCAGCGGGCCGACATTGTAGAGCAGGAACTGTCCGTCACCGCTGCCGGCATCGAACAGGTGACTACCGATCCGCTGGCAGATTTCCGTGAAGGAAACTCCGATCAAATCTTGATGGACGAAATCCTGTGCTCTGTACGCTGGCCGCTGGCCGGGAATCACTCGATCGACCAGATGCATCGGAGTGCTAGTTCCTCCCCAGCGTCCGTTGCATTCAGTGATCTTCAGCTGCGGGTCTCGCTCCAGATCGCCGACCACCAGGTGATCGAAGGAACAGCGACCGACGTACCCGAGTTGTTGTAATGCGAAGGCAATGGCGAACGATTGCCGCTCCAGCCCCTGATTGATCTCATCTGGCAAGGTCGAGGGGTGGCTCCCGATAAACAGTTTCTCCTCACCGGCCAGGATCTGTTCATAGACTCCATCGAGCCGCGGCAGTTCGCTCCCCTTGGGCGGGATCCACCACTGGGTGGAGGGCGAGAGATCGGTCTCTTCCCAGACACAGGCGAGCACCTCTTCCCCTGCAGGCCAGTCCATCGACAACAATGACTCTTCGACCACTTTTTGCAGTGCCGCTTCATCGAGATGCTGCAACGGCTCCACCAGCAGCAGGCGATTTCCCATGGCAGAAGCGCAGCGGGTTCTCTTGATCGCAACTCGTTTGACCCCGGAAAACATCTGGCGCAGATGCTTCGTCAGGGTCGGAACATCGGTGGCTGTGCGGGTGAGCACCAGAGCATCCTCCCCCAGTACTGCAGCGACCAGTTCAGAGAAATGAGCCTTGTCATTAGCGATCCAGGTCACCACAGGAGGAGGGGCGATCACTTGCACCGGCACTTTCGCCTCGCGGTGGATACGTGCGGCGAGTTCCCACGAGTCCTCGATCCCCATGTACGGCTCGATCAATAGTCCCTGACCACTGCGTGCGCAATCCACCAAGGTCGAGAAGGCCGGTGGAGCCCAGCAACCGCTCGATACTTTCAAAGGTCCATCGGGAGGGAAGGCAAAGATGTGCCGGGGAGAGCCGAGGAGCAGTTGATCGCGGCAGTACTCCTCGTATCCGGCGGCCGGTTCGGTGACGGTGGCGAACAGGTCACCATCGCCACAGCGTAATCGGGCCCGGTGCTGGTACTGGTCCACCCCATCGATGCCATCGAGGAAGGGGATCCCCGACACGTCATCGAGGTGCAACACCGGCCAGCGACGATCACCTTGCCAGCGATGCGCATCCAAGTGGCTCTGAACCGTCGCTAAGGCATGCTTCTCGGAGAAGGCTGCTGCGGCGATTTCCATCGAGCTCAGGTCCGTTCGCTGCGGATCCCCCAACGACATCTTCTGTCCTCCTGCCGCTCATCTGATGAACAGAAATCACCTTACGTCTTCATTCCTGAAATCCAGGAAATGGCCCCAATTGAACGGGTGGCGGCCAGTTCCCATCCGGTTTCGAACCCAGCATACACGACCCAACGGAAATTTCCTTCCGGTAGGTTGACCCTTGCACCACGACTCGAACCTGCGATCTTTCGCAGCAGGAGGTTCGATGGAAGTACTGCGACACGGGCGACTCGGGCCATCGATCGGACTCACGCTGGCGTGGCTGGCGTGGCTCCCGTGGCTGCTACTGGGTTGTCAGACTCCGGAGACTGGGCACGAATCTGCGGCCATCGGTAGTCACCCTCCAGCCCGAGTGCTCTTCGTCGGCAACAGTTTCACCTTCTGGCGAGGGGGGCTCGCCCAGCATCTCCAGGCCCTCTCCGATTCGATGGACCCCCCTCTCGGATACGAAACCGCACAAGTGGTCCAGGGGGGAGCATCGCTCGAGGTGATGTGGAATCAGACCGATGCGCGCGATCAGATCGCCCATGGCCAGTTCGATGTCGTGGTGCTTCAAGAGGACCTGCCCGAGACCGATGTCGAATCGTTCCGCAAGTACTCACGCAAATTTGTCGAGGCGGTGCGGGATGCGGGAGCCAGGCCGATCCTCTTCATGGCCTGGGAGTATGATCGGCTCCGCTGGATCTCGCTGGATGAGATCATTGCGGCTCACCAGCAGGTGGCCGATCAACTACAAGTCGAGGTGGCTCCGGTGGGGCTGGCGTGGCGCAATTCAACGAACCAGCAACCCGAACTGAATATGTACGCCAGAGATGCCGAACATCCGAGCGTCGCTGGCATGTTCCTCTCTCTGATGGTGATCGAGAGCACCATCTCAGGGATCGATCCTGTCGAACGGGCCCCGAAGACTCTTCCCATCCGCGGCCTGCAAGGACTCCACGAAGATGCGCTTAATTTCCTGCGCAGCATCGCCCAACAGTCAATTCAACAATGGAATCAACAGTGGAATCATCGGCCCCGCTGACCCCCGTCTCGACGATCGATCGAACTTTGGGTGCTAGCCCCCATCGGGTGCGAAATTTCACCGAAGCAGACCGTGGGCGGCGTTCTCGATTCAGCGGTGAGTGGCTTCACTCCACATCATAGATGAGCAAGTGTACATCCAGGTCGCCATTGACCAGCGGGATCTTGTGGCTCGGCTGCAGCAGGATCGCCTTCTCGTAAGCATCGGTGCCTGACAGCAACGCCACGCGCCAACCATGCAACCTTCGGATGGCCCGACCCAACCGAGCCGGGAAATCAGGCTCCGTCCCCAGTCTTTTTCCATAGGGAGGATTGGTCACCAACAACTTGGGTGCTCCATCGGGTTGCAGGTCGAGTATCGATTGCTGACGAAAGGCGAGCTTGATTCCAGCAATCTTGGCATTTTCTCGAGCGATCTCGAGAATCTCGGAGTCGGAATCTGCGGCGATAATGGAAGGCTTCTGGCCAGTCACATCGCCACGGAGAGATCCTCGCAGTGCCCGCATCTGTTGCGCTTGAGTCTCTCCATGACACGCCCAGCGCTCGAAGCCAAACCGCTCACGCGCGAGCCCGGGAGCGACCCCGGAGGCCCACAACGCCGACTCGATGGCGATGGTTCCGGATCCACACATCGGATCGATCAGGGGAGAACGGCGATCCCAACCGACCATGCGCAAGATCGCTGCGGCCAGCGTCTCTCGTAATGGTGCCCCACCCCCCTTGGCCCTGTATCCACGGAGATGAAGTGGCGAACCAGACATGTCGAGATAGAAGGTCGCCTTGTCATTGGCAAGGTACACAAACACTCGAACATCTGGATCATCCCGGTCCACCGAAGGGCGATCCCCTTCCCGATCACGGACCTGATCCACGATGGCGTCCTTGACTCGTAACGCCACGAAGCCGCTGTGATTCAAGGTGCTGCCCACGGCCACAGAACTGACGGCAAAGGTTTGCTGGGTTGTGATGTACGGTGACCAATCCACGGCACGAACGGCATCGTACAGCTGATCCGCAGTGGTCACCGGACCGCGCCCCATGACCACGAGAATTCTCTGAGCGATACGGCTCTCTAGGCAGGCTCTCCAGCCTTCACTCCAATCGCCACGAAACGGTATGCCGCCGCGATTCAACCGAACACTCCTGAAATCGAGTTCCCGCAATTCATCGCACAGTACATCTTCGGTGAGGCGAATCGCCGATGCGTAGAACTCCTGCATCAAAAACTCCATCCAACACTGAAGCCTGAGGCTCTCCCGATGGAGAAACCAGGAAGTACATCAAGCAGAAGTAGACCGAGCAGAAGTATATCGAGCAAGTGGCTCACTCCCCTCGATTGAGTTCTGAAATCGCGGACTCTCCCGCGGACACCGGAGAGCGCGGAAGAAGATGCCAAAGTACTGATCGATGCTTGGTGGTTCAAGTCGGAGCACAGTCCCATCGTATTTTTCATGCTAGCGGCCAATCGGTGTAGCCCTCTTCCCCACCCAGATAAAAGGATCTCCGGTTCCAGGGAGTCAGCGGCAAATCCTCGCGTAATCTTCGCCGTAAATCTGGATTCGAGATGAAATCACGACCGAAGATGACCCCATCGCATCGTCCAGAATCGAGAGCATCCCGCGCACTCTCACGGGTATATCCACCACCAGCCAGGTACAACCCCGCAGGTCCGCCGGAGAAGGACTTCCTCATTCGCTGACAGATCTCCGCCAGTCCGGGCTCACGTTGACCGACCGAGAAACTCTCGACCACATCCAGAAAAGCAATCTTTAGCAGAGCCAGTTGCTCAGCAAGAGTTCCGTAGGTTTCCAGCATGTTCTCATCCCCCCGATCTCCAGCGAGATCACCGCTGATAGGAGAGACCCGGTATCCGACCTTTTCTTCTCCCCACACTCCGATCACAGCAGCGGTAACCTCGAGACAGAAGCGAAGCCGGTTCTCCAATGAACCACCGTACTGATCGGTTCGGTCATTGATGCCCGAACGAAGGAACTGCTCCAACAAGTATCCATTGGCCCCGTGGATCTCCACTCCATCGAATCCCGCTTCCATGGCATTGCTGGCAGCTCGTCGAAAAGACTCGACCAGTTGCGGAATCTCTTCACTCGACAACGATCTCGGAGTGGAGCAGGGAGCTCTGTTGCCCTGCGCATCGATATAGGTTTTGCTCTTTGCAGGCTGCTCGGTCGACGATACTGGGTCCTGATTTTCGGGCTGCAGAGATCTGTGGCTGACCCTTCCGACGTGCCACAACTGGCAGATGATCTGACCTCCGACTCGGTGAACCTTGTCGGTGACCTGCTTCCACCCCTGAACCTGATCGCGCTGGTGAATCCCGGGGGTCGCAAAATAGCCGTGCCCCTCGGGACAAATCGGGGTCGCTTCGGAGATGATGACCACCGCCCCATCGGAGGGATCAGCCCTTTGAGCGTAGTATTCTGCCTGCATCGCTCCAGGGAGATTTCCCGGCTGAATCGCTCTCGAACGGGTCAAGGGAGCCATCCAGATGGGCCACCGCCCGCCCTGTTCACTGATCAGCGACATCGTCACCCCTCTTCGATGAATAGAACTGGCTCCAGCAAGCCTCAGGGGCTCTCCTGAGGCGTTACAATACTGGATCTGATCTTCCGACCCGAGCAATTATTCGCTCATCACTTCTCCTTAACTTCTTCTTCACATTCACCTCATACTCTCCCACCGAGGAGATCATGGCGTTTTCAGAGGAGATTCCTCGTCTCGCGCTCCGATACAGGACGCGACCGAAAGACAGAAAGGCACAGTAATGCGAACTCGAATGCTAACGCGATGGCTCACGCGAATGACCACGCCGATAAATACGCGCAGTTGGACCCTTAGATTCGTGACATTGCTCACCATCACCTTGTTCCCATCCGGCCTCGAGGCCATGCAAGAGATGAACGCGACCTGGAAGAACGGTCTTCGCCTCTCCACTGCCGACGGAGCCAATTCCATCTCCATCGGGGGTCGCTTCCAGATGGATGCTGGGTTCTTCAATGAAGTCGATGCCGTCGAAGGAATCGTTGGACTCGAGAGAGAACAGGATGGCGTCGAGATGCGAAGAGCAAGATTAGCCATCGCAGGAGTCATCGGTGGAAATGTTGAGTTCAAAACACAATACGACTTCGGTGGCGGAGATGCCGACTTCAAAGACGCTTATGTTGGCCTGACAGACGCTGGCTTCCTCGGACATGTTCGTGTCGGGCAACTCAAAGAGCCGATGGGTCTCGAGTGGGCCACCAGCAGCAAGTACATCACCTTTGCCGAACGCAGTTTTACTTCCGCGATCAATCCGGGTCGAAACACCGGCCTCCTCTCGATGCATTCACTCGGGACCGAGGACCACGGTTCAGTCGCCATCGGTTACTTCAAAGATGTCGACGGTTACGGAAATGGACAAGAAGATCATCAGAGTTCGCTCACCGGACGAGTGACATACCTTCCCATCTTCGAGGACAACGGAAATCACTTGCTTCACCTAGGCGCCTCTTTCAGTTCACGAGATGCCTCAGAAGGACAGGTTCGATACCATTCAGACTCTCTCTCTCACATGGGAGCAGATATCGTTGATAGTGGTGACATCCTCTCGGCCAGTGCCGATCTTCTCGCAACAGAAATTGCCTATCTTCAGGGTCCCTGGTCAGTTCAGGCTGAAATGATCACCTCGACTCTCGAAGATGACTCCGAAGTGACCGCCTGGTACGCCCAAGGTAGTTACTTTCTCAGCGGTGAGAATCGTCCCTACAAGAAGTCGACCGCATCATTTTCGCGGGTCAAGCCGACAAACAACTACGGCAAAAATGGCCACGGAGCCATAGAACTGGCCATCCGTATGCAGGAGATTGAACTGGAGGAGATGAATCCCGATGAAAATGCCGAGGCGTTATCCATCGGTATCAACTGGTACCTGAACGCCAATGCTCGGGTGATGTTCAACATCATCAACGCTTCCCCCGATGCAGCCTCCGTATACGGCAACGATGTCAACAGTTACGTCATGAGGTTTGCAGTGAACTTCTAGTTCGCACTGTTGTGGACCATTATTGGATTCACATCCAGTCGATGCATCTGGCATACTCCGCAGGTGCCCGAGGGGCTGGTGAACCCACTTCCGGCCCCGTTGAAGACGGTCAAGAATTTGTCAGAAACAGATCACAGGAGAACTGATGCGTACCTTTGCCAACTTGTTCGGAAAATCGCCCTTCGTTCCTTTGCAATCTCATATGCGAAAGGTCAGTGAATGCATCGACGGTCTTGTTGAGTTGCTCACTGTTTTCATCAACGAAGACCATGCTTCCATCGGGGAGATCGCCAGAAAAATCTCCAAGACCGAACATGAAGCGGATTTGGTCAAGAATGACATCCGCAATCACCTGCCGAGGGGCCTGTTCCTTCCGGTGGATCGAGGGAAGTTGATGGAAATCTTGTCCACCCAGGATGAGATTGCGGATACGGCGGAGAACATCGGAGTTCTGTGCGATCTGAAGAATCTTCCGGTGCCAAAATCGATGAAGGCCTTGTTTCAAGAATTCTGCAGCAAGACCACGGAATGCTTCCATCTCAGTCGAGGAGTGATTGAAGAACTCGATGAACTACTGGAAAGCGGCTTTGGAGGAGTCGAAGCCGACAAGGTGCGGGATTTAGTCCACGCCGTGGCTGTCAAGGAACACGAAGTCGATATTTGCCAGCGTAAACTGCTCAAAGTTGTTTTTGATTCGGAAGACTCTCTCAGTTACACGCAGTTTCATCTTTGGTTGAAAATCTTGTCTGAGATTGCAACCATCAGTGATCTTAGTGAAAACTTGGCGGACAAGGTCCGGACGACTCTGGAAATAAAGTAGAGATCCAAGACTCCGAATTCGTTTCTTTTACTGACTGATCCTACCTCTTTTGGAATTGACCTGAAGGACTCATGGAACACGCAGATATCTTGTGGGCTCTGGCGGGAATCTTCGGATTCTATATGGCGTGGAACATCGGTGCCAACGATGTGGCCAACGCCATGGGCACATCGGTCGGCTCCGGGGCACTCACCCTCCGTAGAGCTGTGCTCGTGGCTGCGGTGCTAGAATTCGCAGGGGCATTCCTTGCCGGATCTTCCGTTTCGGATACGGTCCGCAAGGGAATCGTCGATTCCAAAATGTTCGAAAACGATCCCACAGCATTCGTATGCGGGATGCTGGCGGCACTGCTGGCGGCGGGAGCGTGGCTCCAGATCGCCTCGTATTTCGGTTGGCCCGTCTCGACGACACATTCCATTGTGGGCGCCATCATCGGCTTCGGGGTTCTCTATGGTGGGGTCGAGGCGGTTCACTGGTCCAAGGTGTGGCAGATTGTCTCCAGTTGGATCATCTCTCCACTGCTCAGTGCCTCGATCAGTTACCTGACCTTCAAATTACTGCTGAAGAACATCTTCTATCAAAAGAACCCCCTGGCAGCCACCAAGAAACTAGCCCCGATCATCGTCTTCATCGTCTTCACCATCCTGACCCTGACGATGGCCTTCAAGGGTCTGAAAAATCTTCATCTGGATCTCCCCCTAGGGGATGCATTGCTCATCGCCATGGGCGTCGGTTTGATCTCGGCCATCGTCACAGGATTCCTGGTTCGCAGGATCGAGGTCAAGGATCAATCGGGAATTCCCAGCAACCACAAAATTCAATACCAGGAACAATCCCTGCAAAAGGCGAGGAAGCATCTGAGACGCCTTCAAGATGTGTCCGATGCTGGCACCCAGGAGGAAATCGCAACCTTGCTCAAGGGTGCCGAGGACCTCGGATCACGCCTCGTGAAGGAACGGGGCCCGACCGACAATCCGGCACTCAACCAGGTCGAAAAAATATTCATCTACTTGCAGATTCTGAGTGCCTGCTTCGTCGCATTTGCTCATGGATCCAACGATGTCGCCAATGCCATCGGCCCCCTCTCTGCGGTTCTGCAAACGATTGAAGATGGCAAGGTCGCACTCAAATCGACGGTGGCGCCGGAAGTCCTGGCTCTTGGCGGACTAGGAATTGTGATCGGTCTGGCCACCTGGGGCTGGCGGGTGATGGAGACGGTCGGACGCCGCATCACCGAGTTGACTCCCTCACGCGGATTCACCGCTGAATTCGCAGCGGCCACCACCATTGTGCTGGCCACTAAACTGGGAATACCGATATCGACCACCCATACGCTGGTGGGAGCGGTGGTCGGAGTGGGCTTGGCTCGGGGAATGGGCGCACTGAACCTGAACACGGTCCGAGACATCGCCATCTCCTGGGTCATCACGGTGCCAGCGGGAGCCCTGTTCGCGATGATCTTCTACAAGATCCTGATGGCGTTCTTCGGCTGAGCCGGTCGATGCGAGTTCCACGATGCGAGTTCCACGATGCTAAAAGTCCGCTTCGATTCAGACCGGCTCGCGCACTCGTTTGCAGTTCCCCGGCGGCCTCACGGCATCGATCTGTCGGCATCGATCTATCGGCCCACTGTCTAACGGCCCAGTGTCTAACGGCCCAGTGTCTAGCCGCCCAGTGTCTAGCCGCCCAGTGCCATCCCCTACGCTGCGGATGGATTGACCTGAACTCGATCTTGGCTTGGACCATGGGATGTCTCCAGCCGGCACTTGACGCTGACCCGATTCCGGAAGACCATCGCTTCTCGATACTGAATACAACATGACCCCTGCGCCGCCGATTCCAAAGGAGCCCATGATGCGATCACTTCCCTTCTTCTTGGCATCGATTTTGACGCTCTTGGTGACCGTCTGTTGCCACGATCTTGCCGCTGCGAGCCGCGCTCCAGAGGATCCACGATCGGGACAGATCAGCGCAGTCGAGTGGAGCGAGGATGGTCAGTTCCTGATCTACACCCACATGAAAACCCAGTATCGATTTCATCTGAGCAGCGCTGTGCGTGAAGAGTTCGGAGCCGCAAAAGACACGCCGGCTCCACCTCGGAGAAGGTCTCGGAGGGCTCGTGGAGGCGGAGAGGATCTGACCGGCACCTATGTCGGAAGGCCGACACGCGGTCGCCAGTACACCCAGGTAGATTCTCCCAATGGGCGCTGGGAAGCGCATTACGAGAACTGGAATGTGGTGCTCAAGGAAAAGGACTCGGGCGAGAAGATCGCCGTCACCATCTCCGGAAATAAGGACATTCACTATGGTACCGCCAGTTGGGTATACGGCGAAGAGTTGGGGCAAAACCGAGCGATGTGGTGGACTCCCAATTCGCAGAAATTGCTCTTTTACAGGTTCGACGATACTGATGTGCAACCGTTTCACCTGGTGACCGGCTGGTCCAAGTTCAATACCGTTCACTATCCAGAGTACTACCCCAAGGCGGGCGCCAAGAATCCAGGGGCCCAGTTGATGGTGTACGACCTCGCTTCCCAGGAGATCACCCACATCGATGTCGGCGGTGGCTCCGACGAGTACATTTACAACATCCGGATCTCACCGGATGGAGCCGTGATGCTGGTCAACTGGACCGATCGACTGCAACAACACCTCAAGGTGATGGCGATCGATCTGGAAACGGGTGCCTGTCGCGTGGTGGTCGAGGAACAACAGTCCACCTGGCAGCGAAACAGCCCCGATATGCGGTACCTAGCCGACCACCAGCGATTCATCTGGACCAGCGAACGCTCCGGGTACAGCCACTACGAGTTGCGCAATTTAGCGGGCGAGCGGCTCAACAACATCTCGAGTGGTGACTTCCAGACTGCAGGCATCGACTTTGTTGATGAGGAGCAGGGGCAGATCGGTTTCCGTGGCTACAGTTCGCCCATCAATCCGTATTACATGCAGTACCACATCGCCGACCTCGATGGGAAAAACCACCGTCGGGTCACGACCCTTGACTTCCATCACTCCAGTTTCCAGTGGTCCCCCGACAAGAAGTGGCTAGTCGCCCAGTACGAAGAGGTCAACACCCCACCGTCAACGGCGCTCTACAGTTCCGATGGAAGATTGGTCGCCAAACTCGCCGAGGGGGATCCCGCCACGGCAGCCAACATCGCCGAGATGTTCAGCTTTCGCTCCAACGATGATCAGCATGAAATCTATGGCATTCTATACAAACCGAAGGACTTCGATCGAACCCGGCAGTACCCCGTCATCAATTCCCTCTACGGCGGTCCCGGTTCCAATGAGATCTCGGCTCGCTATGTCGCCAACCCACGATCGGAGAACAATCGTGGATACCTGGTAGTCAAGGTCAACAATCGTGGCACCGGAAATCGCGGCAAGAAATTTCTCGGAGCCGCTTATCGCCGTCTGGGTGACATCGACATCCAGGACCATGCCGATGCGATTCGCATGCTTCGCGAACGCGATTATGTCGACGGGGAACGGGTAGGGATCGTCGGATTCTCCTATGGCGGGTACATGGCTGCGATGGGGATTTTGAAACATCCAGATGTCTACACCGCTGCGGTCAATGGATCAGGAGTCACCGACTGGCGTCACTACGACACCATCTACACCGAACGCTACATGAGTACTCCCCAACTCAATCCCGATGGTTACGACATCGGTCGAGCCACTCGCGAGGATTACGTAAAGAATTTCAAGGAGTCCGGTGGCCACCTGCTGATCATGCACGGAATGGTCGATGACAATGTTCATCCCAGTAATGCATTCCAGCTGATCGATGCTCTCGACAAGGGAAGTGCTCCCTACGAGAGTCGCTTCTTCCCTAACAACGGCCACGGCCTCGGACGCGGCGCCGGCAAGACCCAGTGGGAGTTCTTCGACCGAGTTCTGCAACCCGTATTCAAGGGTCGTCGAATCTCGCTTTGATCATCGCGGCCTCGATAGAATTCGAGCGACGGCGACAAAGATCGCACAAATCACTGCTAACCCCCTCCAGCGGCGCGATCCGCGTGGTTTCACGGCATCCTTGGATCCAACAATATTGCGAGCATCTGGCACCCCTGCGGTAGAATCGTAAGGTGGAAGAAGGAACTCAAATGAACCGATTGACCCTACTGCTGCTGCTACTGACCAGTACGATCCCAGCCTCAGCCATCGCGGAAGAAGGCGAACAGACGGTCGGTTGGTTTCATCGGGCCCCTGCCACCTATGGCGGCTACAGTTTCTTTGCTCCCGGCCGTGACTCCACCACCTACCTGATCGATGAAATTGGCCGCGTCGTTCACAGTTGGCCCAGTGATTTCAATCCTGGCGCCTCCTCCTACCTTCTCGAGGGGGGAGACATCCTCCGAACGGCTCGAATCCCAGGCAACCCACCGATCTCTGCAGGCGGAACCGGCGGTCGAGTGGAACGAATCGCATGGGATGGAACCCTCATGTGGAGCTTCGAGTACTCCAGTGCAGTAGTTCAGCATCATCATGATGTGGAGCCGCTCCCCAATGGAAATCTGTTACTGGTCGCCTGGGAACTAAAAAGTGTCGCAGAAGCGACGGCAGCGGGACGTGATCCCACGCTGCTCCCCGACAACCAGTTGTGGCCCGATCACATCATCGAGGTCGAGCCTGGTGGAACGAGCGGCGGCACCATTGTCTGGGAATGGCACGCTTGGGATCACCTGGTTCAGGATCTTGACCCGACACTGGCCAACTTCGGAGTGGTCGCAGATCACCCCGAGAAAATTGACCTCAATTACATTGGAACCAACGCAGGGGCCGACTGGTTACATGTCAATAGCGTCGATTACAACGCCGAGCTCGATCAGATCATGCTGAGCGTTCCGACCTTTGCAGAGGTGTGGATCATCGATCACAGTACCAGCACTGCGGAAGCCGCCAGTAGCAGTGGTGGCCTGCGCGGCCACGGTGGCGACCTGCTCTATCGCTGGGGTAATCCACGCACCTACCAGGCAGGAACCACGGCCAACCAGATGTTATTTTTCCAGCACTGTGCCGAATGGATCGCTCCCGGACTGCCAGGAGCGGGAAATGTCATCGTCTTCAACAACGGAGTCAATCGCCCCGGCGGAAATGCTTCGTCGGTCGATGAATTGGTTCCGCCGATCGATAGCAACGGTGACTATCTTCTCGATCCCGGCAGCTCCTTTGGGCCCGCTGCCCTGCAATGGACCTACATGGCTCCGATTCCCACCGATCTCTACGGTCGCATCCTGGGAGGGGTCCAGCGGCTGCCCAATGGAAACACCCTGCTCTGCGAAGGCGCTCATGGAAACTTCATCGAGGTCACCGATGGCGGCAGCGAAGTGTGGCGCTATGTCAATCCGGTCGGCCCCGGTGGTCCTTACACTCAGGGGGTCTCGGTTCCAACCAGTCCGGTCGCGGGAGACAACACCGTGTTTCGTGTTCAACGATATTCCAGTACCTCACCACAGTTGATCGGCCGCGATCTGACCGCTGGCGAGCCGATTGAGAACTATCCCCTTCTTGGCGATTTTGATGACAGCAGCAGCATCTCAACACTCGACTTCAATTGCTTTGCCAGCGTGTTCACCGGTCCTTGCTCTGCGACTCCCTGTGCCGACACCAACTTCAACAGTGCCATGGCCTTCTTCGGCGACTTCGATTTCGACGGAGATGTGGACTGCACCGACTGGGATTCTTTTCAACTGGCGTGGACCGGCCCGCCGGCATCCGCTCCCGATTTCGGCCCCTGCCTTGTCGTTGATTCGCTCTTTCTTCGCGGGGATTCGAACCTCGACCAGGCGATCAATGTTGCCGATGTGGTGACGATTCTCGGTTACCTCTTCTCTGGCGATAGCGTCGGCTGTTTACAGAGTTGTGACACCAACGATGATGAAAGTAACGACATCAGCGATGCCATCGCACTGCTCAGTTTCCTGTTTGGTAGTGGTGTCCCATTGCCCGCCCCCTACCCCGACTGTGGCCTCGATGGCACCGCTAATGGTGCCCTCACCTGTGAGACTCCAGCCACCTGTCCCTGAGTTCTTCATCGCTTGATCCTGACGATTCATTGGCGCTGCCGGACACTCCTGGCTTCGCAACGATCACCATCCGACACTCGCCGTAGGAGCAGGGTCGTGATCATCGAACCAGAAGTCTTGGTCGTCGGTGCTGGACTGACGGTTGGTGTCGTCGCAACCCTGCTGCGGCGCCACGGACACTCGGGTTCTCTGATCAGTGGAGGGGGTCGACCTGTCGTCGTGGGTCTTCACTTCGATCCAGATCACCCACCGAATGAAGAGAGACTCGATGACTAGGATTCTAGATTTCGACAGCGATCGATGGCCGCGCAGGAATGCGCAGCTTCAGAGGCTAACTACGCAGGCTACGACCCGCTTTCGATCGCCGTTCGACCGATGCCACTCGTCGATGAGAAGTTCTACGATGCTCCTGCTGCTGATCCTGCTCCTAGGCCTCTGTGCCTGCCGAGCGGTCGCCCCCACTGTGCAGGCGACCACCCATCTGACTGAGGGACTCGAGACAGGATCACGCACATCAGTAGTTGACAGGTAGCAGGTGAGTCGAGAACGAGCGGCGGAAGACGATCTCCGACGTCTTAAATCGATCCTTCTTGAACTGCACCTCGAAAGGCGAAAGCGTAATCTTCACGGGCTGGCTGTTGGTGCTAGAAGACGGCAGCGGAATCTGATAGCGCA
>JAPKAM010000020.1 GCA_028825265.1 Planctomycetota bacterium
GAGTGACCCCGTCGGTGGTCGCCTTCACCGATTCGGGAGATCGCCTGGTGGGCCAGACGGCCAAGCGTCAGGCGGTCACCAACCCCGAGAACACCGTGTTCTCCGTGAAGAGATTCATGGGGCGTCGTCATGGTGAACTCGGCAAGAGTGAAATCATGATTCCTTATGAGCTCACCGGAGGTTCAGATGACCTGATCAAGGTCAAACTGCAAGGTAAGGAATACACACCGCCGGAACTCTCGGCGTTGATCCTCCAGGAGTTGAAGAGTACTGCCGAGGACTACCTCGGAGTGGAAGTGACTGAGGCCGTGATCACGGTTCCGGCTTACTTCAATGATAGCCAGCGCCAGGCGACTAAAGATGCCGGGCGAATTGCCGGACTGGATGTGAAGCGGATCATCAATGAGCCGACTGCGGCGTCTCTCGGCTACGGTCTGGAGAAGAAGGGATCCGAGAAGATCGTGATCTACGACCTGGGAGGCGGAACCTTCGATGTTTCGATTCTCGAAGTCGACGATGGCATTTTCAAGGTGTTGGCGACCAATGGCGACACACAACTGGGTGGAGATGACTTTGACGAGGTCCTCATCAACTACATCGCAGACGAGTTCCAGAAAGAGCAGGGGATTGACCTGCGCAAGGATCTGATGGCGCTTCAGCGCTTGAAAGAGACCGCAGAGAAGGCCAAGTGCGAACTCTCGAGCCGAGCCGAGACCGAGGTCAATCTGCCGTTTATCACTGCAGACGCCAGCGGTCCGAAGCACCTACAGATGTCGATCACCCGGGCTACCTTCGAGGAGAAGGCCAGGGGGCTCATCGAGCGCACACGCCGTCCATGTGAGCAGGCCCTCTCTGACGCGGGAATGAACCCGAGTCAGGTCGATACCGTGATCCTCGTGGGTGGATCGACGCGGATTCCCGCCATCCAGGAGATCGTCCTGGCCATCTTCGGTAAGGAACCCAATCGCTCGGTCAACCCGGATGAGGTGGTGGCCATCGGAGCCGCCATCCAGGGAGGAATCCTCGCCGGGGACGAGCAGCTCAGCGATGTTCTTCTGCTCGATGTGAGTCCGCTCTCGCTGGGAATCGAGACCCTCGGGGGAGTGACCACCAAGTTGATTGAACGCAACACCACGATCCCGCACAACAAGAAGCAAGTCTTCTCCACTGCAGCCGACAACCAACCCGCTGTGGACATTCACGTGCTCCAGGGTGAGAGAGAAATGGCATCGGATAACCGTACCCTCGGAAAGTTCCAGCTCGACGGGATTCCCGCCGCGCCACGAGGAGTGCCGCAGATTGAAGTTTCGTTCGATATCGATGCCAATGGAATCCTCGAAGTTTCTGCCAAGGACATGGGGACCGGCAAGGAGCACAGCATCAAGATCCAGTCTTCTTCTGGGCTGAGTGAAGAAGAGATCGAATCGATGCGGCAGGATGCCGAGCGATTTGCCGATGAGGACAAGGTGACGCGTGAACTGGCCGAAATTCGCAATGAAGCGGATCAAGCCTGCTACGCGACCGAGACGAGTCTCAAGGATCACTCTGACAAGATGGAGAGTGACGAGGTGGAGAAGATCGAGCAGGCATTGGCGAACCTCAAGGAAGCCAAGGTGGACTCGAGTGCGACCACCGAATCGGTCCGAGCGGCCCTAGACGGACTCAATGAGGCATCCCACGACCTCGCACGTAGAATTTACGAGCAGACCTCGACCGACAGTGGGGCTGCAGCGGATGGGGCTTCCTCTGATCCAGTTGGCGCGACCGCTGGCGGATCGGAAGGAGACGGAGGCGGTGCGGCGAAAGAGCCGATCGTCGACGCCGACTTCACCGTGAAGGATTAGCGACTCTTCATAGTATCGGAACATGAATCGATGGCGGCACGGGCTCTTACGGGTCCGTGCCGCTTTTCTCATCTCTGAGAATTGGCCAGGCTAGAAGAGTTTTCCCCCCCGATGTTGCAGAATCGCCCTGATCCGAGCATCCTCCTCACAGCCCTTGGGGAGCCGGGCTTTCCTCCGGCGACTCGCTGACCGATGGCACCGGGTCATTTCCGGGTCGATTCCTGGCCAATCCCAGGCCGCTGGACTCACCGGACAGCAAGTCTTTCTAAAGAACCAGGGCCAAGAGGTCGAAATAGACTGGTGGAGGAACGCATGAATCAGCAAATCAATTTGTTCGAGTTGATCGCGAAGAATCTTGAAACCGAGCGTTACCGGGAACTGAACTGGAACGGTAGTTTTCACGACTATCTCCAGATCGCCTACGAGAATCCGGATGTTCTCCGCAGTTCGTTCCAGCGTGTCTTCGACATGATCCGCACCGAAGGAAGCGAGCCCTCGACGCAACTCGATGCGCGCGAAGTCTCGCACTGGAACTTCTTCGATGATCCGGTCGGAAATGGCAAGAACGCAGTGTTCGGCCTCGATCGACCGCTCCACCAACTGGTCAGTTTCTTTAAGTCCGCCGCCCATGGTTACGGCACAGAGAAACGGGTTCTGCTACTGCATGGTCCGGTGGGATCGGCAAAGAGCACCATCGTTCAACTGCTGAAGAGGGGGCTCGAGAGATATTCTCGTACTCCGGAAGGAGCCCTCTACAGTTTCCAGTGGCAGGATGAAAAAAATGAATGGGTCGATTCCCCGATGAACGAGGACCCGATCTATCTGGTCCCCGATGAAGCTCGCCCGGAACTGATCGAAAGCATCCAGGCGAGCGGGAAGAGCAAGTACCCCATCCTTCTGCAGGGCGGCCTTTGTCCCTTCAGCCGCTGGTACTACAACCATTACATGAAGAAGTACGATGGTGATTGGCACCAAGTGATCAATCATGTACGCGTTCGGCGGGTCGTCATGAGCGAGGAAGACCGGATTGGTATCGGTACCTTCCAGCCCAAGGACGAGAAGAACCAGGATTCGACAGAACTGACAGGTGACATCAATTACCGAAAGATTGCCGAGTATGGCTCGGAATCGGATCCTAGAGCTTTCAACTTTGATGGCGAATTCAATGTGGCCAACCGAGGAATCATCGAGTTCATCGAGGTGTTGAAACTGGATGTGGCATTTCTCTACGATCTTCTCGGAGCGAGCCAAGAGCAAAGTATCAAGCCGAAGCGCTTCGCACAGACATTCATCGATGAGGTGATCATCGGTCACACCAACGAGCCCGAATACAGGAAACTTCAGAACAACGAACTGATGGAAGCTTTCCGAGATCGAACCGTGAAGATCGACATCCCTTACAACACGACCCTTCAAGATGAGGTCAAGATCTACCGCAAGGATTACTCTGGCGAGAAGATGACCAAACATATCGCACCACATACCCTCGAGGTTTGTGCGATGTGGGCGGTGTTGACTCGGCTGGAGGAGCCGAAGAATGGACAGATCACTCTGGCGCAGAAGATGGGACTGTACGACGGCAAGAGTGTATCCGGATTTACCGAAGAGAATGTCAAAGAGCTGCGTGACGAGTCGGTTCGTGAGGGACTAGAGGGAATTTCACCTCGATACATCCAGGACAAGATCTCCAATGCCCTGGTCTCTGACTACGACTACGTGAATCCGTTCATGGTCCTCAACGAGATCGATGAAGGTTTGAAGCACCACAGTTTGATTTCCAACGACGAGGTTCGCTCGCGATACAGGGAGATCCTGTCGGTGGTGAAAGAGGAGTACGAGGACATCGTCAAGAACGAGGTCCAGAGAGCCATCAGTGCCGATGAAGAAGCCATCCAGAAACTGGCGGCCAACTACATCGACCATGTAAAGGCGTACACTCAGCGAGAAAAGGTCCGCAACCCCTACACCGGTCAGTCGGAAGACCCAGACGAGCGTCTTCTCCGTTCCATCGAGGAGAAGATTGACATCCCGGAGAGCCGTAAGGACGACTTCCGCCGAGAGATCATGAATTACATCGGAGCTCTGGCAGTGGATCAGAAACAGTTCGATTACACCACCAACGCTCGACTGCAGAAGGCGCTCGAGATGAAACTCTTCGAGGACAAGAAGGACACCATCAAGTTGACCACTTTGATCTCTGATGTGGTGGATAAGGACTCGCAAGCGAAGATCGATGTGGTCAAGACTCGCCTGATTGAACAGTTTGGATACAACGAGGACAGTGCGACCGATGTCCTCAACTACGTGGCGAGCATCTTCGCCCGTGGCGACACCAAGGGTGTCGAGTAGGCACGGGAGGGGCGGCTGTGCGCAAGATCGATCCTGATACCAATCGGTTCCGGAACATCGTTCGGGGAAAGATTCGTGAGAACCTGAAGCAATATGTCTCCCAAGGAGAACTTCTGGCTCGCCAGGGGAAAAAAGTAGTCAGCGTTCCGTTACCCCAGATCGATATTCCCAACTTCAGATTTGGTGAGTCCCAGCAGGGTGGCGTAGGAATGGGTGACGGCGAAGAGGGTGAGCCGATCGGCGGAGAGGGCGGCCCGCCCGGTGCCGAAGCCGGAGACCAGCCCGGGGAGCATGTCATCGAGGTCGATGTTTCCCTCGAAGAACTCGCCGAAATTCTCGGTGAGGAACTGGAACTGCCACGGATCGAGCCTCGCGGTACCGAATCGGTGAAGGTCGAGAAGGATCGATACACCGGTATCAATAGAAATGGCCCCGAATCCTTGCGCCACTTTCGTCGCACCTTCAAGGCTGCGTTGAGGCGTCAGATTGCCAGCGAATCCTACGATCCGAAGAATCCAAAAGTGATTCCGATTCGAGAGGATCGTAGATACCGATCCTGGAACACGAAGCAGGTTCCCCAGTCCAATGCGGTGATCATATACATGATGGATGTGTCCGGCTCGATGGGGAATGAGCAGAAGGACATCGTCAGGATCGAATCCTTCTGGCTCGATACCTGGTTGCAAAGCCAGTACGAGAACATCGAGACCCGATACATCATTCACGACGCACAGGCGAAACTGGTCGATGCCCATACCTTCTTTCATGTCCGAGAATCGGGTGGTACCAAGATCTCTAGCGCCTACAACCTGGCTAAAGAACTGATACAGAAGGAGTTTTCCCCGGTCGAGTGGAACATCTACCCGTTCCATTTCTCCGATGGAGACAACTGGGGTGGAGATGATACCGCCCAGTGCATTCGCTTGCTTCAAGAGGACCTGATTCCTGCCAGCAACGTGTTTTGTTACGGCCAGGTTAAGAGCGCATACGGCAGCGGGCAGTTCATCAAGGATCTTCGTGAGGGAGTGGGTAAGGACGAAAAGGTTCTGGTCTCAGAAATCAATTCACGCGATGAGATCCTGCCATCGATCAAGACCTTCCTCGGAAAGGGCTGTTGAGATGCTGAAGAACCGCGCCCTGACTCCTGAGATCGAGGAATGGCGTCAGATCATCCGTCAACATGCGGTCGATTGCGGGCTCGACTTCTTCGAGGTCCTGTACGAGCTGGTGGATTACGATGAGATGAACATGATCGCCTCGTACGGCGGATTCCCTGTTCGATACCCGCACTGGCGCTGGGGCATGCAGTTCGAGGAGTTGCAAAAACAGTACTCCTACGGCCTGGCAAAGATCTACGAACTAGTGATCAACAACGACCCTTGTTACGCCTATTTGATGCGTTGTAATCCGCTGGTCGATCAAAAACTAGTCATGGCTCACGTGTATGGGCACAGTGACTTCTTCAAGAACAATTCCTGGTTTGCACATACCAATCGCAAGATGGTCGACACCATTTCCAATCATGCAGTTCGAATTCGCAGACACATCGATACCCAAGGCCAGAATGCAGTCGAGGAGTTCATCGATGTTTGCCTGTCCCTTGAAAATTTGATCGATCCGCATCAGCCGTACTTTACCGCCGGAGAATCGAAGAGCGAAGAAACTCTGGATCAAGCGCGTAATGAGGCGCAGGGGGTTCGATTCTCGACCAAGCCTTACATGGAGGAGTTCGTCAATCCTGCTGAGGTCCTTGCTCGCGAGAAAGAAGAACTTCTGAACAAGATCGATGAATCCGAATTGTTCCCGGATGAGCCAGAAAAAGATGTGCTGAACTTCCTGCTCCATCATGGCCAGTTGAGGAGGTGGCAACGCGATGTCCTGTCGATCATCAGGGATGAGGCATACTATTTTGCTCCCCAGGGAATGACCAAGATCATGAATGAGGGCTGGGCCTCCTACTGGCATTCCAACATGATGACTCAGAGCATTATTGATTCGTCAGAACTGATCGACTACGCAGATCATCATTCGGGAACTCTTGGCAGCAGTCCTGGGGTGTTGAACCCTTACAAGGTCGGTATCGAGTTGTTTCGTGATATCAAGGAACGTTGGGACACAGGACGCCATGGCAAGGAATGGGAATCCTGTGAAGATGTTCACGGCAAGAAAGACTGGGATCGGGCTGAAGATCAGGGTTTGAAGAAGATCTATGAGGTCCGTAGAACTCACAACGACATCACATTCATCGACGAGTTCCTCACTCCGGAATTTTGCGACCAACACAAGATGTTCACTTACAAGTACGATCGCCAGACAGGAAAATACATCCTTGATGGTCGGGAGTTTTCTTCCATCAAGACTGCATTTCTGGATCAGTTATCAAACTGTGGCAGGCCGAGGATTCAGGTCCAGGATGGGAACTATGGCAATCGGGGAGAACTGTTGTTGAAGCACATCTGGTCCGGCACCCCGCTGAAACTTGATTACGCGACACGCACCTTGGAAAATCTCTACAAACTTTGGGGTCGTCCGGTCTCGCTCGAGACCATCGTCGAGGGAAAGACCAAGATATTGAGCTATAACGGTAGTAACCACGCCGAGCAAGCCAGCGCCTGAGGGCCGTAGATGCCCTTGGATGCTCCTGACAACCGCCACATTCCCACATATACGTGACTTCTGGTCGGCTCGACTTGATAATTTGGGCCTTCTCTTCGATGATGCAGGGTGTCGGAGGGTGCCAGCGGGGATCTCCTCCCTCGTCGGTGATCCATCCCCTGGCCAGGAGTCCAGATGCGTCCGGTCCGCTTCGTCACCGCAGCCAGTCTCTTCGATGGTCACGACGCCTCCATCAACATCATGCGCCGGGTCCTTCAAGATCAGGGCGCAGAGGTGATTCACCTAGGGCATAACCGGAGTGCCGAGGAGATCGTCGATACTGCCATCCAAGAGGATGCCGATGCCATCGCCGTGTCTTCCTATCAGGGTGGTCATAACGAGTTCTTTCGTTTCATGAGAGATCTTCTGGTCGAGAAGAAATGCCCTTGGATCCGCATCTTCGGAGGCGGCGGAGGAGTCATCGTTTCCGCAGAAATCGATGCCTTGCACAATTATGGAATCGATAAGATCTATTCGCCGGAAGATGGACGAGACATGGGCCTCGAAGGAATGATTCTGGACATGCTCGAACGAGTCGGATCCATCGATGGAATGCTGGACCGTGGAACTGCACTTCCGCAACGAATCACTAGGGTTGAACTGGGAGAGGCGATCGAAACCGAGCCAGTGGTCGTTCCAGTAGTGGGGCTGACGGGAACCGGTGGTGCTGGGAAATCATCCATGACGGATGAGATACTGAGAAGATTGCTGCAGGATTTCCCTGACCGAAAATTTGCTGCGATTACCGTCGATCCGACCAAACGACGCACCGGTGGCGCACTACTGGGAGATCGGATCCGGATCAACAGCGCCGACGATCCTCGTGCATACGTTCGATCCCTTGCGACGCGATCGAGTGGTGTTGAGGTTCCGGAGGCGATCCGAGGAGCCGTCGATCAGGTTCGCTCGGAAGGCTTTGACCTGGTTTTACTGGAGACTTCCGGTATTGGCCAGGGGGATAGTCGGATCACCGATATTGCGGATCTCTCGGTCTACGTGATGACTCCTGAATACGGTGCGGCATCTCAACTCGAAAAGATCGACATGATCGATTTTGCCGACATCGTCGTCCTCAATAAATTTGATCGTCCCGGTGCCCGTGATGCGATCAGAGATGTTCGCAAACAATACCGCAGAAGCCGCGGTATCTTCGATCCGAACATCAGGGACGAAGATCTGCCGGTTTTCGGTACTACCGCTAGCCACTTCAATGATGAGGGAGTGGAAAAGTTCTACACTCATCTACTGTCTCGCCTGTCCACGACCGATTCCGATCGGTGGCAAATCTCCCATGATCGAGTCTCGGTCGATGGGGCCAGCAGGCCGTCGCCAATTCCTCAGGAACGAGTGGGTTACCTGCTTGAGATCACCAATGCCATCCGCGACTACCAGCGAAATGTCGAGAGCTCTGCTCAACTGGCCGACGATGCGGAGTCACTGTCTAGAAGCTCAGAGTTGATCGAAGCAGAGAACCCGGAGGCGAGCGCTCGATTGAGTGAGATGGCGATGACTCTGCAGGGTTCTATCGATCCTGCTGTTCGTCAGTTGCTCGAGGATTGGCCTGCACTGGCGGAGGCTTACCAGCAGCAAGAGCTGGTCTTCCAGGTGCGGGATCGGGAGATCCGGGAGCCACTTCAATTCGAAACTCTCTCGGGAAGTCACATCTCAAGGGTCTCGCTGCCGACCTTCAAGGGGCAGGGAGATATTACGCGTTGGTTGATGAAAGAACACCTGCCAGGGCACTTTCCCTTCACCGCAGGTGTTTTTCCATTTCGACGACGAGACGAGCACCCCAAGAGGATGTTCGCAGGGGAGGGCCCTCCCGAGAAGACTAACCAGAGATTCCATTACCTTTGCGAGGGAGAAGATGTCCATCGGCTCTCCACCGCATTCGACTCGGTCACACTGTATGGCGAGGATCCAGATCTGCGCCCCGACATCTATGGAAAGGTCGGGGAGAGCGGTGTCAGCATCTGCAATCTCGAGGATATGAAGAAATTGTATGCAGGTTTCAACCTGTGTGCAGCGAGTACCTCGGTCTCGATGACCATCAATGGACCAGCGCCGATGATCCTGGCAATGTTCTTCAATGCGGCGTTTGACCAGCAGATCGATCTACATCGTCAGAAAAACGCATCGGATCCATCGCCAGATCAATTGGAGAAGATCAGAGCACATGTTCTCCGCAGTGTCAGGGGAACGGTTCAGGCGGACATCCTCAAGGAGGATCAAGCTCAGAACACTTGCATCTTCAGTACCGATTTTGCTTTGCGAATGATGGGTGACATCCAGCAGTTCTTCATCGAGGAGGAGGTCCGTAACTACTACTCGGTATCGATCAGTGGTTATCACATCGCCGAAGCCGGGGCCAATCCCATCACTCAACTGGCATTCACTCTTGCGAATGGTTTTACCTACGTCGAGAACTACCTCTCGCGTGGAATGTCGGTCGATGACTTCGCCCGTAATCTGTCCTTCTTCTTCTCCAACGGCCTCGATGCGGAGTACTCGGTGCTGGGGAGGGTTGCCCGGAGGATCTGGGCCATCGCCATGCGTGATGTTTATGGCGCAAATGAGCGAAGTCAGAAACTGAAGTACCACATTCAGACTTCAGGTCGATCTCTTCATGCGATGGAAATTGACTTCAATGATATTCGCACAACACTTCAGGCATTGATGGCCTATTACGACCAGTGTAATTCACTTCACACCAATGCATTCGATGAGGCGATCACCACCCCGACACAGGATTCGGTTCGCCGGGCGATGGCTATCCAGTTGATCGTTGCCGAGGAACTGGGACTGGCCCGAAACGATAATCCGATTCAGGGTGCCTTCATCACCGATGAACTGACGGAACTGGTCGAAGATGCGGTGCTCGAGGAATTCCGTCGCTTGCATGAACGTGGTGGTGTGTTGGGAGCGATGGAAAGACAATACCAGCGATCCAAGATCCAGGAGGAATCACTACTCTACGAGCACCGCAAGCACACCGGCGAACTTCCCATCATAGGGATTAACACCTTCTTGCGTCCTGGTGGCAGCCAGCAGCCGAGTCAGATCGAGTTGCGTCGTGCGACTTCCGATGAGAAGCAGCAGAGGATGGCCGATCTGGGGCAGTTTCATGATGACCACCGAAGTGAAGTCGAGCCTGCGCTCCAGCGATTGCGGCAAGTGGCACTTTCGGACGGGAACATCTTCCGAGAATTGATCGAAACGGTAAGAGTCGCAAGCCTGGGACAGATCACACACGCCCTCTACGAGGTGGGGGGAAGATACCGCCGCAACATGTGATCAGTTGGGCTTTATTTTCACTGTGCAGCCGAGAATCACCACTGCAAGGAGCGATAGCCAGCCGTGGCCTTCGACCCAAACCAGTGAATTTTCAGATGAGGTCCAGCCGAGCATGGGGATCAGCACCAGTCCCATGGCGATGGCCATCAGCCACCAGGCGAGTTGCCCGCCAATGGTCGTTTCCGGTCGTGGCCACCAGCAACGGATCACCAGTAGTGCTGCCAGCGGAGTGGCGACCAGTAGATGGAACTGGAGCCAGTTCCCTCTTAACTCCTCACCCGAGGCGAGTGCAGCACTGATAGAGACGGTGCACAGGAGCACCAGAAGTAATGTCCAACTCGCGATCGATGAATATCTTTGGATCACCGGGACTCCTCCTGGATCCTTTTCCATAGCCCTATTAATCCGCCCGAGATCGCCAGGAATGCACAGGCGCTGAAGTAGATCTTGGCCACTTCCCTGCCGACGAAGAGCCATGACCAGCGACTCCATCGATGGGTTTCAGTGACTGCCAAGCGTGCGACAGGTGGACCTTCAAATATGGATCCGATGGGAAGCAGCGGGATTGCTCGGAGCTCGTTGGTGGACCACCCACTCTCTTGCGAATGACAATCGGTACATCCACCGGCACCGACTGCGGATCTGGCTGGCCGCACTGGGTGTGAGAGGGGCCAGGTCACCGCTTCTGCCAGCGGGGTCGTGAAGGACTCTAGTTGACCATCCTCCGTGCTCTTCCAAGCCAGCCCACCCGTGATGAGCACGGCTCTTTGCCCTGGTTGAAGGGAATCTTGCAGCTGGTCGAGAGCTCCTGCGAGAAGCGTGGAGGAGTCCTCAGTATCGAGTTTCTCTGTCAGTTCCTCGACCAGGTTCGAGCGAATTCGAAGCGCTTTACGCAGCGGGCGTCGCAGATCCGAAGGGGGGAGAGGGGAGAAGTGTCCGGTCGCATCGAGGATGCCCCAGCCGTCGGGCCAGGTGAGACGATACGGAGCGATTCGCTGCTGATCATCGGGTTGAAGGCTCGTCGCAACGATTCTCGGAGCGATTCCGGGTTGCCGTTTCTGGCTCGATTCGCCCAGTCGGTGCGCCCTCGATGTCCACTGGGCGATTCCCGCATCGGTGGGAGCCGGACCGGAGTGACAAGCGGTACAGGTGATCTCGTCGAGGTGGAACGGGGGAAGGCCGCGATGCTCGGGCAGCGGGGCTCCATGGGCGCCACCCTGCGAATCGAGGTGGCAGCCGCGACAACTGAGCGAGGTCACATCCAGTCCGGAGGGGTGTTGCTCACCTTCGTAACCTCGAACCATCTGGTGATCGATTCCAGACCGATGGCAATCGACACAAGAGAGTCCGGCGGCGAGGTGTACATCGTCCTGGTGAAGCCAGCCACGACCATTCTGGGCATCCAGATTCCGGACCGTATGGCAGCGAAGGCACGTCTGATTTCCTGCATCACCGAGCAGGTTCAATTCCACCTGCGCGCTGGAATCGAAGCGACTTGGATCCAGTTGTCCGGATCCGTCGAGCAGGCCGGCCGCGAAAAAAGGTGCCAAGGATGGATTTCCTGAATCGACCTGTTCGATGCGTTTGGAGAAGTCGTAGCCACTCGCCAGGTGGCAGACGAAGCAATCGGATTGGTCCCCCGCTCCGGTTTCATGGCGACCAAAAGTCTGACTCCAGTTCTCAGCATCGAGGCCAAGAGATTCTGGCGATCGAACTCCAGGCCAGTCGCGTCGGTGAAGTGGCATGTGGGTGGCACTGCGTGGATCGACTAGAATCCATGGTTCGCCGCGACGACCATCGGGTCCTCTTCCGGCATGAAGTCCACCACTAGCAGCCTCGACATCATGACATGGTGCACAACTCTTGCCGAGATGCGGAACCGTACTGATCTCCGACCGAGGATCGATGACCCGACCGATGGAATCTCTCAAGGGGATCCGGTGCAGGTAAGGATCATCGGAATCAGTGCGCTTCCAGACCGAGTCCTGGGCGGTGCCGAGCGATCCGATCAGCAGGGTGGTCATCAAGATCAGTATCGATCGAAGATTATTCATCGGTGCTAGTTACCGGTTTCACGATCGGGGTTCTCAATTCCTTGTAACCCTCTTTGATCTGGCGCTGGATCGATTCCACCTGTGAATCCCACCACCGATCTCTCTGTTGTGGCGGAGGAGGTGTCTTGGGCCGCACCAGTCGGAAGCCGACATGGAAAGCATCGGTACACCACCAGATGCTCTTGGGTATCTGCGGGTCTCGTTTTTGCCATTTCCGGGTCGAGGGTGAGCGTGCAGCGGAGCGACAGCGTTGCGGATCATCTTGCCACGATCCACCTCGAACCACTGCCGGCCAGGTCTTCTCCGGCCAGCGAACCGCGATCGCCGCAGCGACCGCCTGGTCACCGTGGGCTGCATATCCAGTGACGGAGTAGCCATCCAGTGTCCACTCGGCGACATTTCCGTAGAGGTCGTGGACTCCCCAACGGTTCGCCTTCAGGGTGCCCACCTTGCGATAGCCTGAACCGAGGCCGGGGTATCCATCATCGGGATCGTCATATTCACTGTTGTCGAAGTACCAGGCGTATTGTTCCAGTAGGCTCGCATCGTCTCCGAATGAAAATGCCGTCTGTTGACCGCAGCGAGCGGCGTATTCCCACTCCGCCTCGGTGGGTAGGCGCAGAAACTGGCCAGTCTTTTTTGACAGCCACTTGGAAAATTGCATCGCTGCAAACTGGGTGATATCGGCGACAGGATAACCTCCAGCAGTTCCAAGCCCCTCGAGGATGGGGCGCGAATCCTGCTCCCACAGAGGAGTTGGAATGCTGACGGCATCGGCCCACTCCGGTTGATCCGCCAGGTCGCCCGAAATCCTTGAGTCCTGCAGGATGCCGTACTCTTGGCGGAACAGATCGAAGACATCCCAGGTCACTTCGTACTTCATGATGGAGAAGGGATTGATCTGGACCGTCCAGGTCGGTCCCTCATCGGCAGACCTGCCCTTTTCGGTGGCTGGCGAACCGATGGTGATCGACTCGGGATATCCTTCAGTTCCCACCGGAATCGAAACCCAGTGGATTTGGAACTTCGAGCCTGGAACTTTCTGGATCTGAATTTCGGGCTCGCCCGCGAAGGCGGTGGCTCCGGCAAGCAGCACCGTGGCACCGAGCCAGATCGACCACGGTTGTATTCTCGTCCTGGGTTTCTTCAAGTGTGTCCTTCCCGCAGCCAAGGTACTGGCTTCCAGCAGTTTTCGGCAGGGTGGTGCCCTCGGTCGCCTTGGGCGGGTACAAGGCAGTCATGATGTCGTACTACCTCGCTCCAGTCCAGATGTCCCACCGCTCTCGCGGGGTCTTCTCGGAAAATCCCTCCCGAAATCGGGGTTTGGGGGGACTGTTGTTGCTGCTATCGGCCCTTCTGCTGCTGCTGTGCGGCTGTCGATCTCCACTTCACAGGATACATGTCGAGCACGCCTCGATGGGGACTCGGTTTCAGATCACTGCCTATCACGCCGATCGAGAGTATGCGCAGGGGATGATTGGTGCCGCGTTGACCAGGATCGATCAGATCGATCAGGTGTGTTCTGACTGGCAGGAGTCGAGTGAGTTACGCCAGTTGTGCCGCTCTGCTCCTCATCCAACGCCGGTGGCGGTGAGTCCTGATCTGCTCCAGGTGATGAAGAAATCGTTGGAGATCTCGCGAGCCAGTGAAGGTGCTTTCGATCCGACGGTCGGTGGCCTGATGCGGCTGTGGAGACGCTGTCACCGCGCCGGTCGGTTGCCACGGGATCATGAAGTGGAAAAGGCACGCCGGGGAATGGGGATCGATGGAATCATCATCGATGAGGAGGCCAGTACCGTTCAACTGCTACGAGAAGGTGTCGCCATCGACCTGGGTGGAATTGCCAAGGGTCATGCGGTGCAGGAAGTCTTCAGTCAACTGGAGAAGGGTGGGATCAGGCATCTGATCATCGATGGCGGGGGAGATCTTGTGCTGGGGGATCCGCCTCCAGGACGTCGCGGATGGCGCATTGCCATCGGGTTCTCGAAACTGGAGACCTCCGCTGACCTGGCCCCCTTGAAACTGCTGATCTCTGGTCGGGTTGCGGTGGCCACCAGTGGAGATGCCAGCCAGTTCACCGAAATCGAAGGTCGGAGGTACAGTCATATTCTCGACCCCACCACGGGAATCGGAATCGCTGGCCCTCATCAGGTCACGGTCGTATCGACCGATGGAGCGACGGCGGATGCGCTGGCGACCGCCATTGCCGTGCTGGAAATCACCGCTGTGACCGATCTGTTGTTTAAATTCCCCGGTAGTTCAGCACTGCTGGTCGATCCACGAGATGGGTCTCATCAAGTTCTAGGGACCCTGCCACTCACCATCGAGCGCTGATCGACGCGGATCGATCTGTTGTGGAGGATGGTGGATCTGTTGTGGAGAAGGGTGCTGATCTTCAGTATTATGAGGGCGTCCACTAGGCTTGGATGATCATTGAACAAGAAATGAGGATTCGTTGGACCAGCACCCGCAAGACCAAACTAACCCAAAGTCATCTAGTATTGACCGGAGAGTGTTTCTGAGCGCTTCAGGCGGAGCACTGGCCGCAGCGGCACTGGGATCGACAGCACTCCAGGCCTTTCCCTCGATGATCCACAATTCTGTGGATGAGACCATCCGTGTCGGACTGGTGGGTTGCGGCGGACGCGGCACCGGAGCGGTGATCAATGCACTCAACGTGGAGCCGAGGGCGAAACTGGTCGCGATGGGAGACATCTTCAAGGACCGCCTCGAGAGTTCGCTGAAAAACCTACTCGACGAGGAGCATGCGGATCGAATCGATGTTTCGGAAGAGATGCAATTTTCTGGCTGGGACAGTTTCGAGAAGGTCATCGAAAACTGTGATCTGGTCATCCTGGCGACGACCCCGCATTTCCGACCGGAGCAGATCGAGAAGGCGGTGGCGGCAGGGAAGCACATCTTTGCCGAGAAGCCGGTGGCCACCGATGCACTGGGAGTGGCCAGGGTCAGGGAAGCCTCTCGCGTTGCTGATCAGAAGGGCCTCACACTGGTCAGTGGCCTTTGCTATCGCTACCAGGATGCCAAGCAACAGACCATCGATCGAGTCCACGATGGAGCGATCGGAGACATCGTCACCCTTCAGTGTACCTATAACACCGGCGGTCTCTGGCACCGGGGTCGCAAGGACGAGTGGAGTGAGATGGAGTACCAGATTCGAAACTGGTATTACTTCAACTGGCTCAGCGGGGATCACATCACTGAGCAGAGCATCCATAGCATCGACAAGATGATGTGGGCAATGAAGGACGTCCCTCCGGTCAAGTGCACCGCCAGTGGAGGCCGAACATGCCGGACCGAGGAGAAGTGGGGAGACATCTACGACCACTTTAACTGCGTGTTCGAATGGGAGAATGGCACCAAGTTGTTCCACTCCTGCCGCCAATGGAATGGCGCAGATGGTGACGTCAGCGATTATATTTTTGGTACCCGAGGAACCGCGGCAATCCAGCGTCATCGTGTCGATGGAGAGGTCAACTGGAACTTTTCCGGTTCACCCAACGACATGTACGACGCTGAGTGGGTCGAGTTGTTCCGATCGGTCAAGGGCGAACGAGATCGCATCAACAACGGCGAGTACATGTGCAACAGTACACTGGCGGCGATCCTTGGACGGACTGCAGCCTATACTGGCAAGACCATCACCTGGGATGAGATGACCAGCAGTGAACTGGACTTGAGCCCGGTGGCCTATGAGTTTGGCCCGGCTCCGGTGGTCGAAATCGCCAGACCTGGAACGACCAAGTTCAGCTAACGATTTTTTAGGAATTAGGCGGTGTGCCTTCCGGCACACCGGTGACCCGCGTAGCCCTCGTGACCTCGGTCGCGAGGGCTATTTTCATCGTCGGCAGGAATGTATCGTGACGAATGTAAGGTGTTTCCGATTCGATCGGATGGGTTCCGGAAGGGCGGTGGTGGATGAAACTGATCTCGATCTTGATCTTGTGTTGCTGGAGTGTGCCCTTTCCCCATCTCGACGATCCGGTGAGCCCTCCGGATCCGATCGAGGAAAGAGGACTTCCAAGAGTTTTGATCATCGGCGACTCCATCTCCATCGGGTACACACCATTCGTACAGAAGGCCCTGCGAGACCAGGCGACGGTGGTTCACAATCGGGGCAATGCTCAGCATACCGGTACCGGGCTGAAACTGATCGATCGGTGGTTAGGGAATGAGAAGTGGGATGTGATCCACTTCAACTGGGGACTGTGGGATCTCTGTTACCGAGATCCTCCAGGCAGCCGCAAGCAAGGCAAAGAGAAGGGCCAGGTCACCTTTTCTCCTGAGCAGTACGGGATCAACCTCGAGAAGTTAATCGTGCGTCTCAAGAAGACCGAGGCACGCCTGATCTGGGCCAGCATCACCAAGGTTCCTGAGGGGGAGAAGGGACGGATCGTCGGTGACGACATCCGCTATAACCAGGTGGCACAAAAATTAATGAAGAAATACAAGATTCCCATCAATGATCTTCATGCAGCCAGTAGCAATTTTGCGCCCGGATTGTTCAGGGCACCGGGTGATGTTCATTTCAACCCAGAAGGCCGCAAGGCGCTGGCAAAAAAGGTCACCGAGGCGATCGAAAAGGCCCTACAGAAGCGGGCCGGTTCGAGTCGCTAGGAGGAGGCACTCGAGTAGTGTCGCAAGCCTAGGTTCCAGAAGGCTCGCATTCCAAGAAATGAGCAGGCGGTCACGCCGAGTACCCAGAAAATCAGCCACGGGTCCGGTCCTTCGAACAGGATTCTCGACGGCAATGCGATGACCAGTAGCGTAGGAAACACCGTCATCAGGATTCTTCGCGTCCAGATGGGATAGATCTTGTCGGGACGCTCCATCAATTTTGTAGCAGAGAAGAACGCGGTGATCAGTCCTCGGTTGGTGTGAGTCCAGAAGACTGGGATCTGGAAGTACATCTGCAAGACGTAATGAAGGAATGCGCCATTGATCAAGAGGAACAGGAACCAGATCAGGTTCGAAGTTCCCAACTCCTCGGGATAACGAAGGATGGACCAGCAAAGAATACCCGAGGCGATGAGAAGATTCAGGAACGAGTTGGCGGCAAAGTCTCGCAAACTGAGGAAGAAGAGTGAGGAGACCGGTCTCACGACGTAGTAGTCGAGATCTCCCTTGTTCACCAGGATCGGTATCCACCACATGTTGTTGCTGAATACGGTCATGTGAATCGCATCGATGACCAGGAATCCAGAGACGAAGATGAGGATCTGGTCGTAATTCCAGCCCCCAAGCAGGTCGGTGTGCTGGTAGAGGATCGTGAAAAAGACCAACTGCACCAGGTAGAACATGCAATCCATGACGATCCGGAACCAGAAATCCATCCGGTACTCGAGCGATCGACTGAATGAGAACTTCAAGAACTGGAGATAGAGACGCAGGTAACGAATCATCAGATACCCACCCCCGTGTATCGAAGATCACCTCTTCGCCAGACGGGAATCGAAAGCAATCCCATCAGCAGGCTCCAGAGCAAGCAGTAACAGATTCCCTGGTACCACTGGACGAAACCGATCTTTCCCAGAGCCACCAGGGTCGGAAATTCAAACAGGTAGGAAAAGGGTAACCAGCGGAGACCGTCCTGGATCGATTCCGGGAACAGAGTCAGTGGCAGCATCGCTCCACCCAGCAGCATCGTCACGAAACGCAACATCACTGACAGGCTCCAGACATTGTCGGCCCAGAAGGCGATGTATTGTGGAGTGAGGCTCATCAGGAAGAAAAGAAGATGAGCCACTAGGATCGAGGGGATCGCCATCAGGAGACTCATCGGTGAGACATCCGTGGTGGTGGAGATCCCCAGCAGTGGAATGGCCACTAGTCCCATCAGGAGTGACTGGAATAGATCTGGCAAGATGTTGCCCACCTGCTGGGCATACTTGACGAAGGGATAGTGTCGAGGATAGAGCAGGTAACGGCTCAACGATCCGTCATAGATGTCGGTGGCGACGGTCATCTGCAGGTCACCACCGCGAACGATGCGCCCGGTCAAGAAGACCATCACTCCGTAGGCGAGGATTCCGTTTAGGTCCCAGCCACCGATCAATTCCTTTCCCGATTCGGCAAAGATGGCTTGCCACAGAGCCCAGAGAATGACCAGATTCACCACCAGGGCCACCAACATGGTGATCCAGAAATCGACTCGATAACTCATCAACTTCTTGGTTTCGAGCAGGACCAGGTGAAAGAAGAGAGATGGGCTCATCGGATCCCATCCGCCTTGCCAGCCATGATTCTCTCGATGGTGTCCCCGATCTCGGGATCTTCGATCGAAAGATCGATGACGGAGTATTTCCGAAGCAACTCCGCAGCGACCTCGGGGACCTTATCTCGGTCCACTCGCAGGCATAGTGAGCCAGGATCACATTCGATCACCTGGCCCATCGCTTCCAGTGAAGCGAGATCCAGAGGAGCGGTTGAACTGCGATGCACATTCAATCGGAGCTGCTTGTAGGGAGCGTATTCTCGCATCACACGTTTTAGACTTCCGTCATAGACGATTTCGCCCTCGCGAATGATGATGATTCTCTCACAGAGCCGCTCGATGTCTTCCATGTAGTGGCTCGTCAAGATCATCGCTGGTGCATTAGTTCTTCGATACTCGAGCAAGAAATCGCGAACAGCTCTCTGAGTTGTGATGTCGAGGCCGATGGTCGGTTCATCGAGATACACCACCTTGGGAGAGTGGAGCAGGGCGGCGATTAACTCCATCTTCATCCGTTCACCGAGCGACAGGCGTCGGATCTGGATGTTCATCTCATCCCCGATCTGGAGCATCTCGGAGAGTTTGGCGAGCGACTTGCGGTACTGTTCTGGAGGAATCTGGTAGATCTCCCGCAGCAATTCGAAGCAATCCGCACCAGGCAGGTCCCACCACATCTGGGCTTTTTGTCCCATGATGAGTGCGATCTGACGTCGGAATGCGTCTTCACGTTTCCACGGAACGTGACCGAGCACTTCGGCTTCCCCGGCTGTGGGGTGGATGATTCCTGAGAGCATCTTCACGAGGGTGGTCTTACCCGCCCCATTGGCACCGATGAGCCCGACAATCTCCCCTTCATTGACTTCGAAGGTCGATCCAGTGACCGCCACCTTGTCGATCCAGTCACGTCGGAACAGTGACTTGACCGAGGCGGCGAACCCGGGCGGCTTGCGGTGAACTTTGAAGATTTTCCTCAGGTTCTGAACCCTGATCAATGGTTCCTCCTCGTTTCTGGCACCGTTTTACAACACATCAGACGGAACTGGGTTTTTTTTCAAAAACAGCGGTCCGACTTTCGCTCCGATCCGGATTCATGGGGAGAGAACGCTTGGTTGCCGTCTGGAACTAGAGTCCAAGCGGGGCGTTCTAAGGCTCTTGAGGGATGGGATGGCAGTAACACGGACCCGGTCCGTGTTCTGCGAGTTGGTTATGAATAAATTACTGGTCACGCTGAGGAATGCTGCAGGAATCCTGTTCCGCATTGGATCGGGCAGATGGCCTATGGCTCGTTGTCCTATGGTTCGATGGCCTGTCGCTCTCCTCCAGCACAGATGTGCCTCGAAGTGCCTCCATGCCGGTTCCGGCCAGTTTGAATGCGAACTCGCCGTGCCAGCAGCCAACGCCAATCCACTTCAAATTGTCGCAATATATGTACCCGATCGATTCGGGTATTTCGCCACCTTCCCGTTCGAGCAGAAATGAGTCTGGTCGTCACGGGAAATCAGAAAGGGGACGTCATGTCCTTGCCCAGGTTCTTCGCGGCAGTCGCCGCATGTTTTCTCCTGGTAGCATCCTCTCTGGCTCAGGTCATCGAGGATCGCCAACCAGGAGTCGCTGAACTGCAGATCGAGAGTTCTCGGATCACCGGTCTCGCGAGCCTCATCACGGGGCCAGGCGGAACTCCGATTCCAGGGATTGAAGATCGGTTCGACCCGATCTCCATTTTCTCCATCCATGGGCGACTTTTTGGGATGACCGATGCATCCACCGAACTCCGTCGCATCAGCACCTCGCTGTGCGATCTGGGAAATGTTCACCATCGTTATCAGCAGATTTACCGTGGCATCGAGGTGTTCACCGGTCAGGTGATCGTGCACCAAGATCCTCAGGGTCGCTTCCTTGCGGTCAATGGAGATTTTTACCCGATCCGCAGTCAGGTCCAGACCAAGCCCGATTTTTCTCTCGAAGATGCGATCTTCCTCGCCGCAGGAGAACTGAAGATTGAAAATCCGCAAACACTGGAAGAGAAGTTGGTGCTCGTCGATCCGGGCTGGTACGGAGATCCATCCGATGGCCAAGTGCATCTCGCATGGCATATGGTGATCGGGTCCGAACTCACCTTGCCCCAACATGTCCTGATCGACGCCACTGATGGAGTGCTGGTCGATTCCTGGCCTGCAGTGCATTCGGCGATCAACCGTCAGGTCTACGACGGCTCCGGTGGTGGACTGCCCGGCATCCTGGCCCGGACCGAGGGCGGTGCGGCGACCGGTGACGCCAATGTCGATTCGATTTACGACTTCACCGGAGATTTCTACCAGTTGCTGAGCGTCGGGCTGAACCGAGACAGCCTCAACGGATCGGGCAATGCCCTGGTGGCCACGGCCAACTGGAATGATGGGATCTGCCCCAATGCGATCTGGAATGGTTCTGCCACGGCGTTCTGTAACGGTCTTGGGACCGACGATATCGTCGGGCACGAGTTCGGACATGGACTGACAGATTTCACCGCAGACCTGATCTATCAGAACCAGTCGGGCCAACTCAACGAGTCCTTCTCCGATGTGTTCGGTGAACTGGTCGATCTGTGGAATGGTAATGCTTCTGAAGCGGGTACTCCCGGGGGGATCCCATGGCCTCCTAGCCTGACCGGCGGAGGTACCGATACTCCCAATTCGGGTCGTACAGGATGCGGCGATTCTTCGGTGCGGTGGTTGATGGGGGAGGACAGTTCTCTCGGAGCGATTCGCGACATGTGGTCTCCTCAATGCAAGGGAGATCCGCCCAGTGCACTAGATCCGATCTATGAGGCGACCAGTTGTGATCCTGGATTTGATGGAGGTGGCGTGCACTTCGGTTCTGGAGTTCCCAATCATGCATTTGCCATGGTCACCGATGGGAAAAGTTTCAACGGACAAACCGTCACTGGAATCGGAGCCATCAAGTCGGCTGCAGTGTGGTTCAGAACTTTAACCGTGTACCTGACACCAGGATCCGATTTCAACGAGGCGTACATCCTTTTCAATCAAGCGGCCGGTGATCTGGTCGGGACGACGCCCAATGACCCACGAACTGGTGGGCCCTCAGCGTCCGTCTTCACATCCGACGATGCCTTACAGATTCAAAATGCCCTCACTGCAGTCGAGATGAATGCTGCAGGCATCTGTTCACCACCACCTCCACCCGACAACGACGATTGCATCTCCGCCACGGTGGTCGTAGCAGGGATCATTCCCATTGACAACAGTGGTGGAACTAACAGCGGAGTGATCGCAGATGATGCTCAGTGCTCCGGCACCTTCCTCGGTCAGGTGGCCAAGGATATCTGGCTTAGTTACACCCCTGCCCAGGATGGAACGGTGACTTTGTCGACCTGTAACATCGCCAGCTGGGATACTGATTTGGTGATCTACAGCGGTACCTGTGCTTCCTTGACCCAGGTGGCCTGCAACGGCGATGCAACAGGATGTAGCAACTGGACCTCCATCATCGAGAATATGGCTGTGACCGGGGGAACCAACTACAAGATTCGCATCGGAAGTTATTCCTCCAGTGGAGGATCGGGTGAACTGGATCTCACCTTCACCCCCGGCGGGGGATCTCCAGTAGAGATTTGCAACAATGGAGTGGATGACGATGGCGATGGTCTCATCGATTGTTCCGACAGTGATTGCGCACTGGACCCCGCATGTATCACCACCCCATCTGAAAATTGCACCAACGGTGTCGATGACGATGGCGATGGGGCGACCGATTGCGCCGATCCCGATTGTGTCGGCGATCCTGCATGTGTGGTCACGCCCGATGGAGATGATTGTGTTGTGGCGATCATCGCAACCCTCGGGAGTAACAGCGTCAATTCGGTAGGCGCCACCGATTCGATCGATCTTTCCGACCCTGCGCAGTGCTCCGGCACCTTCCTCGGCGGGTTCTTTCAGGATATCTGGTACAACTTCACGCCCGCCAGTGACGGCCTTCTGACCGTGAGCCTGTGCGGCACGATCAACTTTGACTCCGATGTGGCGATTTACGTAGGTGCCTGTGGAGCGCTGGATCAGATCGCCTGTAACGGAGACGGATCGGGTTGCCCCGGCTTCACTTCGTTACTGTCTGATCTGCCGGTAACTGGCGGAATCGAGTACAAGATCCGGGTCGGTGGCTGGGTCGATGGATCCAATGGCACCGGAACGATGGATCTCACGCTGGTAGGTGGTTCCATCGAGAACTGTGGTAACGGTGTCGATGACGATCTGGACGGTCTGATCGACTGCGAGGATCCAGATTGTTCAAGTGATCCCGTCTGTATTCCATTTCCTGCGGATGAGTGTGCGACTTCGATCACTGCCATCCTCGGTGCGAATCCGGTAGAGACCTCCGGGGCCACCGATAGTGGAGATCTTGTCGCTCCTTGTAGTGGTTCGTTCGTCGGATTGATGAGCCAGGACATCTGGTACAACTTCCAGTCACCCTCTAACGGAAACCTGATCATCTCGACCTGCGGAACAGTTGGATTTGATACGAGTTTGATCGTTTACCAGGGGAACTGCGGCGCTCTGGTCCAGGTGGCCTGCGACGGAGATTTCTGTGGGCTGGCGTCCGAGGTGATGGTGGCTGTCAATGGTGGCGATCAGCTCAAGATACGCCTGGGATCTGCAGCCGCCGGAGTGGGGGGCACCGGTTCCTTGCAAATCGACCTAGTGGTGCCTCAGCCAGAAGATTGCAGCAACGGAATCGATGACGATCTCGATAGCCTGGTCGATTGTCTCGACCCCGACTGTGCGGCCGATCCGGTGTGCACCTGCGATCCGATCACTGGCCTCTCCTGTAATCAGGGTGCGGCTCTCGAGGTGCTCCTCGGCTGGGTCAATGGCGAGAGCTATGACCAGATTCAGGTGATTCGTGACGGTACATTGCTGGCCAACTTGCCGGGAACCGCGACCGCTTTCACCGACGTTTCTGCGCCGATCGGGATGCGGACCTATCTGGTGACCGGGTATTGCGGTGGATCTCAGGCGACCGCCATCTGCGACGTCCAGGTCGAGACCCCAGCGGGTTACCGATTCGTCGCTCCTCAGGTGATCGGTGAGTTCGATGAAATCAGTGGTGTGGGTGCGGTGTCGGCTGCGATCTCCATCGGAGAAGAAACCGACAACCCAGGATTCCCTAATACGACGCAGGGCTTCTCGATGTCACTCGCCCACGATCCGGGGGTACTGACGGCAGTTTCACTGGAGTCCGCTCCAGCACTGGCCTCGATGAACGGCGCCAGTGGTCCAGATTTCATGTCCGAGTCACTTCTTCCTGGTGGTGTCACCGTCGGTATCGTGTTCAGTTTTCCGGGGACCGAGACCATCGCCTTTGCCACCGACACCGAAGTTCTCATCTTCCATTACGACACCAATGCGGGGGCGATCGCAGGATCATCGGTGCCAGTTTCTTCATCGCTTCAGTGGACCAGCACCATCGGAACCAGCACCGTCGACAATCTGGTGGTGGTGAATGGCGCTGGATATCTTCCCGATCCGATCGACGGTGCGGTGACGCTCTCGCCTGTGGCTCCCGGTGGATTTGATCGGGGGGACTGCAATGTGGATGGAGGATTCGACATCGCTGACATCATTCATCTGCTCGACGGCCTGTTCGTCGGGGGGAGTTTTTCCTGCGTTTCAGCCTGCGATTACAATGATGACGGTCAGGTCAATGTTGCGGATCCGATTTATGGCCTGAGCAGTTTGTTCAATGGTGGCACAGCTCCGGAAGCACCGCATCGATTCTGTGGCCCTGATCCGACCGCAGACGCCCTTGACTGCGTGCTCTACGACGCCTGTAACTGATTCCCAGCAGCGGGAGAGTACTGTTTTATTGGGCCCCGGGGCATTCGGCTCCGGGGCCCAACTTTTGATCGGAATCGGCGGTTGGGCGGTCCGGTATGGATCAGGGGGATCCGATGGACCCCACTTGCCCCCTGCGGTCCGCTGGCCCAACTGCGGTCCGCTGGCCAAACTGCGGTCCGCTTGCCCACTGCTGTGCTGGCTCCTACGATCTACCCGCAGACATTTCTCATTTCGAGGTCGATGTCGGGCTCAGTTTTCAAGATCGGGAAGGTGGAACCAGTCTCATGTCCTCACAAGTCTCTGAAACTGCTCAACAACTGGTCGACTCGGTCGAGCAAGTGGCGGTGGTTGGCGCTGGAACGATGGGTAATGGGATCGCCCAGGTGTTTGCACAGGCCGGTTACAACGTCGTGATCATCGATCCCTTCGAGGGCGCACTGGATCGAGCCCGAGGAACCATCGAAAACAGCCTCGGCAGGATGGTCAAGAAGGAGAAGATCACTGCAGAAGCCGCAGCGACGATTGTTGCCAGGGTCACCTTCGCAGAGGGAATCGAGGCCGCGGCAGGTGCCCGATGGGGGATTGAAGCGGTGCCCGAGAGCGAACAGCTGAAAGAGCAGGTGATCACCGCCCTCGATGCTCAGATCGCAGAAGGGGGTGTGATCGCCTCCAATACCTCTTCCATCTCCATCACTCGATTGGCGAATTTCACCCGTCGACCGGAGTCCTTTGTCGGCATGCACTTCATGAATCCGGTGCCGATGATGAAGTTGGTCGAGGTGATTCGAGGGCACAAGAGTTCCGATACGGTGGTGGAAGCGACACTGGAACTCTCCCGTCGTCTCGGCAAGGAGCCGTGGGAGGCGCAGGATTACCCAGGATTCGTCGCCAATCGTATCCTCGCACCGATGCTCAACGAGGCGGTCTACGCCTTGATGGAAGGTGTCGCGACCCGGGAGGCGATCGACGAGGTGATGAAACTGGGGATGGGGCATCCGATGGGGCCGCTGGCGCTGGCCGATTTCATCGGGCTCGACGTGTGTCTCAATATCCTCGAGTTACTGCAGGATGAACTGGGAGATCCGAAGTACCGACCCTGCCCATTGCTTCGGAGAATGGTCGCAGCAGGCGACCTGGGTCGAAAGAGCGGACGTGGATTCTACGACTATTCGTGAGCGAAAGGTGTGATCGATGCGGGATGAAGAGACCACTACTGGAATCGATGGAAGCCTCGGTGCCATGCTCGGTACTGCGCTCTCTCCGGAGCATACAAGGCTGCAGCAAACATGCCGTGAGTTTGCCGACGAGGTCCTGATCCCTGCTGCCGATCTACATGATCGAGAGGAATCCTATCCTGCCAGCAATGTCGATCGACTGGCGAAACTGGGGATGATGGGAATCCTCGCTCCGAGCCAATACGGTGGGCTCGGCATGGACAATCTTGGACTGTGCCTGGCGCTCGAGGAGATCAACCGAGGTTGTGCTTCCACCGGGGTCACTCTTTCGGTTCACAACTCGCTCCTTTCCAGTCCATTGCTCCACTTTGGAACCGAGGAACAGCAGCAACAGTTCTTTCCTCGTCTCGCCAGTGGCGAAGCGTTGGGGGCTTATGCCATCACCGAACCGGATCACGGATCGGACGCGGTCGGTATTGAGACCACATGCCGTCGCGAGGGAGATGAATGGGTCCTCAACGGAACCAAGGCATGGATTACCAATGGAAGCCATGCCTCGATCATCATTACCTTCGCCACCATCGATCCCTCGATGCGTTCACGCGGAATCAATGCCTTCGTGATCGAGAACACCATGCCCGGCTTCAAGGTCGGAAAGAAGGAGAAGAAACTCGGCATCCGTGGCTCGGATACGGTGCAACTGATTTATGACGAGATGAGGGTCCCGGCACAGAACCTGCTCGGAGAAGAGGGGCAGGGCTTCAAGATTGCCATGCATACCCTCGACGGGGGAAGGATCGGGATTGCCACCCAGGGGGTCGGGATTGCTCAGGCGTGTCTCGATGCCACCGTCAACTTTGCCGAGAGTCATCAGATGTTTGGCCGAAAGCTGGCCGACAATCAACTCGCATCCCACAAGATTGCCGACATGGCGACCCGGATCGAGGCGTCCCGGTTGTTGACCATCCGTGCGGCTCTGCTCAAGGACGCCGGTTTGCCGCACTCCCGACAGGCTTCGATGGCGAAGTTGAGCGCTTCCGAGATTGCCAATGATGCGGCTCGGATGGCCCTTGAAATCCACGGCGGAGCGGGGCTCGGGAGAGAGCATCCAGTCGAGAGGCTCTTTCGAGATGCCAAGATCACCGAGATCTACGAGGGCACCAGCCAGATCCAGCGGCTGGTTATCGCGCGTCATGTCAGACCGAGTCGGGGGTGAGACTTGGAAGATCCTGAAATCACTGACCTGATCGAGGGGATCTCTCGAGGGTCTCGCCGCGAACTCGCGCGAGCCATCACGGCGGTCGAAGCCGATGAGTCGGTCGCCGATGCGTTACTGGCTGGATTACCCGAAACAGCCCCCGCGTTTCGGCTCGGTTTGACCGGAGCGCCAGGGGTGGGGAAATCGTCCCTGATCTCGAAATTGGTGCCCAAATTGATCGAGAGTGGCGAGAGAGTCGCAGTTCTTGCCATCGATCCGAGCAGTCCCATCACCGGTGGTGCAGTGCTCGGGGATCGAGCGCGGATCAGCTCCGATCTCGGTGAGGCGAGCTGGTTTCGTAGCATCGCTTCTCGTGGAGCGACCGGCGGAGTGGCGGGCTGTACCGATCTTGCCGCAGAGATTCTCGCGCGTGGCGGTTTTGGACTCATCATCATCGAAACGGTTGGCGTCGGGCAACTCGAGGTGGAGATCGCTGAAGAAACCGATCAAGCATGGCTGCTGCTGTCTCCTGAATCTGGCGATGGGATACAGTTACTCAAGGCGGGTGTGTTGGAGGTCGTGGATCGGGTGCTAGTAAACAAGTGTGACAGGCCAGGAGCCGAGGAATTGCTACGCAGGGCTGAAGAGATGGCGCACGACCTGGACAGCCTCGAGCCGATCGCAGTCAGCTGTCTCCAGGGGGATGGGATCGACCAGCTCGTCGCGGTCATCCTCGAGACGGCCAGGAAGCATCGAGAATCGCCCGATCCCAGGGCAGTCAGGTCACGTCTGGTGCGTCGCATTCGTCGCAGAGCCGAACAGGAATGGATCCGCAGGGGGCTCGACCTGGCCGGTGGAACCAAGGCGATCGAGCAACTGGCGGATCGAGTTTCTCGTCAGGAAATCTCGATTCGTGAGGCCCTCGATTCCATCGTGTCTGCCAGATAAGCATCGTGTCAGCCAGATAAGAACGAGATCGCACAGTGATCCAGGTTCGCCTGGAAAAACGGAAGGTACATGCCGTGATTCGTTTCGAAGAACATCATCAGGAAATTCGCCAGATGATGGCCGACTTTTCCGATAATGAGATTGCTCCGAAGGCTGAGCACCTCGATGAATCCCAGGAGTTGCCCACCGATGTCATCTCAGAACTGGCACAACTGGGAATGCTTGGACTCACCATCGAGGAAAAGTTTGGTGGAGCCGAACTCGATCTCCTCACGGCTTGTCTGGTGGTGGAGGAGATTTCACGCTGCTGCGGTTCGACTGGGGTGGTGGTCGCGTCGCACCTGTTCGAGGGAACCGCGGCGATCCACTACCTGGCGGATGAAGAGGGGCGTGAGCGCTGGTTGCCGGCACTGGCCAGCGGAGAGACGGTGGCGACTTTTGCCCTGGCGGAAGTCGAGGCGGAATCCGATACATCTGGGATCACCTGCTCGGCAGGGCAAGAGCCGGATGGATTCTCCCTTCATGGCCGCAAGAGATGGGTGGTCGGGGGCATGATGGCAAACCTGGTAACGGTGGTGGCCAGAAATGGTGACGAACAACTGCAAGATCTGGGCGGCTTCGTCGTCGATCCTTCCACCGAGGGGTGTACGCGGGAGCCGGTGCGAGATGTTCTGGGCCTGCGTGGATCCGGCTTCTGCGACCTGCAACTCGATGGGGTTCGAATTGAATCCCAGGCCGCGCTGACGGGAGCCATCGGTTGGCCAGCGATTTCTCGAGTGGTGGAGATGTCTCGCCTGGGTGCGGCCGCGGTGGTCCTCGGAGTTGCCCGGGGAGCGATCAGCCACGCGCTCCAGTATGCCTCGCAGCGAAAAGCATTCGGCAGGAGCATCGATCGCTTCGGCTCGGTTCGAGCGATGTTGGCCGAGGCAGCGACCGGGATCGAGAGCGCCAGGTTGCTGCTGTGGCGAGCCGCCGGACTCTATGATCGAGGGAAATCGGCGACTCGTGAGGCTTCGATGGCCAATCTGGCGGCCAAGCAGGCATCGTATCGAGCCACCCGCGATGCGGTTCAGGTGCTGGGGGGGAACGGATACAGCCGCGAATATCCGGTCGAGCGAGCCTATCGTGAGGTTCAGACTGCGGTGCCCTTTGGCGGCGGCGAGGATCTGCAAAAGATCATCGTAGCCCGCTCCTTGATGGGAGTTCGTTCATGAACCGTGCTGTGATCTGTTCCGCCGTCAGAACTCCCATCGGTAAGTTTCTCGGTGGATTGTCATCTCTTTCTCCGGCAGACCTCGGGGTGGCAGCCGTGATCCCTGCACTCGAACGGGCGGGGATCTCCCCCGACCGGGTCGACGAGTTACGATTTGGCTGTGGTCGACAAGCTGGCGGCGGCCCCAACGTGGCTCGCCAGATCTCTGTGCGGTCGGGAATACCGGTCTCCTCCACTGCAGTCACCATCAACATGGCGTGTGGATCTGGATTGCTCTCCATCATCGAGGCGCGCGATGCCATCGAGCGAGGCGACGCACAGGTGATGGTGGCCGGAGGGACCGAGAGCATGTCACAACTTCCTTTCTACCTGCTGGGTGCCCGACAGGGATATCGCCTCGGTCAGGGAGAACTGGTCGATGGGATGTATCGCGACGGTTTCCACTGTCCAATGGCCGATCAACTGATGGGGGCGACTGCGGAAAACCTCGCCGAGGAGTTTTCCATCGATCGGCAAGAACAAGATGCCTATGCCGTCGAGAGTCAGCAGCGTTGCGAGAAGGCTCGGCAAGAGGGCCGCTTCGCCGATGAGATCGCCGCAGTGGAAATCCCCGGGCGAAAGGGTGTGACGGTGGTGGACACCGATGAGCATCCGAGGGACGGTGCTTCCATCGAGGGTCTGGCCCGACTGAAACCGGTGTTCAAGAAGGACGGTTCGATCCACGCAGGCAACTCATCGGGAATTACCGATGGCGCCTGTGCTCTGCTCATCGCAGATGAAGAACTGGCTCGTAGTGAGGGGTGGCCGATCTTGGCGACCCTCGGAGCTTCGGCACGCGCTGGAGTCGAGCCGCAGAGAATGGGCATCGGTCCGGTCCCTGCGATCGGAAAGTTGTTGGAAAAAACGGGTCGTAAGATCGAGGACTTTGACTTGGTCGAGTTGAATGAAGCGTTTGCCGCCCAGGTGATTGCGTGTCTCAGGGAACTTCCGATCGATCGTCAACGGCTCAATGTCAACGGCGGTTCGATCGCCCTCGGTCACCCCATCGGAGCGACCGGTGCGCGCATCACGACGACCTTGTTACACGAGTTGAGGCGGCGCGGAGGAGGCAAGGGACTCGCGACGCTCTGCATCAGTGGTGGTATGGGACTGGCACTTGAGATCGATGTTCACGGGGCCTAGAGTGTCTGGGGATCTGCTTTTGAAAGGCTGTTTCGATGATTGTGGATGGCAAACTTCTGCTGGGAATTTTCCTACTCTTTTCGGGACTGATGATCTTCAAGTTCCCCGATATCCTTCAGTACGCCCTGGCAGCAGTGCTGGTGGTTTCAGGAGCATCTGCGATCTTCTCATCGCTGAGGTCTCGTTCCTCCGGCAACGGAGGGCCAGCAGCACAATTTCGTCGCGTCGACGAGGAGCAAAAATAAAGGGACTGATATGCCGGTCTAGTTGCGTTGATGATCGATGAGGATCAATCGACGAACCGCCTCGTCGCCCGGAATTTGATACGCCTCATCGAGAGCGACGAAGAGACGCCGCTTCCACATCCATCCCTCGACCGTCTTCAATTCAAGATCGGCAGCAGGGCCTTTCCATAGCAGCATCGGGCCGAAATAGTTGTTGGTGCACCAGCCCAGCAGCCTTTCGACGGGTCCCACCGCTCGGGCGGTGACCAGGTCGACTTCCTTGCGGTGGTCTCGGATCCACTCCTCGAATCGACCCCAGACACAGGTAACTCGATCTTGCACTCCCAGTTCATCGACCACCGTCTGGAGGAAATCGACCTTCTTACGCGTCGAATCGATCAGGGTCACTCGCAGGTGGGGGCAAGCGAGGGCGATGGAGAGGCCTGGCCAACCGGCGCCGGTTCCCAGATCGAGCACGTGCTTGAACAACTGCTCGCCGCCTTCTGCCAGTAATGGGAGCGCTGCCAACGAATCGGCGGTGTGACGAATCGCCATCGATTCTGGGTCGGTGATCCGGGTCAGATTCATCACCTGGTTTTTTTCTCTGACCAGCCAGGCATGGCGGGCCAAGGACTCCCTGGAAAAGCCGGGTGCGAAGGGGCCCAGAGCCGGGATGAATCGATCTCGAAACTGTTCCCACGTCAGTGAGTCCTGCGGCGCGGCTTCAGAATCCTGAATGTCTTCCAATTTCACCTCCGGGGATCGCACGGCTGGGAGCATCGTTCTGCTGTACAAGTTCCTGGTTGGGAACTACTGGCTCCGAGGGTACCATCGTTGAAGCCCCTCGTTGAGGGGATCGGTGACCGCGCCATCGAGAGGAATGACACCATGAATGAGACCAAATCAGAGATGTCTGGCAGCGGGTTTCCCCTCTCTGCACCGACCGCTACGCAGATGCGGGAACTGGTCGAAAAACTGACCCCTGAACAGCACCATGTCACCCAGAAGTCCGGTACGGAAGCACCCTTCTGCGGCGGCCATCTGGCGCAAAAGAATGCCGGAGTCTATTGCTGCGTGGTGTGTCAGTTGCCACTGTATCGATCGATTCACAAGTTCGATTCGGGCACCGGCTGGCCTTCCTTCTTCGACACCTTTGACCCCCAGCATGTGACCAGGAAAAGTGATGATAGCGGCGGAATGGTTCGCACAGAGATCACCTGTGGACGATGTGATGCTCACCTGGGCCATCAATTTCCAGATGGGCCCGCTCCCACCGGTCTCCGACATTGTCTCAATGCCCTCGCTCTGCACTTCCATGACGAGGGGCAGCCGATTTCAAGGGGAATCGCCGAATCGGCCGAGGCGCCTGCCGGTCCTGACGCCGAACTGGCCACCGCATGGTTTGGCGGCGGCTGATTCTGGGGAATGGAGGATCGCTTTGCGGCCCTCGACGGCGTCGTTGACGTCGTCTCCGGTTACATGGGGGGGCATCTGGACCACCCCACCTATGAGCAGGTTTGCAGTGGCCAGACGGGTCATGCCGAGACGGTGGAGATCCACTACCACCCCGATCAGATCAGATACAGTGATCTGGTGAAGCGGTTCTTCGCACTCCACGATTCCACCACCCCTGATCAGCAGGGTGCCAATGTCGGGAGTCAGTATCGTTCGGTGGTCTTTTGCAACGATTCGAAAGAAGAACAACAAGTGCAGCAACAGATCGATCGACTTGCAGAAGAAGGTCTGTTGAAAGGTCGAAGCTGCTGTACCCAGGTCATCTCACCGCTGCCGAAATTCTGGCGAGCGGAGGAGTATCACCAGCACTACTATCAGAAACATCGAGGCTTCATCTCGCGCTGAGATCA